>NZ_JBNWCL010000027.1:0-58259 GCF_053522445.1 Agrobacterium sp. 22-221-1
GATCGTCATCGACGGCAAGGATGTCACCGAAAAGGCGCCGGCCGAGCGCGGCCTTGCCATGGTGTTCCAGTCCTATGCGCTTTATCCGCATATGAGTGTCAGGAACAACATCGCCTTCCCGCTGAAGATGGCCAAGCTCGACAAGGCGATCATCGATAAAAAGGTGGAAGACGCTGCCCGGGTGCTGAACCTCACCGATTATCTCGAACGCCGGCCCTCGCAGTTGTCCGGCGGCCAGCGCCAGCGTGTCGCCATCGGCCGCGCCATCGTGCGCGAACCTTCCGCCTTCCTGTTCGACGAGCCGCTTTCCAACCTCGATGCGGCGCTGCGCGGCACCATGCGGCTGGAAATCTCCGAGCTGCACAACACGCTGAAGACAACGATGATCTATGTCACCCACGACCAGGTGGAAGCCATGACCATGGCCGACAAGATCGTCGTGCTCAACCGCGGCAATATCGAGCAGGTCGGCTCGCCGATGGAGCTTTACCGCTCTCCCGCCAACCTCTTCGTCGCCGGCTTCATCGGCTCGCCGCGCATGAACCTGGTGACGGGCGATTACGCTCGCCAAAAGGGTGCGACCACCGCCGGCGTGCGGCCGGAGCATCTGGTGCTGTCGAAGGAAGCGGGGCTGTGGCAGGGCAAGGTGACCGTCGCCGAACATCTCGGATCGGATACCTTCCTGCATCTCGAGGTCGATGGTATCGGCCCGATTACCGCAAGGACCGACGGCGAGTTCGAATGCAAACACGGCGATACCGTCTTCATCACCCCCGATGATACCAAGATCCACAGGTTCGAAGAAAAGGGTAAGGCGATATGACGGGAAGACTGGAAGGCAAATCCGCGCTTATAACAGGTTCGGCGCGCGGCATCGGCCGCGCCTTTGCGGAGGCCTATATACGCGAGGGGGCAACCGTCGCCATTGCCGATATCGATTTCGAGCGCGCCAGCAAGACCGCCCGCGAGATCGGCGAGAATGCCTATGCCGTCGAACTCGACGTGACCAAACAGCATTCCATCGACACCGCCATTCGCACGGTGGAGGGTCAGACGGGCGGACTCGATATCCTCATCAATAATGCCGCGCTGTTCGACCTCGCACCGATTATCGAGATCAAACGCGAGAGCTACGAAAGACTGTTTTCGATCAACGTCTCCGGCACGCTGTTCATGATGCAGGCCGCCGCAAAAACAATGATTGCTCGGGGAAAAGGCGGCAAGATCATCAACATGGCAAGCCAGGCGGGCCGGCGCGGCGAGGCCTTGGTGGCGGTTTATTGCGCCACCAAGGCCGCCGTCATCAGCCTCACCCAATCGGCCGGGCTCGATCTCATCAGGCACGGCATCAACGTCAACGCGATTGCGCCGGGCGTGGTCGATGGCGAGCACTGGGACGGCGTGGATGCGCTGTTTGCGAAATATGAAAACCGCCCCGCCGGTGAAAAGAAGCGGCTGGTCGGGGAGGCCGTGCCCTTCGGCCGCATGGGCCGTGCCGAAGACCTGACCGGCATGGCGATCTTCCTTGCCTCCGATGAGGCCGAATACATCGTCGCCCAGACCTATAATGTCGATGGCGGCAACTGGATGAGCTGAGTATCGGGCGTCTGCCGCCCGGCCTTGGCACGAACAACGTTTCCCCTTCGAGGATCGTGACATGACATGCAAACTCTCCCTCGCAACGCTTGACGACGCCAGAAAAACCGCGGCGGTTCCGGCCTATTCCCGGGCCGATCTTTCCGCCGGCATCGTGCATTTCGGCGTCGGCAATTTCCACCGCGCCCATCAGGCGGTTTATCTGGATGACCTGTTCAACACCGGAACGGACCATGACTTCGCCATCATCGGCGCGGGCGTTCTGCCGTCCGATGCGGTGATGCGCGAGAAACTCGCTGCGCAGGATTTCCTGACGACGGTGGTGGAGCAGGACAATAACCGCACCGGTGCGCGCGTTACCGGCCCGATGATCGACATTCTGAAGGTTGGCGATACAAAGGCCATCATCGATACGCTCGCCGATCCGAAAATCCGCATCGTCTCGATGACGATTACCGAGGGCGGTTATTTCATCGATGCTTCCGGTTCCTTCAACCCGCAGCATCCGGCCATTGCCGAGGATGGCAGAAACCCGGCTTCGCCGAAAACCGTGTTCGGCCTCATCGTCGCCGGGCTGAAGGCGCGGCGCGACAAGGGGCTGCAACCCTTCACCGTTATGTCCTGCGACAACATTCCGCATAATGGCAAGGTCACGAAAAATGCGGTGGTCGGGCTCGCGGCCCTGTCCGATCCGGCCTTCGCCAACTGGATCGGCGAAAACGTCGCATTCCCCAATTCCATGGTTGACCGCATCACGCCTGCTACCGGCGAGCGCGAACGCAATATTGCCCGCGACGACTTCGGCATCGAGGACAATTGGCCGGTCTTCTGCGAGGAGTTCAAGCAATGGGTGATGGAGGATAATTTTCCCGCCGGTCGCCCGGCGCTGGAAAAGGCCGGCGTACAGTTTGTCAGGGACGTTGCGCCCTATGAGCACATGAAAATCCGCATCCTCAATGGCGGCCACGCGGCAATCGCCTATCCGGCGGCGCTGCTCGACATTCATTTCGTGCATGAGGCGATGGAACATCCGCTGATCCGGGCATTTCTGGCGAAGCTTGAAAATGAAGAGATCATCCCGGTCATTCCGCCGGTTCCCGATACAAATCTCGCCGATTATTTCGCGCTGATCGAGCGGCGTTTCCTCAATCCGAAAATCGGCGACACCATTCCGCGTTTGGCGCAGGACGGTTCCAACCGCCAGCCGAAATTTATCCTGCCATCCACCGCCGACCGTCTGGCGCGCGGTGAAGATATTGTCGGCCTTTCGCTGGTCTCGGCGCTGTGGTGCCGCTATTTCCAGGGCACCTCCGACAGCGGCAAGGAAATCGCCTTCAACGATGCGAGCGCCGAGCGGCTGCAAGCGGCGGCGATCAAAGCCAAGGACGATCCCGTGGCCTTCCTCGCGCTTGAGGATATCTTCGGAACGGTTGCCGAATCGGAGCTTTTCCGTAAACGCTTTGCCCATGCAGTGAAGACGCTGTGGCAAGAAGGCACGGCGAAGACCTTGCAGCTTTATCTGGATGACAAGCTGGCTGAAAAGTGACTGAGAGATGGAAGACGAGACCGGGCCCCTTTTGATTTTCGATTGCGACGGCGTTCTCGTCGATAGCGAGCCGGTCTCCATCTCCGTCCTTCTCGACATGCTCTCCCATCTCGGCGTGACGATGGGAGAGGAAGAGGCCTATGAGCGCTTTCTCGGCCGCAGCGTCGCCAGCATGACGGCGACGCTGTTTGAGGATTACGGTGTCGAAACCGACATCGATTTTCTCGACCATATGCGGGCGACGCTGTTCGAGCGTTTCCGCACCGAGCTTCGGCCGATTGACGGCATTGGCGAAACGCTGAACAGGCTCCTGCCGCTGCGGCGCTGCGTCGCTTCCTCAAGCCAGCCGGAACGCATCCGTTATTCGTTGGGGCTGACCGGCCTGATCGACAAATTCGAACCGCATGTCTTCAGCGCCACCATGGTAAAGAACGGCAAGCCGGCGCCCGATCTTTTCCTGCATGCGGCGCGCGAAATGGGCGTCGAGCCGCGTCACTGCATCGTGATCGAGGACAGCCCGGCCGGCATTGCCGCCGCAAAGGCCGCGGGTATGGGCGTTTTTGCCTTTACCGGCGGTTCGCATGCGCGCTTTCCCGCATTCCGTGAAAAGATCGCCGGGCTTGGCGCGGATGCGGTGTTTGACGCGATGCCGGATTTGGTCCAACTTGTCCGTAGCTATGTGGGGAAGGGCGGTTTTGACGGCCAAATGGAACGTGATGCGGGCTGAAGTAGATTTTGCCTGCCGCCGTCGCCGGGTCGTTGCGCAAGGGATGGAATTGCAGTCTTGATGCGTCAAAATCTCGTCGCTGTCGATGTCGGCACCGCCAGCGCCCGGGCCGGCATTTTCGATCCGGCCGGCCGGCTGCTTGCCCGCTCCACCCATCCCATCCTGATGCGGAGGCCGCAGGAAAACCACGCCGAACACGATTCCACCGACATATGGAAAGCGGTCTGCATCGTGGTGAGGGCGGCGCTTGCCGAGGCCGGTGTTTCGCCGCAAAGCATTGCCGCCATCGGTTTCGACGCCACCTGCTCGCTGGTCATCCGCGATGGGCGGGGTGAGCCGGTTTCGGTTTCCGTTACCGGGGAGGACCGGTTCGACACCATCGTCTGGCTCGATCATCGGGCAATCGACGAGGCCGACCGGCTGACGGCATCCGGCCACCGGGTGCTGGATTTTGCCGGCAACAGCGTCTCGCCGGAAATGCAGATGCCGAAGCTGATGTGGCTGAAGACGCATATGCCGGCAAGCTGGTCGCGCATGTCCTTCGCTTTCGATCTGGCGGATTTCCTGACGTGGAGGGCGACCGGTTCAGCGCAGCGCTCAAATTGCACGCAGACGGCGAAGTGGAATTTTCTGGCGCAGGAAAATCCCGGCTGGCAGGCGGATTATCTCGAATTGGCGGGCCTCGCCGATTTGAGAGAGCGGGCAGGGCTGCCCGAGACCACGGTAATGTCGGGGGAAAGCATCGGCCCGCTTTCGCCCGAAGCTGCCGCCGAACTGGGTCTCGATACCGGTTGCCAGGTGGCGGCGGGCATGATCGACGCCTATGCCGGCGCGCTCGGCGCATTGGGCGGCTGCCTGTCTGCGGATGTGGGCCGGCATGTGGCGCTGATCGCCGGTACGTCGAGCTGCCTTGTCGCCATGTCGGAGCGACAGATGCCCGGCCACAGCCTCTGGGGGCCCTATTGGCAGGCGATCCTGCCGGGTCACTGGCTGGTGGAGGGCGGGCAATCGGCCACCGGCGCGCTGCTCGACCATATTGTGCGCATGCATGCGGCAGGCGGTGAGCCGGATACGGCGCTGCATGCCCGCATCGTTGCGCGGGTAACGGAATTGCGCGCGCTTGAGGGCGAGGCCTTCGCCGAGCGGCTGCATGTGCTGCCGGATTTCCACGGCAACCGCTCGCCGCTTGCCGATCCGCATGCGGTCGGCGTCATCAGCGGGCTGACATTGGATACGTCTTTCGACAGTCTCTGCCGTCTATACTGGCGCACGGCCGTCGCCATTGCGCTCGGCGCCCGCCATGTGCTCGATGCGATGGAGCGTTTCGGTTATGCGGTGGAAGGCCTGCACGTTACCGGCGGGCATGTGAAGAACCCGCTGCTGATGGAGCTTTATGCCGATGTGACGGGCAAGCGCATCGTCGTTCCCGCCACCGCCGATGCGGTGCTGCTCGGCACGGCGATGACGGCGGCGACGGCCGGCGGGGTGCATGCGAACCTTGCGGCAGCAGGGGCCGCCATGTATCCGGGCAATGCGGAAATATCAGGCAATCCGGTGCGTGGCCCCCGTTATGAGCGGGATTATCGCCGTTTTCTCGCCATGCACCGCCATCGTCAGGAACTGGAAAGCCTTTGATTTTCTAAAGGCCAATGATTGGCTTCGACGGATGCCGCGCATTTCTTCTCCCCGCCGGGGAGAAGGTGGCCCGAAGGGCCGGATGAGGGGGAACGCCAGCGATAGAACGCACTCTAGCCCCCTTGTAACTTCCCTTCATCGCACTGTGCTATTGTCGCTTGTGCGGTGGCGGATGGAAGACCGATCCCCCCTGGGGACATTGATCCCGTGGATGAGCCCGGGTCTCCCTCCGCTTTTTCATCGAACCCGAACAGTCGCCGGGGCCGCTTGCGTGTGCGAAGCCCGATTAGGCAAGGATGGGATAAGATGGATAATAGTGTTGGCATCGACGTTTCCAAGGACCGTCTGGATGTGGCGTTCGCAGCATCGGGCACGGCGTTCTTCGTCGAGAACAGCCATGCCGGGATCGACGATCTGGTAGAGCGTCTCAAAGAGGTGCATGCCGATATCGTGGCACTGGAAGCCACAGGCGGCTTCGAGACGCTGGCCGTGGCACGGCTTTCGGCGGCAGGATTTGCGGTGATCGTGGTCAATCCGGCGCAGGTGCGTGCCTATGCCAATGCCATTGGTCGCCGTGCCAAGACCGACGCGGTCGATGCGGCAGTGATTGCTGCTTTCGTGTCTGCCACCAAGCCACAGATACGGCCTCTGCGTGATCAGCAAACCCAGCTTTTGTCGGCACTTGTCGACCGCAGGCGGCAGATCGTGCAGATGATCGTGGCCGAAGAGAACCGGTTACGCATGGCGCTGGAGAAATCGACCCGCAAAAGCATTCAGCGCCTGCTTGCCGCCCTGCGCCGGGAGGTGGACAGCATTGATGCGGAAATGGACGATCACATCCGCAAATCCCCCGTGTGGCGTGTGCGCGAGGCGCTGCTGACCTCCGTTCCCGGTGTGGGGCCTGCAACGGCGCGCACGCTTCTTGCCGAGATGCCGGAACTGGGCAATCTCGACCGGCGTCAAATCGCCTCGCTGGCGGGCCTTGCTCCCTGGACCCGACAATCGGGCAAATGGAAGGGCAAAAGCTTCATCGGTGGCGGAAGGGGCAAGGTCCGGGCGGTGTTGTTCATGGCGGCGCTGGTAGGGGCACGGCACAATCCAGTCCTCAAGGCCTTTCGCGATCGCCTCGTGGAAGCCGGAAAGCCGAAAATCCTCGCTACCGTCGCAACCATGCGAAAACTCCTGACCATCCTCAACGCCATCATCAGAGACAGCAAACCATGGCAAAACGCTTGACATCAAAGACAGTCGCTCATCCCGCTGCCGCGACCTTCTCCCCGACGAGGAGAAAAAACGAGCGGTAACCACTCGATCCCTCGGCCCCCGCATTGCCGCCAGGCGCAATCAACTGCGCAGCGAGCGTTTCAGGGCCGTGAGGTTCTTTGCCCTTGCCCTGCCGCTGTCATCGGCGCTGGCGCCAAGCGCACAGAGGGTGAATTCCAGCAGGGAGACCAGTTGCAGCAGGCCCTGGCCGCCATTCTGCGCCTGCGGCATGGCAAGGCAGAGATCTGCGCTTTCCGGTCCCCATTCATAAAAGCGTGTGGTGATCAGCAATGTCCTGTAGCCGCTCTTGCGCGCCATTGCCGACAGGCGTTGCAGGGGCGACAGGGCGCCGCCGCAATCCATGATGACGAGCAGCGCCTGCGCGGGGTCGAAATCCCACAGGGCGACATAGGCCGCGCTGTCGCTGCCGAGATAATGGATATGGCCCCGGCTCTCCAGAAGCCGCCCGTAAAAATGCCGCCCGGCATCGAGACCTTCCGGAGAGGTTGCCAGAAAAACATTGCCCGCCGTGGCGATCTCGTTCATGGCGACCCGCCAGACCGATTGGGTGGTCATGTCGAAAGCGGTCTGGATGGCCTGAATCTGCTGCGACAGAAGCTGCGAAAACGGGTTGGAATGGCGTTCGCCGCCTTCTGCCATGGCGGGCTGGTCCGCGCCGGCCGTTTCTTCGGCATGGCGCAGATCGGCGCGTATATCGCTGAATTGCCGGTATCCCAGCGAGCGCAGGAAACGGCCGACCGTCATCGGACTGAGGCTGAGCTTGGCGGCCAGCGTCTGCGCCGTCTCGAACGGCAATTCGTCCAGATGTTCGATCAGATATTTGGCGATCTTGCGCTCTGAAGGGGTGCCTGCCTTCATGGCGCGCGTAAGGTTCAACAGCAGCTTTTCCACCAACGCCTCATTCTTTTATCTTTATTGAACGATGATGCATGCGCGCGCGCAAACGAGCGTGCGAACCGCAATTTGACGGTGGGGGATAGCTTTTCCGGCCTTGTCCTCCACCGGACCGGAATGCGAAATGTAATAGGTGTATTATTATATTTTAGAGATACCTTTTATTCAAGAGAAATTCCATCTGCGGTTTAAATCCAGCCATTTGGCATCTTTCCGTCCGTCTTGCAGAGTGGGCGGGCAGCGCTTATCTCTCGTCTGGTAAGTGTGTTTTAACGCGAAAGGCGTCGAGGAGTTCCGGATGATTTTTGATGCGGCGAGGCTTGCCTTCCACAATCTCTTTGCCGCCGAAACCCGGTCGGTCTTCTGGAAGGTTCTGGGGCTCACGCTTCTCGTGCTTGCGGCGCTGTGGTTCGCCATCCGCTCGATCTTCATTTATTTCGCCCTGCCGTGGGTGGATACGCTTATCCCCGGCGTGCCGGACTGGGCGGGCTGGCTGACCTTCGTTTTCGCCATTTTCGCCGGCATCGGGCTGGCGCTGGCGCTCGCGCTGCTCATTTCGCCGGTCACCGCCGTCATTGCCGGCCTGTTTCTCGACGATGTCGCCGAAGTGGTTGAGAAAAAGAACTATCCGAACGATCCGCCGGGCAAGGCGATGCCGGTCGGCGAAGCTGTTCTGTCGTCCATCAAGTTCTTCGGTGTCGTCATTGCCGGCAACCTTGTCGCGCTGTTGCTGCTTCTGGTGCCGGGTATCAATCTCATCGCGTTTTTTCTGGTGAACGGCTATCTGCTCGGCCGGGAATTCTTCGAATTCGCGGCGATGCGTTTCCGCTCGCCCGCCGAAGCGAGGTTGTTCCGTTCAAAACACCGCGCCACCGTTTTCATGGCCGGGCTGGTAATCGCGGCCTTCCTGGCGGTGCCGTTCCTCAACCTGTTGACGCCACTTTTTGCCGCCTCGATGATGGTGCATCTGCATAAGGCCGTCAGCCGGCGCGATCCCTCATTCGCCGCCGGCCGCACCGAACAGCTGCGCGGGTAATTCCACCAGCGGCGCCGGAATATCGAAGGTCTTTTCCGGCGACTTGCAGATATCGGCAATCACGCAGCGTTCGCATTCCGGCTTGCGCGCCTTGCAGCAGTAACGCCCGTGCAGAATCAGCCAGTGATGGGCGTGGAACAGATATTGTTCGGGAATGATGCGGATCAGCCGGTCTTCAACCTCGTCAGGGGTTTTGCCCGGCGCAAGACAGAGCCGGTTGGCGATGCGGAACACATGTGTATCAACCGCAAGCGTGGGCACGCCGAAAGCCATGGACATCACCACATTGGCGGTCTTGCGGCCGACGCCGGGCAGGGTCACCAGCTCCTCGCGGGTTTTCGGCACCTCGCCGCCGAAATTGTCGATCAGCATCTGGGACAGGGCAATGACGTTTTTCGCCTTGTTGCGGTAAAGCCCGATGGTCTTGATATAACCGATCAGTTCTTCCTCGCCGAGCGCCAGCATCTTTTCCGGCGTATCGGCCACCTTGAACAGCGCGCGTGTGGCCCGGTTCACGCCCACATCGGTCGCCTGCGCGGAAAGCGCCACGGCCACCAGCAGGGTAAAGGGATTGGTATGTTCCAGCTCGCCTTTCGGCTCCGGTCGCTGAATGGAAAAGCGGCGGAAGATCTCGGTGAGCTCGTCCTTGGAATAGGCCGTTTTCACCCGCGCCGGCTTGCGCGCGGATGCCGGATTTGACTTTTTCAATGTTTGGGTGCTGGATCGTTTTTTGGCGACTGTCATGGACTATCTATAGCCAGCCCGCCCTGAGGAAAGCAACGTGGATACGCTCAACGACCAGCCGATTTTCGCGGCGGAACTCGTTCCGCACCGTTCGCTTGGCAGAAGGGGTTTCCGGCTGCTCCTGCTTTTCTCCGGCCTGGCCTGCCTTGTCTATGGCGGCTTTTTCCTCGCCACCGGGGCATGGCCGGTCGGCCTGTTCTTCGGGCTGGATTTCCTGCTGCTTTATGCCGCCTTCCGCGCCAATTACCGGGCGGCGAAGGCGCGGGAAGAGGTCAGCGTCTCGCGCACCAGCCTGTCTATCCGCAAATTTTCTCCCGCCGGGCGGATGGTGGAACATCGCTTCAATCCCTTCTGGGCGCGCTTCAGGGTGAGGCGGCACGACGAGATCGGCATCGTCTCCATGCATGTGACGGGTGAAGGCCGGGCGACCGATATCGGTTCGTTTCTCAATCCGGATGACCGGGAAAGTTTCGCGAAGGCGTTTGGCGGTGCGCTGGCGACTGTGCGGCGGCGGATGTGAACGGATCAGAGGGTTGTCGTGGCGCTGTAGTCTCTTTCCCTCATCCCTGTGCTCGTCACAGGGATCCAGCCAGCCCAAGTCTTTGGGCTGAAAAGAGTCCTTCGCCACGCGGACGCGCGTCGGCTGGATTCCTGTGACAAGCACAGGAATGAGGGTGCGTGGGTGTTCCGGCTAACGAACATTCCTTGCGTATCGTGATGCCGCGCAAGAAACGGGTGGAGACGAAGTCGCTTTAGTGATTTTCTCTTACCCGTTAGGAGATTTGCGATGAACGCCAATATTACGCTGAACGAAGACATCACCCCCATCGGAACGGATTACGACACGGTGCGCGGGGTTATCGAGCTTTTGACGCTGGATTATCGCGAGCAGCCCTCCCTCGAAGCCATTGCCGCAGAGCTTGGCCAGTCGCCGACGCAATTGCAGAAGACCTTCACCCGTTGGGCCGGCCTTTCGCCCAAGGCATTCCTGCAGGCCGTAACGCTCGATCATGCCAAGCGGCTGTTGCGCGAAGAGGATTTGCCGCTGCTGGAAACCTCGATCGAGGTCGGCATGTCTGGCCCCGGACGCCTGCACGATCTGTTCGTTACCCATGAGGCCATGTCGCCCGGCGAATGGAAGGCCAAGGGCGGCGGGCTGACGATCCGTTACGGTTTCCACACCTCGCCCTTCGGTCTTGCGCTGGTCATGGTGACCGATCGTGGCCTTGCCGGCTGCGCCTTTGCCGATCCGGGTGAGGAAAGGGCCTGTTTCGAGGACATGGCCGGCCGCTGGCCGAATGCCGGTTATGTCGAGGATCGCGAAGCGACCGCGCCCTACGCCGCCCGCATCTTCGATCCATCCATGTGGTCGGCGGACAGGCCGCTGCGCGTCGTGCTGCTTGGCACGGATTTTCAGGTGCGGGTCTGGGAAAGCCTCCTGAAAATCCCGATGGGCCGCGCGGTTACCTATTCGCACATCGCCTGCGATATCGGCCAGCCCACCGCGTCGCGTGCCGTGGGTGCGGCGGTCGGGGCAAACCCGGTCTCCTTCGTCGTTCCCTGCCATCGCGCCGTCGGCAAAAGCGGGGCTCTGACGGGGTATCACTGGGGCCTGACCCGCAAGCGGGCTATGCTCGGCTGGGAAACGGGGAAGGTGTGACGCAGGTTTCCCTCTTCCCTGTGCTTGTCACAGGGATCCAGCCAACCCAAGTCCTTGGGTTGAAAAGACTCTTCCCGTCGCGCAGACGCGCGCCGACTGGATTCCTGTGACAAGCACAGGAATGAGGGCGGGCCTAAATCGACTGACGAAGCCTAAACCAGCTCCATCAACGCCCGCGCCGCCGCCTCGTCTGTTATCAGCGTATTGCATCCGATCCGCTTGATCGTAGCGCGGATGGCGATGGCGCGGTGGGCACCGCCGGAGGCCAGCACGATGTGTTTTGCCTTGCGCAGCGTGTCGAGATCGATCGCCATGGCGCGCTGGTTGATCGGGTGATCGACCGAGCGACCTTCGGCATCGATGAAATTGAACATGGTGTCGCAGACACAGCCGGCATCGATGAGTTCCTGCAGCGTCGCCTTGGAAATGAAGCCTTCTGATAGCGATGTCGAATGTGGCCCGATATCGCCGCAGGAGACGATGGCGAGATCGAGCGTTTCGGCGAGATCGTAAAGCGTCGCAAGCCCGCATTTTTCGATCAGTGCCCGTTTGGTCTCAACCGAATCCACCAGCAGCGGCGCAAGGAACATGTAACATTCCGCCCCGAGCGCGCTCGCCAGCCGCCAGGTGTAGTCGAGCGGGTTGGTCTGGTGCACGGCGACGATACCGCCGAGCAGCGAGACGACCTTGCAATTTTCCCGGCGCGGCGGGCGGAAGCTGGAAAGCGAGGCGGTCATGGTGCGGCCCCAGCCGACGCCGATGGTGGCCTCGTTCGGCACCGCTTCGGAGAGGAATTGCCCGAGCGCCAGCCCGACCGCCTTGGCCGTGCCTTCGGCATTCGTCTTATCCGGGGATGGGCCGGGGGAAGGGATGATCACCGCCTCGTCCAGCCCATAAGCCGCCTCCAGCCGGCCGGCCAGCTCGACGAAGTCCTCGATGCCTTCGTTGATCCATATCTGTACTTCGGAGCGTTTCATCGCCTCGTCCAGCAGGCGGATGACGGTGGAGCGGCTGATGCCGAGTTTTTCCGCGACGTCTTTCTGCGTCATGCCCTGATTATAATAGAGCCATGCGGCGCGCAGCCGCAGAGACGCCGCTTCCGAATAGGCCGTATGGGTTTCTCTTCTCAGTTTCGCCACGGTTTCCGCCATTCTTTATTAGCGGCCGAGTATCGCAGGCGTGAAACTTATGTCAATTGCGATGCGCAAATGTCTTGACTTTCGACCGTGCCGCTTGCGATAGTCGGAGCCGGACAAACCGCGATTTCGGCCTTGGGCGCCCCCATGGTGCGGGAACGAAATGACGGCAGAGCAAGTTTTCAAGAGATCATGAAGGATCATTCGATATGACGTCCAAACTCGAACAACTTCGCGCCATCACCACGGTCGTTGCCGATACCGGCGATATCGAGGCGGTTGCGCGCCTGAAGCCGGTGGATTGCACCACCAACCCGACCATCGTTCTGAAGGCGCTCGGCACACCGGCCTTTGCCGATGCGGTGAAGGAAGCCGTCGCCTGGGGCAAGAAGCAGGGCGGCCAGTCCGACGCCGTCGTCGCTGCCGTTGCCGATCGTCTCGCCATTTCCGTGGGTGCGGCTCTTGCCGGCCTCGTTCCCGGCCGTGTGTCGACCGAAGTCGATGCCGACCTTTCCTTCGATACGCAAGCCTCCATCACCAAGGCGCGCCACATCATTGCCGCCTATAAGGAGCGCGGCATCGAGCGTGAACGCATTCTCATCAAGCTCGCTTCCACCTGGGAAGGCATCAAGGCCGCCGAGGTTCTCCAGTCCGAAGGCATCGACTGCAACCTGACGCTGCTCTTCTCGCAGGCCCAGGCGATTGCCTGCGCCGAAGCCAAGGTCTTCCTCATCTCGCCCTTCGTCGGCCGTATTCTCGACTGGTACAAGAAGTCCACCGGTGAGACCTACACTGCCGAAACCGATCCGGGCGTCGTGTCGGTGCGCAGCATCTACAATTACTACAAGGCCAATGGCATCAGCACCGTCGTCATGGGCGCGTCCTTCCGCAATGTCGGCGAAATCGAAGCGCTGGCCGGTTGCGACCGCCTGACGATCAGCCCGGCACTGCTGGAAGAGCTGGACAAGGACAGCGGCAAGCTGGAGCGCAAGCTTTCGCCCGACAATATCAAGGCAGAGCCGCTGCAGTCGCTTGACGAGAAGGCATTCCGCTGGGCGCTCAACGAAGACGCGATGGCCACCGAGAAGCTCTCGGAAGGCATCCGCCTGTTCGCCAAGGATCTGGTGACGCTGCGCGAAATGGTCCGCAAGGAACTGACGCTGGCTGCGGCCTGATACAAAAAGGGGGAACCATCCACGTTCCCCCTGCGTTTAAGAGATATAAATCTCCAGTCACTCAAAACGCGATCGGGTCCCTGCCGGTCGCGTTTTTTTGTGCGTTTCAGGAATTTCCGTTTCCCGTCGCCACTTCGGAAATCCGCTTTGCCGCCTCGCGGATCAGCGCTTCACAGGCCTCGCGTGTCGGGGCCTTGCCGCCAAGCGGGGTAATATAGGGGCAGGTGATGACGGCAAGCGCCGTGCCGTCCAGCGTCAGCACCGGGGCGGAAATATTGCGCACGCCGGCGGTCTGAAGGCTGTCCATGGATTCTAAACCGTTTTTGCGCACCTCCGCCAGTCGCCCGGCAAGGTCCGGCGGCACGGTTTCGCCGCCGCCGCGCACCTGTTCGGTTATCATGATCTGGCGCTGCGCTTCCGTCTGGAAAGCCAGAAGCACATGGCCGGAGCCGGTG
Organism: Agrobacterium sp. 22-221-1; assembly: GCF_053522445.1. Taxonomy (NCBI): domain Bacteria; kingdom Pseudomonadati; phylum Pseudomonadota; class Alphaproteobacteria; order Hyphomicrobiales; family Rhizobiaceae; genus Agrobacterium; species Agrobacterium sp. 22-221-1. The sequence goes on from NZ_JBNWCL010000027.1 coordinate 13,889, forward strand.
TGGAACAGGCTCATCTGCGCGCCGACCCGCATGGACATGGCCCAATAGGTGGACGATTCCTGCTGGGCGATGACGACGACGCTGCCGCGATCATAAATTGCCAGATGGCAAGCCTGCTCGGCACTTGCCGAAAAATCGCGCATGACCGGTGCGGCGAAAGAAACCAGCCGGCGGATCGGCGCATGGAAATGCGCCAGCCCGAACATCTTCAGCGTTAATGAGAAGCGGTCTCCGTCAAGCCGCTGCACATAACCGCGGCGCACCAGCCGGTCCAGCATGCGATAAAGCTCGTTCGGGCTTTTGCCGATAGACTTGGCGATCTCGATCTGGGTCAGCCCGCCATCGGTGCGGGCCAGAAGTTCGAGAATGTCCAGACCCTTGTCGAGGGCGGGAGCGCGATATCTTTCGCTGTCGTCGTCGGTCATCTGGCCTCGATGGTGTTTTGCGCGGTCGCCGGGTGGGCTGCCTGAAAATATGGTTGCCCGATAGCCGACATCCACGCAAGTTTGCTTGACGCCATATGAATACCGCGTTTACATATGAATTGTCGATCCATATTTGAGATCATCGAAATTCAGCGGTCCGGTCCCCGCAGGGCGGGCGGGCCTTAGCGGGAGGCTATTCATGGTGCAGGATTTTAACGGCCGGACAGTGGTGATTACCGCCGCCGGTCAGGGTATCGGCCGGGCGGCGGCGGAGCGGTTCGTCTCGCTCGGCGCGCGCGTCATCGCCACCGATATCAATGAGCAGGCGCTTTCGACGCTGAAGGGTGCGGAAACCCGGGTTTTGAACGTGCTGGATGGCGATGGCGTCAAGGATTTCGCCGCCGATATCGGCCATGCGGATGTGCTGTTCAACTGCGCCGGTTTCGTTCATTCCGGCACCATTCTCGATTGCGAAGAGAAGGACTGGGATTTCTCCTTCGATCTCAACGCCAAGGCCATGTATCGCACCTGCCGCGCCTTCCTGCCCGGCATGCTGGAAAAGGGCAAGGGCGCGATCGTCAACATGTCCTCCGTCGCTTCCAGTGTGAAGGGCGTGCCGAACCGTTTCGCCTATACCGCGTCCAAGGCGGCCGTGGTGGGTCTGACCAAGGCGATTGCTGCCGATTTCGTCACCAAGGGCATTCGCTGCAACGCCATCTGCCCCGGCACGGTCGATAGCCCGTCCCTGCATGACCGCCTGCGCGCCACCGGCAATTACGAACAGGCCCTGGCCGATTTCATCGCCCGCCAACCGATGGGCCGCATCGCCACGCCGGAAGAAATCGCGGCGCTGGTTACCTATCTCGCGTCGGACGATGCAGGTTTCACCACCGGCCAGATTCACGTCATTGACGGCGGCTGGACTGGCTGAATCTTTTTAAGGGAGAGAGGAGAGGCGACCGGCGTAAAAACCGGTCGCCTTTTTCGTTCAGACGACGGCGCTTCCGGCCATCAGTGCAAGCACGAGGAAGACCAGGAAGATCACCACGGCGATGAAGAACAGGATTCGGGCCACGCCCGCCGCGGCTGCCGAAATGCCGGTAAAGCCGAATACGCCCGCGATCAAAGAGATAACAAAGAAAATAAGAGCCCACTTCAGCATGGCGCTTCCCCTTTTGCATAATTTTCCCGAGCCCGCCGCCCCGCGACAGGCTCGGTAAAATGACGCGCAAAAGGCGAAAATGTTCCATACTCCCGCAAAAATCGTTGTTTTAGAGTGTTTTCGCTTTGCTTCGAATGGCGAAAACACTCTAACTCTTTGTTTTGGCGCATTTCCGGACGGAAAACCGGGCTCCACTTTTCCTGGAAATGCTCTAGAAGCCCGTTTCACGCGCCGCATCGATCCGGCGGGCGTTCCAGATGGTGCGGATGAAGGTTGCGACGAAAGCAAGGCTCATGAACATGACGATGGTGGGAGCCGGCGCGCTGTCGATGAGGAAGCTCAGCCATATGCCTGCCAGCGATGAGGTTATCGCCACCGCAATGGCCACCAGCAGCATGGCGGAAAAACGCCGGGTCAGCAGGAAGGCGATTGCGCCCGGCGCGACCAGCATGGCGACCGAGAGGATGATACCCACCGCCTTCAGCGCCCCGACGACGGTGAGCGACAGAACCATCAGCAGGCCATAATGCAGGACACGCACCGGCAGGCCGATGGCTTTCGCATGTTGCGCATCGAAGGCGTTGACCAGCAGATCCTTGCGCAGAATGCCGAGAAACAGCGTGGCGAAAAGCGCGATCAGACCCGTCTCCAGCATGTCCGACGGCGCAATACCCAGCATGTCGCCGAAGAGAATGTGGTCGAGATGCACATCGCTCTGCACCTTCACATAAAGCACCAGCCCCAGCCCGAACATGCCGGAAAAGACGATGCCGAGCACCGTGTCTTCCTTGATGCGGCTGTTTTCCTTGATGAAACCGGTGGCGAGCGCGCAAATCATGCCGGCGATGAAGGCGCCGATGGAAAGCGGGATGTTGACGATATAGGCCAGCACCACGCCGGGCAGCACGGCGTGGGAAACCGCATCGCCCATCAGCGACCAGCCCTGCAGCACCAGAAGACAGGAGAGCATCGCCATCGGCACCGCGATCATCAAAGTGATCACGAAGGCATATTGCATGAAGGGCAGCTGAAACGGCAGCATGGCGAGTTCGAGATATTCGCTCATGGCGTTTCCCCCAGCGCCTTGCGGGCCTTGGCCCTGGAGGCGAGAAGCCCGTGCTTGGGCGCAAAGACAAAAGCGGCAAGGAAGATCGCGGTCTGCAGCACAACGATGACGCCGCCGGTCGCGCCATCGAGAAAATAGCTGAGATAAGCGCCGACGAAGCTGGTGGCCGCGCCGATGATGAGGCTCATCAGGATCAGCCGCTGGAAACGGTCAGTCAAGAGATAGGCGGTGGCGCCGGGCGTCACCACCATGGCGACGACGAGGAATGCCCCGACGGTCTGAAGGGCGGCAACCGTGGAAGCGGCCAGCAGGGTGAAGAAGATCACCTTCAGCACTTCCGGCTTCAGCCCCACGGTGCGGGCGTGGTTCTCATCGAAGAACACCACCATGAAGTCTCGCCATTTCAGCGCCAGCACGATGAGGCTGATGCCGCCGATCAAAGCGAGTTGAATGGTGTCTTCGGCGGTGATCGCCAGAATATTGCCGAGCACGATGGTCTGGATATTGACCGAGGTGGGCGAGAGCGAGACCATGAACAGGCCAAGCCCGAAAAATGAGGTGAAGATCAACCCGATGATCGCGTCTTCCTTCAGCCGTGTCTTCTGGTTCAGGAACAGCATGGAGCCGGCCGCAAGCCCGCCGGAGAGAAAGGCGCCGAGCGAAAAGGGCAGGCCCAGCATATAGGCGCCCGCCACACCCGGAACGATGGCGTGGGAAAGCGCATCGCCGATCAGCGACCAGCCCTTCAGCATCAGATAGGCCGAGAGAAAACCGCAGACGCCGCCCACCAGTGCGCTGACCCAGATGGCGTTCAGCATGTAACCGTAAGTGAAAGGCTCAAGAAGGCTGTTTATCATCGACTTTTTCTTTCGGAGCCTCAGGGTCGCGCCCGTTCTGGCCATTCTTGCCGTAGATCACGAAAGGCCGCTCGTCATCGGTAATGACCTTCACCCGGCGCGGATCGGCGTCGTTATGCAGGTCTGCCCCGCCCAGCACGAAGTGGCGCAGGCTGCCGCCGAAGGCCTTTTGCAGGTTCTCCTCGTTGAAGGTATCCGCCGTCTTGCCCGATGCCAGCACCGTGCCCTTAACGAAGACGGCGCGGTCACAGAATTCCGGCACGCTGCCGAGATTATGGGTGGAGACCAGCATGACCCGGCCCTCGTCGCGCAGCGCCTTCAAAAGTGCGACGATCTGCTCTTCCGTCGTTACGTCGACACCGGTGAAAGGCTCGTCCAGCAGGATCACCTGCCCTTCCTGCGCCAGCGCGCGGGCCAGAAACACCCGTTTCTTCTGCCCGCCGGAGAGTTCGCCGATCTGGCGCTTGCGATAATCGAGCATGTTGACGCGTTTCAGCGCCTCTTCGACCATGTGATGGTCGCGTTTCGAGGGGATGCGCAGGAAATTCATGTGGCCGTAACGGCCCATCATCACCACATCCTCCACCAGCACCGGAAAGCTCCAGTCCACCTCCTCGGCCTGCGGCACATAGGCGACGAGGTTTTTCCTGAGCGCTTCCTTTACCGGCAGGTCGAAAATAGAGACGGAACCGGCGGCCAACGGCACGAAACCCATGATGGCCTTGAAAATCGTGGACTTGCCGGCGCCATTGACGCCGACAAGTGCAGTGATCGTTCCGCGGGGGATGGAAAAGCTGGCATTTCTTAATGCGGTGTGGCCGTTTCGATAGGTCACTGTCGCATTTTGAACCGTCAGGCCGCCGCCTGATTTTTTACTGCCCATTCTCATGAAGACAGCCCCTTGGCGATGGTTTCGCTGGTTACGCGCAAAAGGTCGAGATAGGTCGGAACCGGGCCGTCCGTCTCGCTCAGCGAGTCCACATAGAGGATGCCGCCATAGGCCGCGCCGGTTTCCTTGGCCACCTGCTCTGCGGGATCGGCGGAAACCGTGCTTTCGCTGAAGATGACGTGGATATTGTGCTCGCGCATGGCGTCGATCACGCCGCGCACCTGCTGCGGTGTGCCCTGGCTGTCGGCATTGACCGGCCACAGGAACAGTTCCTTCAGGCCGAAATCGCGGGCGAGATAAGAAAACGCGCCTTCGCTCGTTACCAACCACCGCTTGTTTTCCGGCAGAACGGAAAGCGTGTCGCGGATCGGCTGTACGGTCGCTCTGATCTTGTCCGAATAGGCCTTGGCATTGGCGGCATAGACATCGGCATGGGCGGGGTCGATCTCGGTCAGGCCCTTGCGGATATTTTCCACGTAGATCAAGGCGTTATCAGGGGACATCCAGGCGTGCGGATTGGGTTTGCCCTGATAGGCGCCGCCGCTGATGGCCATGGGTTCCACCCCTTCGCTCACCGTCACGCTCGGCACGCCGGAAAGATTGGCCAGGAACTTTTCGAACCACAATTCAAGATTGAGGCCATTGCGAAGCACCAGATCGGCCTTGCGGGCTTTGAGAATATCGCGCGGCGTTGGCTGGTAGTTGTGAATTTCAGCGCCCGGCTTGGTAATGCTTTCCACCTCGGCCGCATCGCCCGCCACATTGCGCGCCATGTCGGCGATGATGGTGAAGGTCGTCACGACGGTCGGTTTTTCCTGAGCAAGGGCGACGCCGGGAAGAAAAAGCGAAAAAGCGAAAATGGCGTGGCGGATTTTATGGAAGTTCACGGGGCTCACCAGATTTTGTTGCGATTAATTCGCAATACCATCTGTTATAAAATCACGCTTGTCAACGCTATTGCAAATCATTCGCAAATTAGCGCATTTCGCAAATGTCCGAAAATGGTGCGTTTTTGCCGGTGTTGCGCCGGCGGGATTAAACTTTTTTCAATGAGAAAGCGGCACTATCGCAAGGCTCGGACAGCGTGGTCCGGAGCTTGTCCCGCGTGTGTTCCTCATCCTTCGAGCCACGTTTTGGGGTGAGGGCGTAAGACGGGGTACTTGATGTCAGGATGTTGCGGGTGAAAGCTGTATTCGGACGAATGCGGTTTTCGCGCAAGCTCGTTATGATTGGAGGCGGGATCCTGCTTTTGGCGGGTGCGACCGGCTCTGCTGCCGTGTTTATCGGCAGCGAGCGGCTGCTCGGCCCATCCTACGCCTCCACCAACGGGCTTTCCTGCGACGCGGTCCAGACGGTCAATATCCGCAAGAACGGTTCTCTATGGATCCGCAAATTCATTCGCACCCAGGGCGGTGACGGCACAGAGCGGCTGAAGACTGCGCTTCGTGTCGCAAGGGCAGTTTACGACAAGCAGAAACCCGATCTGGTTCAGGTCTCCGTGCTCGACAAGAACGGTCCGCAGCTGCGTTCGGAAATGCGTGGCCGTGCCATTGCCGCACAGGTGGTTTTCATTCCCGATCCGGCAAAAATTCCCGAAGGCGCGGATGCCCATCGTTATTCGGCCTTTTATTACGATGGCGCCGCCAATGCCGGCGGCCAGTTTTACGGCCTGCGTATCGATCTGCCGCTGGAAGATGCCGAGGCGCTGGCGGCAAGCCTCAGCGATTCGGCCGATTGTGCGACCCCGGCTCTCGATGGCGGTTCCGAAGGCCATGAAGCAAAACCCGCGAAAAGTGCGACGGGACACGGCGAAACCAAAGATGACGGCGCGGGCGGCCATGGCGGCGCGCCGGCGGAAGCCAAGGACGGTGGGGCCGATCATGGCGAAACCCCATCTCCCGAAGCGCATGGTGAACCGGCTGCCGACGAACTTCTGACCTCGACGCCGGAAGCCGATGGCGGCAGCATCTTCAGCCTGTCTTATCTGAAATCGCTGATCTTCGGCAAAGGCTCGACGACCGCACAGGCGGCGGAAGAAAAGCCGGCTGCCCAAAATGCGCCGGCGGAAGAACCCGGTGCGGAGAAAAAGGCCGCGAGCCACTAAACGGGCGAGGGCGGTTTCTCCCCGAATCCTTGCGGCGACCGAATACCTCGCTTGTCAGATATCCGGCCCGATCCGCAGGCGGCCAGCGGGATTTGGAAATTTCTTCCGTTTGTTAACGATTGCCGGAGAGAAACTCTGCGACAGGGCGGCAAAGGCGGCAATGCGGGCGATCAGCTTTTCCCGATCACCCTTTGTCACGGCCTCGTAGCTCTTGATCTCGTCGATATAGCCCGTCAGCCAGTCTTGATATTTGCCTTCGTTCCAAAGGCGCTCAGTCGCAAACACCGTGTCTTCCAGCCGATCATAGGCAACGAGCGTCCGTCGCCAGCGATGCTCGTCGAAATCCAGCGCGCCATTGGCGAAGAGAGATCCGACCTCGAGGCCGTAGCTCATCAGCTTCGCAGAGCGTTCCGGCGGCATGGTGAGGTTCAGCCCGCCTTCCTCCTCGTTGAGGAAAACGCGGGCGATGCGTTCTCTCTGGCCCGGCATGGTGGCGAGCGACTGATCCTGCCAGTCCTTCGCCGAGCTGAGGATGCTGCCGAGAAAGCCGCTCATTTTTTCCATCTTGTGAACGGGCACGCCGATCCCTTCGCCCGCGGACTGCGGGATCGTGACGCGCTTGCCGCTACTTGCGATGGATTTCGGCAATTCATCGAGGCTAAGCGCGAAAGTGGGACGCGACGGAAGCAGGGCATCGAAAAGATGGATGGGAAAGTTGCTGCTGATGCCGCCATCGGAGAACCAGATTTTCGCCTTCATGACGGGCCGCGCTTTGCCACCGAGACGCTGCACGATATCCAGCGTGCCGCGATCGTTGGTATAGGCCGGAATGGCCTTGAACAGCACCGGGAAGCTCAGGCTCATGCGTGTCGCGATGATGACCGGCAACTGGGCGGGTTCTGGAAAAGCCTTGAGTTCGGGAAAGGGGCCGCCCGGTGTTGCGATCTGCTTCAGCCAGTTCATCACGGCCGCGGGAAAGAGCTGGCTCCATTCCGCCGGGTCGTAAGCCACCATGAGATTGGTGGTCGGAAGCGTGTGCGGCCGCCGCATCGACAGGTTCGTCGTGACCATCTTCAGGTTGATGACCGGCTTCTCCGGCTCCGCGCCGATGAGATCGCCGAAGGTCAGCGGTGGCGCGGTTGCGGCGTCGCTGCCGAAAGCGATGTCCTGGATCGATGCGTGAAGCCATTCCGTGAGGCCCGGAACCTCGGCATCGGAAACCGTTAGTCCCGAGCAGAAACCGAAGCCGTCCCTTGGCAACCGGTAGAAAACCAGCCACAGGATCTGGCCGAGGATGCCGGCCAGCATTCCCACCAATCCGCCTAGAACCGACCCGGCCCAACCGCCGCCCAGAACCCACAAGGCGCCGGCGCCGATGACAATGCCAACTATGGCTGCCAGCGGAAAAGCCAGGAGCAAGCCCAAAACCTTGCCCGGCCAGCCGCCGGCCTGCGCCCACAGCAGGTAACGCATCAGCGGGCGAAAACGGCGCTGCGGCTGGAAAAGCCTGTCCAGAATAGTGGGTATCGTGTCGCAATGAGCCTGCAGGCGGGTGAAGCCATCCGGATCGTTTCTGACGGTGCGGGAATATTCCGCTGCCGCCGCAAAAGCGGCGGCAATCGCCCCGGCCGATGTGCCGCCTATCGAGCGGAAGCGATACCGGCGCGCCAGTTCCAGAACGGCATAGGGATAAACGACGCCGGAGGTGATGCCGCCTTTCATCACCACGTCGCATTCCTTTTCGGGTGCGGCGAACATATCGGGCTGGTATTTGGGAAGCTCATTCTCGGGCATGCGTATCTCCCCCGGCGGCTCCTGATCGAAAGCCGTCAAACACAATGCGAATGATGGAGAATGGGTATCACAAGTTGAGGCGATATCGCCAGTATATTCTACTGAAAGTTAAATAAACTTGCGCGATCCGTTCGCTGAAAGCCGGATAATTACTTGCGAGCGTCTATCTATGGAGGGGAAAGCCGACAGACAAACGGTGCGAAACCTCGCCACACTCTCCGACGTCAAGAAAATACGCCCCTTCGCCACCAGCGAGAAAGTTGGGGCGCGGAAGGCGGCCGTTAGGCCGCCCCTGGTTTCGTCCGATCAGTCCGCCTTGTTGCGGCGGGCCGGGAAGAGAATGACGTCGCGGATCGACGGGGCGTTGGTCAGAAGCATGATCAGGCGGTCGACGCCGATGCCGAGGCCGCCGGCGGGCGGCATGCCCTGGTCGATGGCGTCGAGGAACTCGTCGTCCAGCTGCTTGTCCTTTTCGCCGCGGGCGTGCGCCTGCTCCAGCTGCTCCACCATGCGGCGGCGCTGTTCTTCCGGATCGTTGAGTTCCGAGAAGGCGTTGCCCACTTCCCAGGCGTTGCAATAGCTTTCGAAACGCTCGACGAGGCGCGGTTCGCCCGGCACTTCCTTGGCGAAGGGCGAGATGTCCTTCGGGAAATGCGTCACGTGGCTCGGTTGGATCAGCGTGCCTTCCACCTTTTCTTCGAAGATGAAGGCAAGGCATTCGCCCCAGGTCCAGTCCTTCTCGACAGCAAAACCGGCAGCCTTGGCGGCGGTGCGGGCTTCTTCGTCGGTCTTGAGGCCAAGGAAATCGATACCGGTCGCTTCCTTCACCGCGTCGGGCATCGGCACGCGCTTGAACGGACCCTTGAAGGAGATCGTCTGGCCCTGGAATTCAACTTCGGTCGTGCCGTGCAGGGCAATCGCCAGCGTCTCGAACAGCCGCTCCACGAGACCCATGATGTCTTCGTAGTCGGCATAGGCCCAATAGCACTCCATCATGGTGAATTCAGGATTGTGCCTTGTGGAAACGCCTTCGTTGCGGAAGTTGCGGTTGATTTCGAAGACCTTGTCGGTGAGGCCCGAAACCAGCGTGCGCTTCAGGAACAGTTCCGGCGCGATGCGCAGATACATGTCCATCTTCAGCGTGTTGTGGAAGGTCTTGAACGGATCGGCCGTCGCGCCGCCATAGATGGTCTGCAGCATCGGCGTTTCCACTTCGAGGAAGCCTTCGGCCTCCATGAAGCGGCGGATGCCGGAGAGGATCTTCGAACGCTGCAGGAAGCGCAGCTTGGATTCCTCGTTGGAGAGGATATCCAGATGGCGCTTGCGGTAACGCAGCTCGATGTCGGAGACGCCATGCCACTTTTCGGGCATCGGCAGCAGCGACTTGGTCAGCATGGTGATTTCTTCGGCGTTGATCGTCAGCTCGCCGCGCTTGGTGCGGCGCACCTTGCCGGTCACGCCGATGATGTCGCCGATATCGATCATCGGCAGCAGGTTGCGCGCTGCTTCCGGCGTCGTATCCTTGTGGGAGAAGATCTGCACCTTGCCCGAGGCGTCATGGATATCCATGAACATGCCGGAATTGCGCGAGGAATAAACGCGGCCGGCCACCGTCACCGTATCGCCGGTTTCGACGTCGGCTTCGATATCGGCGTATTTTTCCGCCAGCTCCGCATTGGTCAGCGTGCGGTGGAAATGCGCCGGATAGACATCGCCGATCTGTTCGCGCAGCAGCGCGAGTTTCTGGCGGCGCACTTCGGTGGCGTCGGAGGAGAGGGCGGTGGTTTCGGTCTTGGTTTCGGTCATTGTTTTTTGCCTTAAGAGGGCTTTGTTCGTTGCGGTTACCCCCCTCTGCCCTGCCGGGCATCTCCCCCACAAGGGGGGAGATCGACAAGTGGCTTACACCTTGCCCATGGAACGAGCGGGTGTGGCATCTGATCTCCCCCCTTGTGGGGGAGATGCCCGGCAGGGCAGAGGGGGGTATTTCGGGTATATTCAGAATGCCGGCGTCACCGCCAGCACATAACTATCAGCTTCCGCTGCCCACCATCGTGGCCACAACGGCAATCGCCATCTTCAAACGCTGGCGCACCACGGAGCGGCCAAGCAGCGCCATCGAGTCAAACAACGGCAGCGAGCGCGACGAGCCGGACATGGCGACGAAGAGCGGCGGCGTCACGACGCGCAGCTTCTTGCCGGTGCGTTCGGCCACATCGCGCAGCTCCGCCTCGATCGCTTCCACATTCCAGTCCGGCATCTTCTCGAGGTCGGCTGCAACCGTGGTGAGGATTTCGTGGATTTCCTCGGGTTTGCTTTTGAGCCCGGCAAAGGAAGCCGGCGTCAGGCCGACATCGCTTGCCAGCAGGAAGCCGGCAAGGTTCGGCAATTCGCCGAGTCTGGAAATGCGGCTCTGGGCAAGCTTCAGGCCTTCGGTCAGGCGGGCATTTTCCATCGCCCATTCCAGCGTGCGGGCAATGAATTCTTCCGGCGAAAGCTTCTCGCGCAGCCAGCGGCCGTTCAGCCAGTCCAGCTTCTGGATGTCGAAGATGGCGCCGGCCTTGGACAGCGCTTCCGGGTCGAACTTCGCCGCCAGCTCGTCCATGGTCAGAAGTTCTTCGCCTTCGGCGATCTGGATGAAGAACAGGCCAAGGAAGTTCATCAGCGCTTCCGGCAGGTAACCGAGCGCGGAATAATAGGAGATCGAGGTCGGGTTCTTGCGCTTGGAAAGCTTAGACTTGTCGGCGTTGCGCATCAGCGAAAGATGCATGAACGTGGGCTGGTCCCAGCCGAAATAACGGTAAAGCAGAATGTGCTTGGGCACGGATGCCAGCCATTCCTCACCGCGCGCCACATGGGTGATCTTCATCAGATGGTCGTCGATGACGTTGGCCATGTGATAGGTCGGCATGCCATCGGCCTTGATCAGCACCTGCATATCGACCGAATCCCACGGGATCGAGACATCGCCATAAACGCCGTCATGGAAATCGCACGAGCCTTCGGTCGGGATTTTCATGCGCACGACGTTGGCCTCGCCGGCGGCGACGCGGGCGGTAACTTCCTCGGCCTTCAGGTTGAGGCAGTGGCCATCATATTTCGGCGGCTTGCCGGCGGCGCGCTGGGCTTCGCGCATTTCTTCCAGCCGCTCGGGCGTGCAGAAACAGCGGAAGGCATGGCCTTTTTCCAGCAGTTCTTCGGCGTATGGCCAATACATGGCCTTGCGCTCGGACTGGCGGTAGGGACCGTAAGGGCCGCCGACGTCAGGGCCTTCCGACCAGGTCAGCCCGGTCCAGCGCAGGGCCTCCAGCACTTTCTGCTCATATTCAAGGGTCGAGCGGGTGGCGTCGGTATCCTCGATGCGCAGGATGAACTCGCCGCCGTGTTTCTTGGCGAAGAGATAGTTGAACAGCGCGATATAGGCGGTGCCGACATGCGGCTCGCCGGTGGGGGAAGGTGCGATGCGGACGCGAACGCCGGAAGTGGTCATGAAATTCACTCGTCGTGACGTGGCAGTGACATCGGGGCGGTTTCACCCGTCTGTCACGATGTTTTCGTTTGGATGCGGCAGGAAATCATGCTGGAAGACGCAATGAAACCGCCTTTTGCACATTCCCGTTCAGCTTCGGCTTAGGCCATATTCTGCCGCAGGCGTCAAGGAAATACGAAGCCCGCGCTGGTTCAGCGTCCTAGCTTAGAGTCCTAGCTCACTGGCCAGACGTAAAGCAGCATGGGAATGCTGGCGATGACGATCATGATCGACAGCGGCAGGCCGAGGCGCGGATAGTCGCTGAAGCGATAACCGCCGGGACCCATGACCAGCGTATTGCACTGGTGGCCGATGGGGGTGAGGAAATCGCAGCCCGCGCCGATCGCCACCGCCATCAGGAAGGCCTCCGGCCGGAAACCGAGCGTGGTGGCGAAACCGGCGGCGATGGGGGCCATGACCAGCACGGTGGCGGCATTGTTGAGAAAGGGCGTCACCGCCATGGCGGTGAGCAGGATCATGCCGAGCGCCGCAAAGGGCGGCAATCCTTGCGCGGCATGACCGAGCCAGGCGGCGATCAGTTCGCTCGCCCCGCTGGTACGCAGGCTGTCGCTGACGGGAATAAGGGCGGCGAGCATGACGAGGATCGGCCCGTCGATGGATTTATAGACCTCGGTGAGCGGTATCGCGCCGACGACGATCATCATGAAGGCGGCGGCGAAAAAGGCGACGGAGACCGGCAGCAACCCGCTGCCGGCGGCGATCATGGCGGCGGCGAGCACGATGACGGGCAGAAGCGCGCGGCGCTGCACGCCCAGCAGGATTTCCCGCTGCGCCAGCGGCAAGAGCGAAAATTCCTGCAATACCTGCGGCAGGTTCTTGCGGCTGCCCTGCAGAAGAATGACGTCGCCCGCCTGCAATGTCAGTTCGGAGAGCCGCTGGCTGACGCGCTGGCCGCGCCGGCTGACGGCGATCAGATTGACGCCGCGCGTATAGGAGAGCGAAAGCTCGCGCGCGGAAATGCCGCTCAGCACCGATTCATTGCTGATCACCGCTTCCATGGAAATGAGATCGGCGGTTTTCTGGCCGTTTTCGGTGAGCGGCTTGCCGGAAAGCAATAGCTTCGCCTGCGAGACGATGCGATCCAGTCCCTCTGGACTGCCTTCGAGAAGAATCGTATCGCCCGCCTTCAGCGTCACGTCGGGGAAGGGGGAGATGCGTCGCGGTCCGCGCAGGATGGTGCTGGCGATCACATCGCCGTCGGCCTGTTTCAGCAATTCGCGCAGCGGCTTTTCCGCATGGGTGCTGTCGGCGGGCAGGGTGGCTTCGGCGGTATAGGCGGACTGGTCGAGAATATCTTCCACCGACGCCTGCTGGCGGTTGCGCACCGGCAGCAGGCGGTAACCGAAGGTCAGGAAGATGATGCCGATGACGGTCAGCCCCGCGCCGACGGGGGTGAAGTCGAACATCGAAAAACTCTGCCCGGTCATTTCCTCGCGCAGCCGCGAGACGACGATGTTGGGCGAGGTGCCGATCTGCGTCATCAACCCGCCCAGCAGGGCGGCGAAGGCCATGGGCATCAGATAATAGGAGACCGGGCTGCCGGATTTGCGGGCGAACTGGAAGGCGACCGGCATCATGATGGCGAGCGCGCCGATATTCTTGATGAAGGCCGACATAATGGCGACGACGATCATCAGGAAGGCGAGCTGCAGGCTCTTGGAGTGCATTTCGGGGAAATATTTCTTGATCGTCATATCGACGATGCCCGACCGCGCCACCGCCGAGCTGACCACCAGCGCGCTGCCGACGATGATGACGATATCGTCCGAAAAACCGGAAAAAGCTTTTTCGAAAGGCACGACGCCGAGCGCCACGGCCACGAGTAGCGCACTGCAGGCGACGACATCGTACCGCAGCCTGTCCCAGATGAACGCGACCATCATGCCGGCGATGACGGTGAAGGCGAGAATCTGGTCTGTCGTCATCTGGGCGGGTTACTTTCGCATGCGGGGAGATAGAATCGTATCTGCTTTTTTGTAAGGAACGTATCCATCAACGCAAGTGCGCAACGGGAGTTCCTCCCGCAGGCGCATATCGTTTCATTGCATGAAAAAAGTGTCGATATAACCCGCTGCCCGGTCAGAGATGCCGACGATCTTGTCTGTCGCCTGGCGGTAAAGCTTGAAATTGAGCTCGGTTCCGGGCTGCCCGTCGTCCCAGTCACGGAAGTCGCGAAGTTCCGCACGACCCAGCGGACGCAGAGCGGTTGCGGTTCGTTTTATGGTGAGATCGACCCGGGGTGTCTGTCGCGCGATGCTGGGTTTGCGGGCAACTACTTGGGCGCTTGTCACCGTGCCGCGCGCGATGAGGCCATGCCCGCCCTCATTTTCACTGGCAAACAGAAAAACGGTGTCGCCTTCCGTTATGGTCTTGCCGCCATACATGGTTTTTTGCGCGGCGAATGCGAAGGTTTCCGCGTCGGGATTTGAGATTTCCGCTTTGATGACGAAAGCCATGTTCTCTTCCCCTCCGGGCGGTGCGGGATGTCGACACCGCTTTGTCCGGTTTTGGTAGCGCAAGGCCCGCATGCGGCGGGCCCTGCAAGTCGTCGCAGCCGTCACTGCGGCTGTTTTTTCTTTCGCCTCGCATTACGGGCCAGCATGTTGAGCAGTTCCACCAGCGCCGAGAACGCCATGGCGGCATAGACGTAGCCCTTCGGAACATGGAAGCCCATGCCTTCGGCGATCAGCGTCGTGCCGATCATCATCAGGAAGGCGAGCGCCAGCATGACGATGGTGGGGTTGCGCTCGATGAAGTTGGCGAGCGGCGTTGCGGCCAGCAGCATGACGGTGACGGCCACGATGACCGCGACGATCATGATCGGCAGATGCGGCGTCATACCGACGGCGGTGATGATGCTGTCCACCGAGAAGACGAGGTCGAGCAGCAGGATCTGGCCGATGGCGGCGCCGAAATTCATGCCCACGGGGCCGCCCACCATGTCTTCCTTGTGGTCTTCCGGGTCGACATTGTGGTGGATTTCCTTGGTGGCCTTCCACATCAGGAAAAGACCGCCGGCGATCAGGATCATGTCCTTCCAGGAGAAGGCGTGGCCGAAGAGTTCGAAGACCGGCGTGGTGAGCTGCACGATCCATGCGACGGTGCCGAGCAGGCCGAGACGCATGACGAGCGCAAGGCCTATACCGATCTTGCGGGCTTTTTCGCGCTGTTCGGGCGGCAGCTTGTTGGTGAGGATGGAGATGAAGATCAGGTTGTCGATGCCAAGCACGACCTCCATGACGATCAGCGTGACGAGCGCCACCCAGGCGGCGGGGTCAGATAGAAGAGGGAGAATGGACTCCATCAGGTAGGTTTTCCTTTCAGCAACAAAGCCAGCCGAAACATTCGGTGGGTGGAATTTATAGCGCAATACGCGAGAAACAAGGAGTTGATGGCTCCGGGGCGCAAGATTTCATCGAAATTTCGCGCAGACCGCGTATTGGCGTTCACGCCGTTGCTGAATGATTTCAGGCCTTGTCGGTTCCGTAGGCGGCCATGAATACCTTGATGGCGCTGGCGATCACCCGGTCCAGTTCTTCTTCCGGAACCGGGCCTTCGATCTCTCCGAACAGGCGCAGCTTGAAGAAGGTGCCGGTGGAAAGCTCGATATATTGCCGGGCGGCCAGCTCCACGTCATCGACCTTCAGATGGCCGAGCGCGACGTGGTGCTCGATAAAATCCTGAAGCACGGTGCGGACATTGTTGGGTGCGGCGATGAAGAAGCGCTGCGCCAGCTTCGGCATGCGGTCGATGACGCCGATGACCGAGCGCATGGCCGGGATCATCTCCGAACAGATCATCTTGTTGGCGAAGGCCTTGCCGAACTGTCTCAGCCCGTCGCGCACCTCTTCGGTGCCGGCCAGAATATTGCGCATCGAGGTGGCGAATTCCTGCCGGTGGTGATCGACCAGCGCCGCGAACAGATCCTCCTTGTTGGAGAAATAGACATAGATCGTGCCCTTGGAAACGCCCGCCTCGCGCGTGATGTCGTTCATGCTGGCCGCATCGAAACCCTTGCGCTTGAACACACGCCAGGCGCCCGCCAGAATCTGCTCGCGTTTGGCCGGGTCTTCACCCGCCGCAAAACGCCCGGCGGCATTGCCCGGACAGCCCGTTTCCGTTTCCGTCTCCATATCCCTGTCTTCACCTGCCATCGCTACCGTCTCTTAGCATCGCAATGGCGTAAAAAAAATTAACCGAACGTCGAACCAATCGGTTCGATAACACTTGATATGTGTCAGGAAAGAGATTATGTCAATCGAACCGAACGGTTCAGTTCGAAAAACTTTCTTCAATTTATCACGGTAAGCTCCCATGTCGGCCCAGAAGAATAGCGCGGTTCGCGCCGTCAACGATGCGGAAGAGGCGGATATTTCCGCCAAGGCCGAGACCTCTCCGGCAAAGCCGGCCGAGGCCGCGCCGCAGCAGCAGCCCCAGACCATTGCTGCGCCGAAGCAGAAGAAGCGTTCCAAGCTTCTGCCGGTCATCGCCGTTGCCCTTCTCGCCGGCGCCGGCTGGTACGGTTACAACTGGTGGGTTGACGGCCGCTTCATGGTGTCGACGGACGACGCCTATATAGAAGGCGATATCGCCGTCATCGCACCGAAGGTTTCGGGATATGTCGCCAAGGTGAACGTGGTCGAGAACCAGGAAGTCAAGGCGGGCGATCCGCTGGTGACGCTGGACGACGGCGATTATCGCATCGCGCTCGATCAGGCCGAAGCCCAGATCCGCACCGAAGAACTGTCGCTGAAGCGCATCGATGCGCAGATCGTCGGCGGCGAAGCTTCGCTGGAACAGGCCGTCGCCCAGAAGGGTGCGCTGGATGCCGCCCTTCGCGGTGCCGAAATCACCCAGAAGCGCGCCAGCGAACTGCAGGCGAAGGATGTCGGCACGGTTGCCGCTTCCGACAATGCGCAGGTCGCGCTCGATCAGGCCAAGGCGAATGTCGTGGCCGGCGATGCCGCCATCTCCTCGGCCAAGGCCAATGTGGAACTCCTGCGCGCCCAGCGCGAGGAAGCCGAAAGCACGATCCGTTCGCTGCAGCTTTCCCGCGACAAGGCCGCCCGCGATCTTTCCTTCACGGTTCTGAAGGCGCCCTATGACGGCGTCATCGGCAATCTGGCGGTTCAGAACGGCGATCTGGTTTCGGTCGGCAAGCGTCTGGCTTCGCTGGTGCCGATGAACGAGCTTTATATCGACGCCAATTTCAAGGAAACGCAGCTTGCCCGCGTCGTGCCCGGTTCGAAGGTGCGCGTGCATGTCGACGCCTTTGACGATGCGACGATCGAGGGCACGGTGCAGTCGATTTCGCCCGGCTCGGGCTCGGTCTTCTCCATGCTGCCGCCAGAAAATGCGACCGGCAACTTCACCAAGGTCATCCAGCGCGTGCCGGTGCGCATCGTCTTCTCCAAGGAAGACCTTGCAAAGCACAATCTGCGCGCCGGCCTCAGCGTCGTTGTCGACGTCGATACCCGCACGGCGCCGGAAACCACGAAAACGGCGCAAGTTAACCCGGAAGCCAAGTAAGGCGCATCGCTGATGCGCCGTTGAGGTCAAGATCATGGCGGCTACGGTTGTCGGTACGGGCGGGGCGTCCATCCCCGCCGATCCCCCGATGGACAGGCGCAGGCTCATCGCCTTCTTCGCGATGGTCTTCGGCATGTTCATGTCCATCCTCGACATTCAGATTGTCTCCGCCTCGCTGGCGGAAATCCAGGCGGGTCTCGGCGCGGGTTCCGATGAGATCGCCTGGGTGCAGACCTCCTATCTGATCGCCGAAGTCATCATGATCCCGCTGTCGGGCACGCTGGCGCGCATTCTCTCCACGCGCGTGCTCTTCGCCACCTGCGCGGCCGGTTTCACCATATCGAGCGCGCTCTGCGCCACAGCCACCAATATCGACCAGATGATCGTCTATCGCGCGATCCAGGGCTTTATCGGCGGCGGCATGATCCCCTCCGTCTTCGCCGCCGCCTTCACGATCTTCCCGCCCTCGAAGCGTTCGGTCGTCTCGCCGATCATAGGTCTCGTCGCAACGCTTGCGCCCACCATCGGCCCGACGGTCGGCGGTTATCTCTCCAATGCCTTTTCCTGGCACTGGCTGTTCCTCGTCAACATCATCCCCGGCATCATCGTCACCATCCTCACCTGGAGCCTGATCGATTTCGACAAGCCGGAAAAGTCGCTCTGGAAGAAGTTCGACTGGTGGGGGCTGATCTCCATGGCCGTCTTCCTCGGCTCGCTGGAATATGTGCTGGAAGAGGGCAACAACAAGGACTGGTTCAACGACGAGCACATCGTCATGGGAACGGTCGCCATGGTCATCGGCGCGGTCGTGTTCTTCTGGCGAGCCTTCAAGGTGGAATTCCCTGTCGTCGATATCCGCGCCTTCGCCGACCGCAACTTCTCCATCGGCTCGCTGTTTTCCTTCGTCATGGGCATCGGGCTTTACGGGCTGACCTATCTTTACCCGCTCTATCTCGGCCGCGTGCGCGGTTACGATGCGCTGATGATCGGCGAGACCATGTTCGTCTCCGGTCTTGCCATGTTCTTCACCGCGCCGATTGCCGGCAAGGTTTCCACCAAGCTCGATCCGCGGGCGATGATGGCCATCGGCTTCATCAGCTTCGGCTGCGGCACATGGATCATGACGCATGTGACGACCGACTGGGATTTCTACGAGCTGCTGATCCCGCAGATCCTGCGCGGTTTCGGCCTGATGATGTGCATGGTGCCGATCAACAACATTGCGCTCGGCACCCTGCCGCCTGCCCGCATCCGCAATGCGTCCGGCCTGTTCAACCTCACCCGTAACCTCGGCGGCGCGGTCGGTCTTGCCATCATCAACACCATGCTCTCGCAGCGCACGGACGACCATTATGTGCGGCTGGCCGAACATGTGAGTTATTCCAACCCGCAGGCGCTGGAATGGCTGAACAGTGTCGGTGCCAACTACGATTCCTACGGGCTGGACGGCGCGTCCGTCGCCGTCAAGAAACTGGTCGGCATGGTCTCGCAGCAGGCATGGATATTGGCCTTCGCGGATGTGTTCTTCGCGCTGACGCTGTTGTTCTCGAGCCTGATCTTCATGACCGTGCTGATCCAGAAACCCAAGGCAGCGCCGCCGCCAGACGCGGCGCACTAACAAGAATCCCCTCCCATCCACCGCAGAGCTGGGGCCGTCGGAAATGACGGCCCCTTTTTTGTTTTAAATATGGAGCGAGCGGGGTGCCGCCCGCTTCTTCTCCCCGCCGGGGAGAAGTCCGCGGCAGCGGGATGAGGGGGCAAGGGTAGAGATAGATTGAGAGCTTGCCCCCTCATCCGACCCTTCGGGCCACCTTCTCCCCCTCGGGGAGAAGAAACGCGCGGCAACGCCGTGAACGAACCTCCGCCGATTGATCGCTGCGGCTTTAGACAGAATATGAGGTACGTACATCATTTTTCAGTTTACCTCGACCGCAAAGCTGGATATGCAAAGGGGAGGGAGGAGCCATGAAGCCGACAGTTCACGATATTGCCGAGCGGGCGGGCGTCAGTCTCGCCACCATCGACCGGGTGCTGAACATGCGCCCCGGCGTGCATGCGGCAACGCGGGCACGGGTGGAGGCGGCCATTGCCGAGCTTGGTTATGTGCGCGATATCGCGGCCGCCAATCTGGCCAAGGGCCGCAATTATTCGCTGGTCTTCATCCTGCCGGGCAATGACAATTCCTTTATGGCGACGCTGCGCGCCGAAGTGCGGGCCGCAGCGGCACGGGCGCATCTGGAGCGCACGGCGATCTGCGTTATCGAGGTGCCGCCGTTCAATGCCACGGCGCTGACGGAGGCTCTGGAAGTCGCGCGGCGGGAAAAGCCCTCGGGCGTCGCCTTCGTCGCCACCGATTCCGAAGATGTGGCGGAAGCCGCCGACCGGCTGGCCGAAGACGGCATCGCCACGGTGACGCTGGTGTCCGATCTTTCCGGTTCGCGGCGGGATCATTATGCCGGCGTGGACAACGTCGCGGCCGGGCGCACGGCGGCGAGCCTGATGGGACGTTTTCTCTCCGGGCGCGGCGGCGATGTCGCGGTTGTGGCCGGCTCCATGCTGGTGCGCGACCATCGAGAACGTCTGGAAGGATTTCGCGCCGTCATCGAGACCGAATTTCCGCAATTGCGGCTGCTGCCGGTGCTGGAGGGCAGGGACGATCCGCTCACCGTCGAGACGCTGGTGCGCAAGGCGCTGGGCAATGCCGCGCTGTCAGGCATCTACAGCCTCGGCGCGGGCAATCGCGGCCTCATCCGGGCGCTTGGCGCGGCAGAGGGCGAAAGAGCGCTTTCGGTCATCGCCCATGAGCTGACGGAAAACACCGCCAATGCGCTCCGGGAAGGGCTGCTGGACGCCGTGCTCAACCAGGATGCCGGCCATGAGGTGCGCAGCGCCATCCGCGTTTTGAAGGCGCGGGCCGACGGTCTACCCGTCATCGCCGCGCAGGAACGTATCCGTATCGACATATTCCTCAGGGACAATCTTCCCTGATGAGAGCATTTCCAGGAAAAGTGGCCGCCGGTTTTCCGTCCGGAAATGCGGTGACACTTAAAACCGCTGAAAGCGGCGCATGGCGCGCCGGAATGGAGAAATACATGTATCTCGGTCTCGATCTTGGCACATCCGGCGTCAAAGCCCTGCTGATGGACGGCGATCAGAAAATCATCGGTTCGGCCAACGGCTCGCTGGACGTTTCGCGCCCGCATCACGGCTGGTCGGAACAGGATCCGGCCGACTGGATTGCCGCCACGAAAACCGCCGTTGCCGGCCTGAAGCAGAAGTTCCCGAAGGAGCTTGCCGCCGTCAAGGGCATCGGCCTTTCCGGCCAGATGCATGGCGCAACGCTGATCGATGCGGCCGGCAAGGTGCTGCGCCCCTGCATCCTGTGGAACGACACGCGCTCTTATGCCGAGGCCGCCGCGCTGGATGCCGATCCGCGCTTCCGCAAGATCACCGGCAACATCGTTTTCCCCGGCTTCACCGCGCCGAAACTTGCCTGGGTGGCGAAAAACGAACCTGAAATCTTCGCGAAAGTCGCCAAGGTGTTGCTGCCGAAGGATTATCTGCGTCTGTGGCTGACTGGTGACTATATCTCCGAAATGTCGGATTCCGCCGGCACCTCCTGGCTCGATACCGGCGCGCGCAAATGGTCTTCCGAGCTTCTCGCCGCCACCGGTCTGGATGAAAAACACATGCCCTCGCTGGTGGAAGGCACGGATGAGGCGGGCGTCCTGCGCGCCGAACTTGGCTCCGAATGGGGCATTTCCGGCCGCACCGTCGTTGCCGGCGGCGCGGGCGACAATGCCGCTTCCGCCTGCGGCATGGGCACGGTGAAGGAAGGCCACGCCTTCGTGTCGCTCGGCACATCCGGCGTGCTTTTCGCCGCCAATGCATCTTACCTGCCGAAGCCGGAAAGCGCCGTGCACGCCTTCTGCCATGCGCTGCCCAATACCTGGCACCAGATGGGCGTCATCCTCTCCGCCACCGATGCGCTGAACTGGTATTCACGCCTCACCGGCCAATCCGCCGCCGATCTGACCGGCGAGCTGGGCGAAACGCTGCTTGCACCAACCGGTGTCACCTTCGCGCCCTATCTCTCTGGCGAGCGCACCCCGCATAACGATGCCGCCATTCGCGGCTCCTTCATCGGCCTTTCGCATGAAAGCGACCGCAAGGCGCTGACCCAGGCGGTGCTGGAAGGCGTAACTTTCGCGATCAGGGACAATCTCGAAGCGCTGAAATCCGCCGGTACCTCTATTTCCCGCGTCACCGCCATCGGCGGCGGCTCGCGCTCGGCCTATTGGCTGGCCTCCATCGCCACCTCGCTCGGCGTGCCCGTCGATATTCCGGCCGAGGGCGATTTCGGCGCCGCTTTCGGTGCGGCCCGCCTCGGCCTCATCGCTGCGACCGGGGCCGATCCGGTGGCGGTTTGCGCGCAGCCGGAAACGGCGCGGACCATCGAGCCGGTGGCGGCGCTGGCCGGTGCCTATGAGGAGGCTTACCGGCGCTATCATGCGCTTTATCCGGCTATTCGGGCGCTTTCGCATTGAGGTGTTGAGGGTGTGGCTACCCCCCTCTGTCCTGCCGGACATCTCCCCCACAAGGGGGGAGATCGACAAGCGGCGGACACCTCGCCCATAGAACGAGCGAGTACGGCATCTGATCTCCCCCCTTGTGGGGGAGATGTCCGGCAGGACAGAGGGGGGTAGCCACACCCTCCGGCATTTCATCTAAACCCACCAAGGAGGATCACCATGAGCACAGGTTTCTTCGGCGATATTGCCAAGATCAAATATGAAGGCCCCGACAGCACCAACCCGCTGGCCTTCCGTCATTACAATCCCGACGAAATCGTCGCCGGCAAGCGCATGGAAGATCACCTGCGTTTTGCGGTGGCCTATTGGCACACCTTCACCTGGCCGGGCGGCGACCCCTTCGGCGGCCAGACCTTCCTGCGCCCATGGTTCGAAGATACGATGCAGGCGGCGAAACTGAAGGCGGATGTGGCTTTCGAATTCTTCTCGCTGCTCGGTTCGCCGTTTTATTGCTTCCACGACGCCGATGTGCGCCCGGAGGGCCGGAACTTCGCGGAGAATACCAAGAACCTCAACGAGATCGTTGATTATTTTGCCCAAAAGCAGGCCGATACCGGCGTGAAGCTTCTGTGGGGCACGGCCAACCTCTTCTCCAACCGCCGCTTCATGTCGGGTGCTGCCACCAATCCCGATCCGGATGTTTTCGCTTTCTCCGCCGCGACCGTGAAGACCTGCATGGACGCCACCAAGAAACTCGGCGGCGCGAACTATGTTCTGTGGGGCGGCCGCGAAGGTTACGAGACCCTGCTCAACACCGATCTGTCGCGTGAACTCGACCAGCTCGGCCGCTTCCTCAATCTGGTGGTGGAGTATAAATACAAGATCGGCTTCGAAGGTACGATCCTGATCGAGCCGAAGCCGCAGGAGCCGACCAAGCACCAGTATGACTACGACGTCGCCACCGTTTACGCCTTCCTGCAGAAGAACGGTCTGGAAAAGGAAGTGAAGGTCAATATCGAGCAGGGCCACGCCATTCTCGCCGGCCATTCCTTCGAACATGAGCTGGCCATGGCCAATGCCTTCGGCATTTTCGGCTCCATCGACATGAACCGTAACGATTACCAGTCGGGCTGGGATACCGACCAGTTCCCCAACAACGTGCCGGAAATGGCGCTCGCCTATTACCATGTTCTGGCCGGCGGCGGTTTCAAGAACGGCGGCACCAACTTCGATTCCAAGCTGCGCCGTCAGTCGCTCGATCCGCAGGACCTGCTGATCGGCCATATCGGCGGCATGGATTGCTGCGCCCGCGGCCTGAAGGCGGCGGCGAAGATGATCGAGGACGGCGCGCTGTCGAAGCCGCTTGCGGAGCGTTACGCCGGGTGGGATTCGGCTGAAGCCCAGAAGATGCTGCGCGGCGAGCTGAAGCTGGAAGAGATCGCCGCTCTGGTGGAGCGTGAGGATATCAATCCCGAGCCGAAGTCCGGCCGTCAGGAATATCTCGAAAACGTGGTCAATCGTTACGTTTGACGCGGGCAATAGGGGGCAACGGGAGCGTCGCCCCCTCATCGCCTCGCTTCGCTCCGGCACTTCTCCCCGGCGGGGAGAAGAACAAGCGGGGTGCTCTTTGCCCGAAATGGTGTGGGCGCGACATATTTCTTCTCCCCGCCGGGGAGAAGGTGGCCCGAAGGGCCGGATGAGGGGGCTTGCTCCCCTCCTCAATAAAGCGCGGACAATTTTTCTCCGTCCTTCTTTTCCTTACAGCCACTTATCCCGAAACATTTCCCCTTCCATCCCCATCAGCCCATTTGGCCGCATCATTCCTCCCGCAACCGGAACGGAAGGGCGATACGCGCGGCGCCTTTCGCGAACGGGAGGCCGGCATCGACAAGCATGGTTCTGGCAGACCGTGTTTCGGAAAGGCATTCCGCCGGGCCAGAGGCGGGAAGGACCGATCCGATAGGTGCCGTGAAAAGGCTGTGACCGATGGGCTGCCGTGGCGGCCTGATGATACGGCCCGGTGAATGCAACGACTTCCACCACCTCCCATCTCCCACCCGCATTCGCCGGGTCGATGCCTCGCGCCGCCGGCAAACCGCAGCGGCGGCACTCCCCCCATGCAAAGCGCTTTGGACTTGTTAACTGCGCATCCTGAAACGTTGTAGATTCCTGCCGCCCACGACTGTACCTACCGGCCGACATGGTCTAAACCGCTGCTGATCTTTTCAAGCTCGATGGACAGAGAAGGGCCTCGTAGATGACCGATCCCAAAACGCTAGCCGCCCGTTTCCCCGGCGATTTCCTGTTCGGCGTCGCGACCGCCTCTTTCCAGATCGAAGGCTCCACGAAGGCGGATGGCCGCAAGCCCTCCATCTGGGACGCCTTCTGCAATATGCCGGGCCATGTCTTCGAGCGTCACAATGGCGATATTGCCTGCGATCATTATAATCGCTGGGAGCAGGATCTCGATCTCATCAAGGACATGGGTGTCGAGGCCTATCGTTTCTCCATCGCCTGGCCGCGCATCATTCCGGATGGTTTCGGGCCGATCAACGAGAAGGGGCTGGATTTCTACGACCGCCTCGTCGATGGCTGCAAGGCGCGCGGCATCAAGACCTATGCGACGCTTTACCATTGGGACCTGCCGCTGACGCTGATGGGCGATGGCGGCTGGGCCTCGCGCTCCACCGCGCACGCCTTCCAGCGATACGCCAAGACCGTGATGGCCCGCTTGGGGGACCGGCTGGATGCGGTGGCGACCTTCAACGAACCCTGGTGCGCGGTGTGGCTCAGCCATCTCTATGGCATTCATGCGCCGGGCGAGCGCAATATGGAGGCAGCCCTTGCCGCCATGCATCACATCAATCTCGCCCATGGTTTCGGCGTGGAAGCCTCCCGCCATGTCGCGCCGAAAGTGCCGGTGGGGCTGGTGCTGAACGCCCATTCCGTCATCCCGGCTTCCGATAACGAGGCCGATCTCAAGGCCGCCGAACGGGCCTTCCAGTTCCACAACGGCGCGTTTTTCGATCCGGTCTTCAAGGGTGAATATCCGGCCGAGATGATGGAGGCGCTGGGAAGCCGCATGCCGGTGGTGGAGGCGGAAGACCTCGCCATCATCAGCCAGAAGCTCGACTGGTGGGGCCTGAATTATTACACGCCGATGCGCGTTGCCGACGATGCGACGCCGGGCGCGGAATTCCCCGCCACGACACCGGCCCCGGCCGTCAGCGATGTGAAGACCGATATCGGCTGGGAGGTCTATGCCCCGGCGCTCCAGTCGCTGGTGGAAACGCTCTACAAGCGTTACGACCTGCCGGAATGCTACATCACCGAAAACGGCGCCTGCTATAATATGGGCGTGGAAAACGGCGAGGTGGATGACCAGCCGCGTCTCGACTATTACGCCGAACATCTCGGCATCGTCGCCGATCTCATCCGCGAGGGTTATCCGATGCGCGGTTATTTCGCCTGGAGCCTGATGGATAATTTCGAATGGGCAGAGGGCTATCGCATGCGCTTCGGTCTCGTGCATGTGGATTACGACACGCAGGTGCGGACGCTGAAGAACAGCGGCAAATGGTACAGCGCGCTGGCTTCGGGCTTTCCGAAGGGCAATCACGGTTTGGTGAAGCCGTAACGGTCACCTCCCTCATCCCTGTGCTTGTCACAGGGATCCAGCCAGCCCAAGTCCTTGGGCTGAAAAGAGTCTTTCCGCCACGCAGACGCGTGTCGGCTGGATTCCTGTGACGAACACAGGAATGAGGGTTGGGGGACGGCCGTGCATGAACTTTACGCGCCGCATCCGGTAGCAGGCGACGTGTCAGCGCCCGCCGCAATAAAGTTCTCTCCCCTTATTATCAGTTTTCCAAACTTTTTTATCGGTTACCCCGCGGTACCTGCTTGCGCCCGCCGTCCCGCCTCCTATGTCAGACGGGCTACGAAGGCGTAGCACCCGTTCTGGCGTCCAAGGGGCAGGGCGGGTTGGTCCTCCCAGGGAAAACGAACATGCTTATCGAAAAACTCAACTGGCGTTACGCCACCAAGAAAATGGATCCTTCCAAGGCCGTGTCGGAAGACAAGGTCGAGCGCATTGTCGAGGCGGCGCGGCTTGCCCCCACCTCCAGCGGCCTTCAGCCCTTCGAGGTGATCGTCGTCACCGATCCCGAAGTGCGCGCCAAGATCCGCGAGATCGCCTGGAACCAGGCGCAGGTCACCGACGGTTCGCATCTGCTGGTCTTTGCGGCATGGGACAATTACACCGAAGAGCGGATCAACCGAATGTTCGATCTGGTCAACGAAGAACGCGGCATCAAGAATGAAGGCTGGGAAGCCTATCGCCAGATGCTGCTTTCCACTTATCCGCAGCGCGAGCAGCAGGTGAATTTCGAACACGCCGCCCGTCAGGCCTATATCGGCTTCGGCATGGCCGTGGCGCAGGCCGCTTTCGAGGGCGTGGATTCCACCCCGATGGAAGGCTTCGATCCGGCGAAGCTCGATGAAATCCTCGGCTTGCGTGAAAAGGGCCTGCGCTCCGTCACCATCCTGCCGCTCGGTTATCGCCAGCCGGAAGGCGACTGGCTGGTGAACCTGAAGAAGGTGCGCCGCCCGGCCGATGAATTCGTCAGCCGCGTCTGATTTCTCCCAATCGCGAAAGCTTGACTGCCGCAGGGCCGCCTACACGGCTTTGCGGTAGATTTTTCCTCTCTTTTCAGATAATTGAAAAAACATCCCTGTTAAAAGGTGGCGTGTGCGGGCAAGTATGCGCCATCGAATTGCCGATCCCCGGCATTTCTGAGTGAAAGCCTGACGAAATGACCCGGAAAATCAGCTGTCATCGAATGTGCCCGAAGGCTGCATGAAGAGAGCGGTTCAGCACCGCAACAGGATTTTTTGAGACCCGATCCGTCACGCATTCCCAGAGTTTACAATGAGTTTTCCATCCAGCGCGGCATCCCCCGCGCGCCAAGAACAGGCGGTCCCTGAAGGGTCGGCAAAGGAGCCTATGGTCACGTTTGAAGGCGTGACCAAGACCTTTGGCGGCGCCGGCGGCAAGCCGGGCTTCGCAGCCCTTGCCGGTATCGACTACGTCGTGCCGAAAGGCTCCATCACCGGCATCATCGGCCGCTCCGGTGCGGGCAAATCCACGCTCATCCGCCTCGCCAACGGCCTTGAAAAGCCCTCGACCGGCCGCGTGGTCGTCGATGGCGTCGATGTCGCGGCGCTCGATGAAAAGAGCCTGCGCACGCTGCGCCGTTCCGTCGGCATGATCTTCCAGCACTTCAACCTTTTGTCCTCGCGCACCGCTTTCGACAATGTGGCCCTGCCGCTCGAAATCGCCGGCATGGGCAAGAAGGAGATCGAAACGCGCGTTGCGCCGCTGCTCGATCTCGTCGGGCTTTCCGACAAGGCGAAGCGTTATCCGGCGGAACTCTCCGGCGGCCAGAAGCAGCGTGTCGGCATTGCCCGTGCGCTCGCCACCCAGCCGAAGCTGCTCCTTTCCGACGAGGCGACATCGGCGCTCGATCCGGAAACGACGCAATCCATTCTCGAACTGCTGAAGCGCATCAATGCCGAGCTGGGGCTCACCGTGCTGCTCATCACCCACGAGATGGAGGTGGTGAAGACCATCGCCTCGCAGGTGGCGGTCATCGACAGGGGCCTGATCGTCGAGCAAGGCACGACCTTCGATATCTTCACCGCGCCGAAACACGAGACGACCCGCAGCCTGCTGTCGTCCTCGGTTGGCGTGAAGCTGCCGCATTGGGTCACTTCGGGCCTGAAACCGCAGGCGGCG
This sequence comes from Agrobacterium sp. 22-221-1, assembly GCF_053522445.1. NCBI lineage: Bacteria > Pseudomonadati > Pseudomonadota > Alphaproteobacteria > Hyphomicrobiales > Rhizobiaceae > Agrobacterium > Agrobacterium sp. 22-221-1. Next base: position 41,588 of record NZ_JBNWCL010000027.1, read on the forward strand.
GAAGGCGACCGTGTTCTGGTGCGTCTGGTGTTCTTCGGCGAGACGGCCTTCCAGCCGCTGACGGCGCGCCTTGTCGCCGAAATCGGCCCGGACGTGAACATCCTTGCCGGCACCATCGAGGAAATTTCCGGCCAGCCCTTCGGCTCGCTGGTCGTCTCCTATCCGGCCTCGGCGGATGTCACCGCCCGCGCCAATCGCTTTTATGCTGAGACTGGTCTTCACACGGAGGTGCTCGGTTATGTCGCCTGATATGCTGTTCAGCCTTCTTTCCAAGGGCCTGTTGCAGACGCTGCACATGGTCGCCGTTGCCGGCATCGTCGGCTCGCTGATCGGCGTGCCCATGGGCGTTTTCCTTGCCACCAGCGGCAAGGGCGAGCTGTTTCCGGCGCCGATGACCAACCGCATCCTCGGCCTCGTCGTGAACGCCGCGCGCTCCACGCCCTTCATCATTCTGGTGGTGGCGATCATTCCGTTCACCCGTCTCGTCGCCGGCACCTCCATCGGCACCAGCGCGGCCATCGTGCCGCTGACGGTCGCGACCGTGCCCTTCATCGCAAGGCTGGTGGAAGCGGCGATCCGCGAGGTGGACAAGGGCCTGATCGAGGCCGCCCGCGCCATGGGCGCCACGCCGCTGCAGATCGTGACCAAGGTGCTTCTGGCCGAGGCCAAGCCCGGCATCACGCTGGCGCTGACGCTCACGCTGGTCAGCCTCATCGGTTATTCGGCCATGGTCGGAGCGGTCGGCGGCGGCGGGCTGGGCGATCTCGGCATCCGCTACGGTTACCAGCGCTTCATGCCGGATGTGATGCTGGTCGTGGTTCTGGTGCTCATCGTGCTGGTGCAACTGGTGCAGAGCGCCGGCGACAGGCTGGCCCGCAGCTTCGACAAGCGGACCCGGAAGAATTAACTGCGTTTATAATAACAACCCAAGGAGACACCCATGAAGAAACTCATTCTCGCGGCTTCGCTCGCCGCTCTCTTCACCGCCGGTCAGGCGCTGGCCGAGACCATCAAGATCGGCGTAACCCCCGCCGAGCACGCGCAGATCATGGAGCAGGTGAAGAAGATCGCGGCCGCCAAGGGTCTCGATATCGATATCGTCGAATTCTCCGACTATGTCGTGCCGAACCAGGCGCTGGCCGATGGCGAGTTGCAGGCCAACTCCTTCCAGCACCAGCCTTACCTCGACAACCAGATCGCTGACCGCAAGTTCGATCTCGTCAGCGTCGGCACCACCATCACCACCCCGATGGGCGTTTATTCGAAGAAGGTGAAGAACCTCGACGAGCTGAAGGACGGCGCAACCGTCGGCATCCCGAACGACCCGACCAATGGCGGCCGCGCGCTGCTGGTTCTCGCTTCCAAGGGCGTGCTCAAGGTCAAGGAAGAAGCCGGCCTCAAGGTAACCCCTGCCGACATCACCGAAAACCCGAAGAACATCCAGATCGTCGAACTCGACGCCGCCCAGCTGCCGCGCTCGCTTGACGATACCGACGCTTCGGTCATCAACACCAACTATGCGACGGCTGCCGGCCTGAACCCGAAGAAGGACGCCATCGCCATCGAAAGCGAAAAGTCCCCTTACGCGAACGTCATCGCCGTTCGTGCGCAGGACAAGGACAAGCCGTGGGTGAAGACGCTGGTTGAATCCTACCAGAGCCCGGAAGTGAAGGCCTTCATTCTGGAAAAGTACAACGGCACGGTCATCCCGTCCTGGTAAGCCGCTCCTGCACTAGATCAGGATGAGACCGGTATTTAAGGCGAAAACCGCTTACACTTTTCGCCATCCCGGTCTAAAAAAATCACGACCTCTCCCGTTCGCGGGGGAGGTTTTTTCTTTTCCGGACGGACGCAAATCCGCCTTCCATGAAAAACCCAGGGCATTTCAGGGAAGGATTTTTCAGCGCCTCTGTCGGACTGTCGTTTTATACCCGTGGTTTTTTGGGGCGGGGCCACAATGCGGCTTAACCGCTTTTGAATGTTTCCTTCGGAAGATGATGCTTTCGAAGGGGATTTTATGCGGATTGCGCCGCGCAACATTGGGGACTATTTGCCGGTCGGGCGCAGAACCGCCGTGGGCGTCGTATTGTCCACCTTCGCGCTGGTGCTTATCATCGTCACCGCGCTGGTTTTATCCGCCTTGAGCCAGGTCCGGGAAAAGGCCAACCTGCTCGATAATGCCCGTTCGCGTGAGACGACGGCGGGCGCCCTCGTCACCTTTCGCGAACAGCTCGGCGCGACGCTGAACGACTACGCCGCCTGGGACGACGCCGCCGAATATGTCTATGCCCCTGATCGTTTCGACTGGGTGGCAAGCAATTATGGCGAGATGACGGTCAATAACGATCTCTTCGATACTGCCGTGGTCATCGATGAGGACGGCAAGGTCCGCATGGCCTATCAGGACGGCAAGCCGGTGGCATGGAAGCCGGACGCCTATTTTGCCGGCGGCCTCCGGGAAATGATCGAGCGCGTGCGTTCCATGCGTCCGGGTATCACCTCGCAGGTGACCGGTTTCGTCAAGACCCGCGACGGTATCGCCGCCGCGGGCGTCGCGCTCGTGCGGATGAAGTCCGGGGCGCTGCCGCCGGTCGGTGCGGAGCGGCGTTACCTGGTTTTCGCCCGTCATCTCAAGCAGGCGACGGTGGACAAGCTTGCCCGCAATTACGTCATCGACGGTCTGGAACTGCAATATGGCGACGGGCCTGCCGCCAACCATGTGGATATCGTCAATCCGCTGGGGGAGGTGCTGGCCCGGCTCGTCTGGCGCTCGCACCTGCCGGGAGATGTCAGCTTTCATGAGGCGCGTCCGGTCGTCTTTACCGCGCTTGGCATTGCCGGCACGTTTTTTCTGGTGCTGCTCATCATCGGTTCGGCCACGCTCGACCGTCTGAAGGCGGATGAGGCGGCGGCGCGGGAGGAGGCGCTGCGCGACCGGCTGAGCGGGCTCAGCAACCGCGCCGGGCTCTTCGCCAGGCTGAACCGCATGGTCGACAGGGGTCGCCATGACAAGACGGATATCAAGCTGCTCTATCTCGATCTCGACGGTTTCAAGGAAATCAACGATTCCTACGGCCACGCCGCCGGCGACCGGCTGATCAAGGGCGTGGCGGCGGCGCTGAGAGTGCTGGTGCCGGAAGGCGCGGTGCTGGCGCGGCTCGGCGGCGACGAATTCGCCATCGCCATTCAGGGCAACGATGTCTGGGCCGAAGGCCGCAAACTGTGTCTGGCGCTTCTTGAACTCTTTACCGAGCCTTTCAGCATCGGTGAAAGGGTGGCGAGCATCGGTTGCAGCATCGGCACCTCGGTTTCCCGCGCCGGCGATATCAATGGCGAGGAGTTGCTGCGGCGTGCCGATATGGCCATGTATCAGGCCAAGGAGAACGGGCGCGGGCGTTACGTTTCCTATGAGCTGAAGATGGATGCGCTGCGCGAGGAAAAGCTGCAGCTCGAAGCCGATCTTCGCTCCGCCATTCTGAACGATGAGATACAGGTGGTCTATCAGCCGGTCGTCAGCGCCGCCACGCGCTGTATTACCGGGGTGGAGGCGCTGGCCCGCTGGCAGCGGCCGGGATATGGCTTCGTGCCGCCGGATATCTTCATCGCCGCTGCCGAGACCAGCGGCCTTATCGACCGGCTCGGCCTTCTCGTCCTGCACAAGGCCTGCGAGACGGCGCAGCAATGGCCGTCCATCAAGCTCTCGGTGAATATCTCTCCCGTGCAGTTCCGCAATCCGGCCTTCTCCGGCCATGTGGCCGATATTCTCGACGCGACGCAGACGCCGCCCGAAAGGCTGCGGCTGGAAATGACGGAAGGTTATTTCATCCAGCATCCGGAACGGGCGAGTGCGGCCATCGACAAGCTGAAGCAGCTTGGCCTGCATATAGCGCTCGACGATTTCGGCGCCGGCTTCGCCAGTGTCGGTTATCTGCGCCGCTTCGGTTTCGACCGCATGAAGATCGACCGTTCGCTGATCATGGCGCTGGACAAGGGCGGCCGGTCGCTGGAAATGCTGCAGGCCACCGTGGCGCTGGCAAAGTCGCTCGATATTCCGGTAACGGCCGAAGGCGTGGAAACGGAAGAGCAGGCGGCCATCCTGCATCTGTGCGGCTGCGATGAGTTGCAGGGTTACCTGTTCTCGAAACCGGTCGCGGCGGAAGAGATCACCGCCATGCTGGACGGGCAGGACGCACCGCTCTTTGCGTTGCGGGCAGGGGCGTGAGGCTGATTACTTCCACCCATTCTTGATCACCTGAAGGTGCGGCCCATTTCTTCTCCCCGCCGGGGAGAAGGTGGCCCGAAGGGTCGGATGAGGGGGCGACGTCGCCGGATTTCGAGAGCTTGCCCCCTCATCCCGCTGCCGCGGACTTCTCCCCGACGGGGAGAAGAAACACGCGGGGGCCGCTCAATCGAAATCCTACTCTGAATGCCGATAGCCGACCCTGCTTACCGCCCCAGATGCCGCTCGCCGCGCTTCTTTGCCAGTTCGATCTGCTGCTGCCGGTCGCGGAAACGCTGGCGATCCTCTTCGCTGCGGTCATCGTAGCAGCTCGGGCAGGACACGCCTTCCTCGAATTTGGGGGATAGGCGCACTTCCGGCGTAATCGGGTTGCGGCAGGCGTGGCAAAGCTGGTGGTCGCCTTCGGCAAGGCCGTGCACCACCGACACGCGCTCGTCGAAGACGAAGCAGGCGCCTTCCCACAGGCTTTCTTCTTCCGGCACTTCTTCCAGATATTTCAGGATGCCGCCCTTGAGGTGATAGACCTCGTCGAAACCCTGTTCCTTCATGAAGGCAGTGGCCTTTTCGCAGCGAATGCCGCCGGTGCAATACATGGCGATCTTCGGCTTGTTGTGCAGGCCGGGATTGTTCTTCACCCAGTCGGGAAATTCGCGGAAAGTTTTCGTCTGCGGATCGACCGCGCCCTTGAAGACGCCGATGGCGGTCTCGTAATCGTTGCGGGTGTCGATGACGATTGTATCCGGATCGGAGATCAGCTCGTTCCAGTCGCGCGGGTCGACATAGGTGCCGACGATGCGGTTCGGATCGATATCCGGCACGCCCATGGTGACGATCTCTTTCTTGAGCTTCACCTTCAGTCGCACGAAAGGCATGTGCGAGGCGCGGCTTTCCTTGTGCTCCAGCGCGGCGAATTCCGGCTGGGCGCGCAGGAAAGAGAGCACGGCGTGAATGCCCGCATCCGGCCCGGCAATGGTGCCGTTGATACCTTCGGCGGCAAGCAGCAGCGTGCCCTTGACGCCGTTTTCCTGGCAGAGCGCAAACAACGGCTCGCGCAGGCTCTCGAACCGCGGCAGGCGGGCGAAATGATAAAGCGCGGCCACAAGGAAATCGCCAGAGACTTCCGGGCGGGGGAGAATGGTCGTGTCGGTCATGGGCGCTGAAATACAGCGACGGCGGCCGCAAAGCAATATTTATCGGCGGGTTCGGGTATTTTGAAAATCGTCAAATATCTGCCGGAGTGGGGTAAATGGGAGGCGCTTCGTGCCTCAAATCCGACATCGGTGAAAGCGCAAGACCTGTCTTCCGTCATCCTTGGGCCTGTCCCAAGGATCTAATCACGTCGCGCAAAATCGAAACGTTGCAGATCCTCGGGACGAGCCCGAGGATGACGTCGAGCCCGGCGGGACGTTTTCACGCCGTCTCCAGCCTATTTCGCCGCCTGCCGCCACAACAGGCCGACGATGCGGCTTTCGGTGCGGGCGGATTCGGAAAACACCTCGTTCGCCAGCGCAAGGCCTTCCGTGCGCAGTGCCTGTTGTCTTTCGATGATGGCATCGAGCAGCAGGGCCAGCCGCTCACCATTGCCGAAACGCTCCGGCTCGCGGTCTGCGACGGCGGCGAGAACCGAGAGATCGTGCTCGTGGCCGAGAATGTCCACCAGCCGCTTGGTATCGGCCCGCTTGGCGCGCATGGCGGAAGGCCAGAGCCGGCGCATCAGGCCAAGATGCATCCAATAGGCCTGCCCGGACTTGCGCAATTCATGGAAATGCTCAACGTCGGCCTGTTCGTGGCAATCGGTGAGCGCCTTGCGTGCCGTTTTCCTCTGTTTCGCCCAGGCGCTTCTGAGCAGCCGGGCGGTGTCTTTCAACTCATCCGGCAGCGACAGGTCCTCGAGCTTCCTGCGCGCTTCCCCGCAGCCGGCAATGGCGGCGGCAATGGCCTCGTCGAGACCGGCCTCATGTTCTATGGCGTCGTCGCGGCGCGCGCGCAGCATCGCGGTGATCGAGCGCAACGCTTCGCCCTGCGCGTCCGAGCGCGCGAAGGCCTCGAGATATTCCGCCGTCTCCACCAGCGCCGTGGCATCGCGCGCAAAGGCGAGGGAGCGGGCGATATCGCGAATACGGGCGTTTTCCTCGCGGCCGAAGTCCGGCGCCGCCTTGCGGATGAGGCGATAGAGGGCGCGCAGCCGCTTGAACCGCTTGCGGGCGTCATGCACGGCCTCGTGGGATCCGGACGGCTGGTCGCGAAGGATCGTGACCGTATCGTCGATCAGCTCCAGCCCGGCCCGACGGATTTCATTGTCGAAGGGCTTTTTCGGATCAATTCTGAAGGGCATCCGGCAGGTCTCCGTTCGGACAGTCCATATTCAGGCAGTCCATGGCGAGCGACTGGTTGGAGAAGCGCTTGTCTCCGGTTACTTCCCTGCCCAGCCAGGACGGCAGATCGGGATCGGCATTCTCGTCGTTCATTTCCACTTCCGCCACCACCAGCCCGTGATATTTCCCTTCGAAAACATCCACTTCCCAGGTGAAGCCGCCATGATCGACGGTGTGGCGGGTTTTTTCGATCACCACGCCCGGCGCGCTCGCCATCAGCTCTTCGGCGTCCTTGAGGGGGATGGAATATTCATATTCGTCGCGAACAAGCGCGCTTGCGCCGATCTTGATGGTCAGGGTTGCATCGCGCCGGTCGACGATCCTGACCCGGACCGAGCGGTTTTCCATCGAGGCGACATATGCCTGCCGGAAAGCCATGCTATGCGTGACCTCATTGCGCCATTCACCGCCTGCAACAAGAAACTTCCGTTCAATTTCCTTGGCCATGCTGTCTCCGCGAACTGGGGCGCCAGATTATCGCAATATGATAGTGTGATGAAGCGAATTGATTGAAGTATCTGGATAAAAATGCGGCTGGCGCGCCTCGACATGAAAGCCGAGGCAGGCTAATCGGTAGACGGAATTTCAATCGTTTCAATTGCGCAAGGGAGGCTCATCTTGGCCCAGGACTCCGAAAAACTGCTCTCCATCCTCAAGCTCCAGCCGGTCGTGCCGGTGCTGATCGTGGATGATGCCGCTTCCGCGGTGCCGCTTGCGCGCGCTTTGGTCGCAGGCGGCCTGAAGGCAATCGAGATCACCATGCGCACGCCGGCGGCGCTCGACGCCATCCGTGCGGTTGCGGCGGAAGTGGAGGGCGCGAATGTCGGCGCCGGCACCATTCTCAATGCCAGGGATTTCGAAGCTGCGGCGGAAGCCGGCTCCACCTTCATCGTCAGCCCCGGCATCAACAAAAGCGTGCTGGAAGCCGCGCGCGGTTCCAAAGTGCCGTTGCTTCCGGGGGCTGCCACCGCCAGCGAAGTCATGGCGCTGCGCGACGAGGGTTACAAGGTGCTGAAGTTCTTCCCGGCCGAACAGGCCGGCGGCGCACCTTATCTCAAAGCGCTGTCCTCGCCGCTCGCCGGCACGGTCTTCTGCCCGACCGGCAGCGTGTCGCTCAAGAATGCCAATGATTACCTCTCCCTGCCGAACGTCGTCTGCGTCGGCGGCTCCTGGGTTGCCCCGCGCGAATTGGTGGCGACGGGTGACTGGGCGGGCATCACCAAGCTTGCCGCCGAAGCCGCCGCACTGCGCGCCTGATTTGCATTCTGTCAAACCCGTTCACGAAGGCGTGAGCGGGTTTGACATTTGTTTTCGGCCCACGGCTTCCTATCTCCCCTGTAGATTTGACCTCTACAGGAGATTTTGATGTTCGACGCCAAGAAGCTTCTTGAACAATTCCTCGGCTCGCAGGTGCCGGGCCTTTCGGGAAGCGTCCGTGACAGAGCCGGGCAGGCCGCCGATATCGCCAAGAACAATCCGCTAAAGGCCGGCGCGCTCGCCGCCGCCATTCTGGGCACCAAGACCGGCCGCAAGCTCGCCGGCAATGTCGCCACCATCGGCGGCGTGGCCGCCATCGCCGGTCTCGGTTACCTCGCCTACAAGAATTACAAGTCCGGCCAGGCGCCTGAAGCCGCGCCGAAACCCGAGCCGGAGCTGCTCGCCCCGCCCGCCGATTCCGCCTTCCATCCGCAATCGCCGGCCCTTTCCAACGATTTTGCGCTGAAGCTCATCCAGGCGATGATCGCCGCCGCCAAGGCGGACGGCCATATCGATGAGAAGGAGCGCGCCAACATCATGGACAAGGTGCAGGTCTCCGGCCTTGATAGCGAAGCCGAGCGTTTCCTCGAAAAGGAACTGGCTGATCCGCTCGACATCGACGCGCTGGTGGCTGCCGCCCGCACGGAAGAGCAGAAAGTGGAGCTTTACACCGCCTCGCGGCTTGCCATCGAGGCCGATACGCGGGCGGAGCGGGGCTATCTCGACCTTCTTGCCGGGCGGCTTGGGCTGCCGGATGCGCTGGTCGACCATATCGAGGCGACGGTGGTGGCGGCGAAGGTTTGAGGTTAGCCTCGGCGGGCGCGGTTCACCCCCCTCTGCCCTGCCGGGCATCTCCCCCTCAAGGGGGGAGATCAGCCAGAAGAAAACGCTCGCTCACTCGCAACGCTGAAGATGGCCGAGAGGTCGCCTCGGGTCGATCTCCCCCCTTGAGGGGGAGATGCCCGGCAGGGCAGAGGGGGGTAAACCACACCCGCCGACCCGACACATGCACTGTTGTCATCCCGCCCCGCTTGCCCTAATCCTTCTCCCAGCAAATGGGGAAGAGAATGCGCGATCTGAGTGATTTCAAGGGATGTCCGCCGCCGCAGCCGGTGGTGTTGAAGGGCCGTTACGTGACGGCTGAGCCGTTCGATCGCGAAAGACATCTTGCAAGGCTCTGGGCCGCACTTGGCGGCGAGGGCGTGAATGCGCTGCTCAAATATTTCCCGCAAAGCGCCTTTCCCGATGCCGACGCTTTCGGCGACTGGCTCGTCGGCGCGGGGCAGAAGCTCAACTGGGTCACGCTGGTCTTCGTTGAAAACGCCACCGGCGATATCGTCGGCATGGCGAGCTATATGCGGCCCGATCCCGCCAACGGGGTGGTCGAGGTCGGCTCCGTCGCCCATGGCGCGAAGATGAAGCGCTCGCCTCTTTCCACCGAGGCGCATTACCTGATGGCGAAACATGTTTTCGAGGATCTGGGGTATCGCCGTTACGAGTGGAAATGCCACAATGAAAACGAGCCCTCCAAGATAACGGCGAAGCGTTATGGCTTCACCTTCGAGGGCGTCTTCCGCCAGCATATGATCTCGAAGGGGCAAAATCGCGATACGGCGTGGTTTTCCATGATCGACGGCGAGTGGCCGCTGATCGGCAAAGCCTTCGAAGCCTGGCTTGCGCCGGAGAATTTTGCGGACGATGGCGCGCAGAAGCGCAAGCTTGAGGATATCCGTGCGGAGTTTGCCGATGCCATTGCCTGAAAACCCGGCGCCTGAAAAGCCGAGCCCCGGCAAGAAGGATTGGTCGCCGGCCATCGCCGCCGCCCTCATCATCGTCGGTTTCGGGCTGGTCTTCTTCGTCATGCCGAAGATCATGCTGTGGCTTGGCGATTATTCGCCCTGGCTCGCCGCGGCCTTCGGCACGGTGGCGGTGTTGTGTTTCTTCCTGCTGTTCTGGCTGCGCGCCCGCTACCAGCGTCGTCGTGACGGTTAGAGCCTAAGCGACGCGCCGAGCAGCAACAGCCCCATGATGAGCACGAAGAACGCACCGGCGATCTCTATCGCATGGCTGATGCCGGCTGCCCTGCGGCTGCCGGGGCCGGCGAAACGCACGGCGAGGCCTTTTGCCGAGACCGCCATGATGGCGAGCAGCGATACCGTTATGGCCGTGCCGAGCGACATGGCGAGGACGGAGAGCACGCCGCCGAGATAAAGCCCGTTCAGAAGCGCGAAGCTCATGACGATGATCGCGCCCGAGCAGGGCCTGAGCCCCACGGCGATGATGGCGGACCATGCCTCGTGCAGGCTGAAGTTCTTGCTCTTCAACAACATGGGATCGGGCGCGTGGGACTTTCCGCAGGCAGCGCAGAGATCACCGGTGCCGTCATGGTCGTGATCTGCAAAGACCGGCTTGCCCTGGAACCGCAGCCCCGTGCCCATGCCGGTGGTTCTGCCGGCCGAGGTTTCTCCTGCCGGCGCGAAAACCGCGACAGGCTCGCGCCGGATACGCAGCGACCAGAGTTTTCGCACCAGCAGCCAGGCGCCGAACAGCGCGACCATGGCGAAGCTGGCGATCTCCATCGCCTGCGTCGCCTTCGTCATGGTGATGGAGGTGCCGCGCAGCACGAGCCAGGCCGCACCGACGAGGCCGATGGCCATCAAACCCTGAATGAGCGCCGAGACGAAGGAAATGAGAATGCCGCGTTTCAGCTGGGTTTCATTGGCAATCATGTAGGACGAAATGACCGCCTTGCCGTGGCCGGGGCCGGCGGCGTGGAAAACGCCATAAGCAAAGGAGAGGCCTATCAGCGAGCTGAGCGCCCAGCCATCCTCACGCATGGCCTTCAGCGCCCCGGTCAGCGCCCGATAAAACATCTGCTGGTGCACATTGATCCATTGCATCAGCGGCGCAAAGGGACCGCCGACGGAAAAGGAAGGTTCGGCCGAGCCGATGCCGAGCGGCGACTGCGCATGGGCCGCACCGGCCACGGCAATAAGGCCGATGGCGACGGCGAAGAGGCCGGCCCTGCGGCTCAGCATGAGACCTCCAGCCGGGTGGCGAAGAGCTTGGTCATGTCGGTGCCGGTCGGATCGTTGAAGAAGGCGTCGGTGAGCGTGCCCTGGTTCTGTGAGATCACCTCGTCGGGATCGGGGCGCACCACGTGGTGCTTGCAGGCATTCAGATCCTTACCCTGCGTGGCGATATCGCCGTCCTTGGCGAAATCGATTGCCGTATACATGGTTGGATCCCAGGCGCCGAAGCTGAGCTTGCCCTTGACGGCCAGAGGCTTGGCCGGCTTCACGGAGAAGAACATCAGGATCTGCTGATCCTTGTAGTCCACGTGAATGGCCTCGGGCTTGGAAAATTCCACCGGTTTTCCATTGGCGGTGATGAAGGTGTAGTAGGAATATTCAGCGAGCGATTCGAGCACGGTATTGCCGATCTCGGCCAGCTCGTCCTTGTCGAGCTTCAGATCGCTGTTCTTGTCGTAGTCCATCACTACGCTTGCCGAGAACATCTCGTCGAAACGCCAGATATTGCGCACTTCCTGAACGGTGCCGTTTGGCCCCTCGACGATTTCCATGCGGGCTTCGGCAAAGATATGCGGATGGGCCGCCGCGGCGACGGGAACGCAGGCAAGGCCGGCCGCGAGGAGCAAAAAGCGTCTGTTCATTATCCGGTCTGTCCTGCCTTCGAATCTTTGAGGCCTGACTCTAGCAGAAATTGGGACCGAATTTCGACCTGATGCGGCTGATCCTTCGCGCGGGCTGACACTAAATTTCAGAAGGTGCCGCTGAAACGCGAGGTGATGCTGGAGCCGCTATAGGCAAGATCGGTATCGCGCTCGCCATGCAGCAGGCGGTTGAACTCCACCTCCAGCTTGCTGTTCTTGCCGGTATCGAAGGAAAGCGTCGCGACCAGCCGGCGCTCGCTGGTATCGTAATTATAATAGATCCAGTCCTTGTGGACCCGGTGCAGCGCAAGATCGAGCCCCACCTTTTCGGTGAGCCTGCTTTTCACGACGAATTGAAAGCGGCGATGGAATTCGGCAATCGGGTCATCCGGGTCGAAAAGCGCATAGTCCTGCGAAAAGCCCGCGCCGAAGGCGATACGCTCGGTGGCCTTCACCTCGGCCTCGGCCCGCAGATAGGGGCGGGTGCGCTTTACCTTGTCGCTGATCTCATCGCCGGAAATGGAGGTGAAGCCCGCTTCGGCCAGAATCGCGAAACGGTCGGAGAACCTGTAACCATAGGCCAGAGAACCTCGCAGCGTATTGGCCGGGAAACGTTCATATTTTTCCTGCTGCCCCTCAGGAACGGCGATACGGTCGTAAGCAAGCGTCAACCCGGCCTCGCCGCCGCCGAGCGATCGTGCATGTTCCGCCTTCAGCGATAAAAGCGCCTCGTTCGCTTCCAGTCGGGTGGGCAGGAAATAGGCCGGGCGGAAGCGCGCCTTGCCTTTCATCAGGCTGGCGAGGCTTGCCGTCAGCGTGTTCTTGCCGCCAAGGGCGAGGATGCCGAGCTGGGAAGACGCCTCCAGCTTGTGATCCAGCTGCCGGTAGCCAATGTCTTCTTCCGGCAGGTGCAGGAAGATATCGCCGGCATCGCTGCGGGTGCCGCGCAGCTCAAGGGCCCATTCCAGCTTTTCGGAAAATCGTTTCGTCAGCCCCAGCGCCGCGATGGTGTTATGTTCATTGGCGAAACGATAACGGGGCAGGCGAACCTCTTCCTGCTCGAGCGAATAACGCAGCTCAGCCCCTTCCAGCGCGATCTTGCCATTGAGCCCGAAGCCGGCGCGCAGCGAAATCGCGCTCAGCCGGTTGGTGTCGGCGAAATAATTGCTGTCATAAGCAATGCCGGATTTATAGGTGACATTGTGCTCATCGGCCTTTTCCCCCGCCCGCGCGCCGCAGGCGCAGGCAAGCCCGAGAACAAGCGCGATATATCCCCCCACCCGCATTCGCATCTCCGGTCTCTAATTAAGCAATATCTTATATTTGGATGGTTAATAAAGTTTCCCGCGCCGCTTTACTGTTGCGGCACAGGTGCTGACCGACATTGTTTGAACAAGGGGCGGAAACGCGAAGATGCGATATGTAAAATTTTATTAAAATCGCAAGTATTAGTGTTAATCGTTTATTGTAATATTAGCCTTTGCTTGAATTAGAATCCTCTAAATATACAGTTCAGTTACGCCAGATGGCGTGATCAAACAAAAGAGGAGAGAGAAATGATTGCAAAGTTCGCTTGTGTAGCCGCTATTCTTACTGTCGCTTCCGTTGGTCAGGCCAATGCGGGCGGTCTTCTGGGAGGCATCCTGTCCGGCAACAGCAACAAGGGCGGCGCCCTTGTCGTCGTCTCGCCGAGCATCGATCTCGGTGTCAGCGGTATCCTGTCCAATAACGGGATTCTGAATGGCAACAAGACCGGTATCCTGAACGGTGTGCTGAACGGCAACAAGACGTCCGTCGATGTCATCGACAACAAGAATGACGGCGGCAAAAAGCGCCGCCACTAACCGAAACGTGGAACGGGATGGCGAAACCATCGGGCTTTTCTCCATCCCGCTCCAACGCAACAGCTCGAAAATCATCAGGGATTTTCGACGCAGACGATGCGCGCAGCGCATAAGCCGGCAATGATCCTCGAGTTGCGTGTGTTTGACGCATGGCGTTTCCGGCAAGAACAAACGGCGCATCGCATGACTGGAAGAGGGCCTCGCGGCCCTCTTTTTTTGTCCGCGTTGCCGATGTGAACGACGCGCACAGAAGTGCGGGATGGCCACTACTCGTGGTGGTTTTTGTGATGTGGTGGGAGCCGTTTTTACGTTGCGGCGGCCGACTTGTGAATATCCGCGTTAATTCTAATTTATATTTGGTAAATATTGCAGATATTAATCGAAATACGTTTCATGACGGCTATTTTATCTGCGCTATTTACGCGATTTTAACCACGATGTTCTTCAATCTACGGGTGCGTTAACCCCGTCACGACGCTGCGCTTCTGGTCGCGAAATACTCGCAGCCCGCAGGTGACGGGATGTTATTTTCAAGGAGCTATCGCATGTTGAAACAATCACTTCTCGCGCTCGGCCTGCTCGGTGTTTTCTCCGGCGTGGCCGTTGCCGCCGATGCCGTCAGCGACATTCCGTCCGCGCCGGTCGTCAACGACGTTGCGCCTGCCTTTTCCTGGGATGGTGTTTATGTCGGTGCGTCTGCGGGTTACGGCTGGAACCGGGTTAAGTCGACGACTTTTGGCGTCACCACGAAGCATGAATTTGACGGCGGCCGTTTTTCCGGTTTCGCGGGCTATAATTTCGAAGTTGCCCCTTCCGTCATTCTCGGCGTCGAGGGTGATCTCGGTTACGCCTGGGGCGACAAGACCATCGTTACCAGCGAGGTTTCCGCAGGCCTGAATGGTTCTGCACGCCTGCGCGCCGGCTACGCTGTCGACCGTGCGCTGATCTATACCGCCGCCGGCTACACCGCGACGGATAGCGAAGTCAAAGCGCCGTTCGGTGAGGACAGCAAGGTCCTGCACGGCTGGACGGTCGGTGCGGGTGTCGATTATGCCTTCACCAACAACCTGTTTGGACGCGTCGAATATCGTTACAACGACTTCGGCAAGGCAACCTACCGTACCGGTCCGATCACCTCGACCGGCGATGTCAGCGAACACGTCGTCAAGGTTGGCCTCGGCGTAAAGTTCTGACGGTTATTCCGTTTTCGACAGGGGGCGGCGCAACCTTGCGACGCCCCACGCGCTCGATGCGGCGATCCTGGCATCAATCCAGCGAGCGTTTCGCCGAAGATGAAAACGCGCATTGCTTTTCGGGCAGGCTTGAACAGCAGGCCGTTTTGGTGTGATGGTGGTCGCCGTCATCCCGTCCCGCCTCCCAGCCTTCAGTCGATTCCCATGCTACAGAAAAGCACTTTGCCGGGCGCTTTCGATCGTCAGGCCTATTTGATCGCCCTGCTGGTTTTTATTGCCGGCAGCACCAATGCGGCCGTCGTCCCGTTTATCGGTTTTTACATTATCCAGGTGCTTGGCCATCCGCCGGCGACCGTCGGTTTTTACAGCGTGACGGCGGCGCTGGCTTCGATTGTCGCCAGCCGTGTTTATGGCGAGCGTGTCGATGCCGGGGTGCGGGTGAGGCCGCTGTTGATACTTTCCGTGTGCGGCGCTTTTGTCGCGGCCGCGGCGGCGAGTTTCGGGCATCTGGCGCTGCTGGTGGCGATAACGGCGACCGGCATGGGGCTTTCCAATGCCGCCAGCACGCTCATTTTCAGTTACGGCCGGTATCATGGCCGGGTGAAGGCGCTGGATACGGCCGCCTATAATGCCTTCCTGCGGACGATGGTGTCGCTGGCATGGATGCTGCTTCCCGCCGCCGCCTATCTGATCTTCGATCTTGCCGGCGCGAAAGCCGTGTTCGTGAATGCCATGCTGATGGCGGTCATCTGGGGCGGGCTTGCTCTTGCGGTCGTGCCGCGCGACCAGACCAGCCCGATGGAGCGGCGACAGGCGGGTGACGACGATACAGGGCGCAACCTGCCGCTGCTTCTGGCGGCGGCCGCCAGCTTCTGCATGTCTTTTGCCCATGCTCTCTGCGCCTCGGCCCTGCCGGTGTTTCTGGTGCGGGAGGTCGGCCTGCCGGATTACGTGCCGGGCCTGTCGCTCAGCGTCAAATGCGCCATGGAGGTTCTGTTCATCCTGCTTGCACCGCGAATGATGCGCCGCTTCAGCGCCCGCCTGCTTCTGGGCGTTTCGGCGGTGATGGCCATCGTCGCCTTCAACGTCATCGCCTCGGTCACCACATTGCCGGCCATGATCGCGGGTGCGGCGCTGGAAGGCGCCTATTACGGCCTTTGCGCCGGCACTTGCCTCACCTTCGTGCAGGGCTTTGCGCGCGGCCGCACGGCCCGGGCGACGGCGCTCTACATGAACTCCATTTTCCTCGCCGCGCTTTTTGCGGTGCCGCTGATGGGGTTCGTGTCGCAATATGCAAGTTTCGGCGTCTCGATCCGGCTCGCTTCGGTTGGTGCGGGCGCGGCCTTGCTGCTGTTGTTTCTGACGCGGCGGCAGGTGGGGGAGTAGGGCGTTCCGGCTGAGGTTGCCGGCGCTCTTGTGCAAAGGATTGTCCGGCCGCGATATCTCGGACAACCCTCATTGCTGTGATAAGCACAAGAATGAGGGAAGTGAGATTGGCCACGGTGCAACGTGGGGCTCAGAAGAGGAAAAAACGTTATGTCCGGGAACAATGTCAACGCACTTTCGGTCGAGTTCGATCGCTCGAATATGTTTGAGCCGCTTTTGCAGGCTGACCCATCCTTTCGTGAAAAGTGGGAGGCATTCCAGGAGGAATACCGATCTGAGGACGAGTTGCCACTTTACTTGGCACTGTCAGAGCTTGCACGTCATCTAATTCGGGATTTGGAGACGGGTAACACGCATCGATTTGACGCGGTCTTTGATGTTGTCGAACGCTGGCACATCAAGGGCGACCCATATGTTAAAGAGGCGGCTACAATAGGTCTCCTCGAAGATTTACAGAATGGACATTTGCATCGCAAAACTCGCTCTGACGATTTTCGTCCATGGCTGCAGCCGGAAACTCTCGGATGGTGGAATAAGGTCCATGAATTCTGGGCTACAGGAAAGCTGATAATTTGAGGCCTTGGGATCAGGTCATTATGAGTCCGCGCCCTAGCACTACTTTGGCAGAATGCATTTTGGCGGTCTGAAGCGGATTCTGCAGTGCGGACATCGTTCTGGGGCTGACGCTGCCAGGAGGGTGTTTA
>NZ_JBNWCL010000028.1:0-58253 GCF_053522445.1 Agrobacterium sp. 22-221-1
TCCAAAAGCCAGCAGGCGGTCTCTAACGACCAGGATTCCGACGGCCTTCCGCCCGCACTCTACATAGCACAAATCCAATACACAGGATTCCGGCTCAAGGCCGGAATGACGGACCGGGTATAGGGTGCCACGTCGTTTTGTCCGCGTTATCGACTCAACTGAGTGCAATCACCCGAAAACCACCGCCTAAGCCTTCGTACCGCCGACGGTGATCTGGTCCATGCGCAGATGCGGCTGGCCGACGCCGACCGGTACCCATTGTCCAGCCTTGCCGCAATTGCCGATGCCGGTATCGAGCTTGGAATCGTTGCCGATCATCGACACGCGCTTCATCGCATCCGGCCCGTTGCCGATCAGCATCGCGCCCTTTACCGGCGCGCCGATCCTGCCGTTTTCGATGAGGTAGGCCTCGGTGCAGCCGAACACGAATTTGCCGGAGGTGATATCCACCTGGCCGCCGCCGAAGGAGACGGCATAGATGCCCTTCTTCACGGAGGCGATGATCTCTTCCGGCGTCTTGTCGCCTGATAGCATGTAGGTATTGGTCATGCGCGGCATCGGCACATAGGCGTAGCCCTGCCGGCGGCCGTTGCCGGTGGGCCTGGCGCCCATCAGCCGGGCGTTCTGCCGGTCCTGCATGTAACCGACCAGCCTGCCGTTCTCGATCAGCACATTATAGCCGGAAGGCGTACCTTCGTCGTCGATAGTCAGCGAGCCGCGGCGGCTGTCGATGGTGCCGTCATCCACCACGGTCACGCCGGGGGCGGCGACCATTTCACCCATCAGGCCGGCAAAGGCCGAGGTTTTCTTGCGGTTGAAATCGCCTTCCAGACCGTGGCCCACCGCCTCGTGCAGCATGACGCCCGGCCAGCCGGAGCCGAGCACCACATCCATGGTGCCGGCCGGCGCGTCGATGGCGGTAAGGTTGACGAGCGCCTGACGCAGCGCTTCATCCGCACCGCGCTGCCAGTTTTCCGTGGTGATGAAATCGCTGAAGCCAACGCGGCCGCCAATGCCGTAGGAGCCGCTTTCCTGCCGGTCGCCTTCGCCCGCCACGACGGAAACATTGATGCGGGTCATCGGCCGGATATCGCTGACGCGATGGCCGTCGGCCCGCAGGATGTCCACCACCTGCCAGCTTGCGGAAATGGTCGCCGTCACCTGCCGGACCTTGTCGTCCTTGTCACGCAGATAGGCGTCGATATCGGTGAGGAGCTTCACCTTTTCCTCGAAGCTCGGGCTGCCGATAGGGTTCTCGTCGCCATAAAGCTTTTTGTTGGTGCGCTGCGGCGCGGCGGCATAGGAGCCGGAATAACCCTTGGTCACCGCGCCCACCGCATCGGAAGCACGTTTCAGCGCGCCCTGCGAAAGCTCGCCCGCATGGGCGTAGCCCACCGTTTCGCCGGCGACGGCGCGCAGGCCAAAGCCCTGGTCGGTGTTGAAGGAACCGCCCTTCAGCCGGCCATTATCGAAAGTCAGCGATTCGGCCTGGGCATGTTCGATGAAAAGCTCGCCATCGTCAGCGCCGGCGAGCGCCTCGCCGACGAGCTTGCGCAATTGCGTTTCGTCGCAATCGAAGAGTTTTACAAGATCGTCGGTCATGGGAGGCTCCAGTCATTATCGTTCAATGACCGATTTAGGCACTGGAGCGGACGGACGCAAGGCTGTCCGGCAATGGCAGGCTTTAAGGAAGCGCGTCGTAGCCCTCGGCAAAGCCGGAAAGCTCGATCGGAATACCGACGCGATCCTGATCCACGGCTTCGCGCAGCGCGAAAACCGCATTCTTGCCGGCGCGCAGAACCTTCAGCAGCTCGTCGTCGATATCCACTTCCACATAGCAGCCTTCGGAGAAGCAGCGGGTGAAATAGGCGCGGCCGATATTATTATTGTCGATATAAAGCTCCATGCCATCCTTCAAAAGCACGCCGAGCGGTGCGAGGATGCGCAGGATGCGCGACTTGCGGTCGGCCGTCTTCAGCACCACCACCGAAAGCCCAACTTCCGGGCGGTCATCGGCAATGACGTTCTGCATCAGCGCGCATTGTTCTTCGGACGCGCCGGCCGGCTTGTCGCAGATGACAGACCATGCTCCGTGCGTCGACTTCGGCGTGCCGGGCGGCTGCTGTTGCGCCAGCGCCGCAGCGGCGGGAGCGATGATGGCAAGACCGGCGGCGGCAAGAAAAGTGCGCGCGAGCGGGGAAAGACGCATGGATACCTCTGGGATTCGAATCAGTGCGGCTATTTTGACGCCATAATCCGGAAAAAAAAGCCTCAGGCCTTCAATTCCAGCGGAGTTGGGCGGAAATAGGACCTGTCTTCCGGTATGGGCGTCTGATTTGCCCGGCACGACATTCATTATCCGGCGATGAAACTGGCGGCAAAACCGGCTGTGAGAAGGGGCTTTGTCGCATTTGGGCTGTTTGAAACCGCGTTCGGCCGGTCCGGCGAGGCATGGGGTGAGAGAAAGTCGCCGTGGATTGACCAATGGCAAAATTGGGGCGCATCCGTGTCCCGACGCATATTGCGGCAGAGGACAAACTGTGGTTTGAAGTTAGTACCATAAGCATGGATTCTGCGTCTGTGATTGATCTAGATCAGACGCGTGAGGGAGAGGGTACCGTGACGAATAGGATTTACGCAGCACTGGCGGGGATGACCTGTCTGCTCACGGCTGTCGGCGCCCACGCCGATCAGCCGGTGCATTGGCAAATGGGCATGCAGGAGGCCGCCACGCCGATCATGCACGAAATACGCTGGTTTGAACAATATACGCTCTGGTTCATTGTTCCGGTTACGCTTTTCGTTCTTGCGCTGCTCATCGTCGTCGCCCTGAAATTCCGCGCCGCGAAAAATCCGGTGGCTTCCAAGACCAGCCATAACACGGCGATCGAGGTGGTCTGGACGCTGGCGCCGGTTCTCATTCTCCTGTTCCTTGCTTTCCCGTCGTTCAATCTCTTGAACGCGCAGCTCACGCAGCCGGAAAATCCCGATGTGACGCTGAAGGCGACCGCCACGCAATGGCTGTGGAGCTATGAATATACGGCCGCCGAAGGCGCCGAGCCGGTTTCCTTCGACAGCTACATGCTGAAGGATCAGGATCGCGCCGCCGCAGGAAAGGAAGACAGGGCCCGCTATCCGCGTCTTCTGGCGGTAGACAATGAAATGGTCGTTCCGGTCGGCAAGACTGTTCGCCTGCTCGTCACCGCCGCGCCGACGGATGTGATCCATTCCTTCGCCATGCCGGCTTTCGGCGTCAAGATCGACGCCGTTCCCGGCCGCTTGAACGAAACCTGGTTCAAGGCGGAAAAAGAGGGCCTTTATTACGGTCAGTGTTCCGAGCTTTGCGGCAAGGACCACGCCTTCATGCCGATCGCCATTCGGGTGGTTTCCGAACAGCAGTACAACACCTGGCTCACCGCCGCCGCCTCTGACCTGAGCGGCGCGAACCGGGCGCTGATGGCCTCTGTCGATGGCGCTCCGCGCACCGTCGACGTTGCCGCCAACGAAACCAACTGACTCTGGAGTGAGGACAATGGCTGGACCTTCCGCACACGACGATCATCACTCGCATGGTCATTCCGCACATGATGGGCACGATCATTCGCATGATGCGCATCATTCCCATACGCCGGGCTTCTTTGCCCGCTGGTTCCTGTCGACCAACCACAAGGACATCGGCACGCTCTACCTGATCTTCGCGATCATCGCCGGCATCGTCGGCGGCGGGCTTTCCGTCGTCATGCGCATGGAGCTTCAGGAGCCGGGCATCCAGATCTTCCACGGTCTGGCGTCCATGGTCTACGGCTTCGAGGGTGACGCCGCCATCGATGGCGGCAAGCACATGTTCAACGTGTTCACCACCGCGCACGCGCTGATCATGATCTTCTTCATGGTCATGCCGGCGCTGATCGGCGGTTTCGCCAACTGGATGATCCCGATTATGATCGGCGCTCCGGACATGGCTTTCCCGCGCCTGAACAACATCTCCTTCTGGCTGATCGTTCCGGCTTTCATCCTTCTCATTCTCTCGCTCTTCGTCGAAGGCCCTGCGGGCGCCTACGGTGTCGGTGGCGGCTGGACCATGTATCCGCCTCTATCGACCAGCGGCATGCCGGGACCGGCGGTGGATCTGGCGATCTTCGCGCTGCACGTTTCGGGCGCGTCGTCGATCCTCGGTGCGATCAACTTCATTACCACCATCCTCAACATGCGCGCTCCGGGCATGACGCTGCACAAGATGCCGCTCTTCGCCTGGTCGGTCCTCGTCACCGCATTCCTGCTGCTGCTTTCGCTGCCGGTTCTGGCGGGCGGCATCACCATGCTTCTGACCGACCGCAACTTCGGCACGGCATTCTTCTCGCCGGAAGGCGGCGGTGACCCGATCCTTTACCAGCATCTGTTCTGGTTCTTCGGCCACCCGGAAGTGTACATCCTGATCCTGCCGGGCTTCGGCATCATCAGCCACATCGTCTCCACCTTCTCCAAGAAGCCGGTCTTCGGTTACCTTGGCATGGCCTATGCCATGGTCGCCATCGGCGCCGTCGGCTTCATCGTCTGGGCCCACCACATGTACACGGTCGGCCTGTCGCTCGAAGCGCAGCGCTACTTCGTCTTCGCCACCATGGTCATCGCGGTGCCGACGGGTATCAAGATCTTCTCGTGGATCGCGACCATGTGGGGCGGTTCGCTGACCTTCTCGACCCCGATGGTCTGGGCGATCGGCTTCATCTTCCTGTTCACGGTCGGCGGCGTCACCGGCGTCCAGCTCGCCAATGCCGGTCTCGACCGTTCGCTGCACGACACCTATTACGTGGTGGCGCACTTCCACTACGTTCTGTCGCTCGGCGCGGTCTTCGCGATCTTTGCCGGCTGGTATTACTGGTTCCCGAAGATCACCGGCTACATGTACAGCGAATTCCTCGGCAAGCTGCATTTCTGGGTCATGTTCGTGGGCGTGAACCTCGTGTTCTTCCCGCAGCACTTCCTCGGTCTTGCCGGCATGCCGCGCCGCTACATCGATTATCCCGATGCCTATGCCGGCTGGAACATGGTATCCTCCTACGGTTCCTACATCTCGGCCGTCGGCGTGCTGATCTTCCTCTTCTGCGTCTGGGAAGCCTTCGCAAAGAAGCGGATCGCCGGCAACAACCCCTGGGGTGAAGGTGCGACGACGCTCGAATGGCAACTGTCTTCGCCGCCGCCCTACCACCAGTGGGAACAGCTGCCGCGCATTCGCTGATGCGCGGGCCGGAAGGCGCGGGCAGGGCCTGCGAATTCCCGGCGCTGAAAATGAGGGACGGCGCGGTTCGGTCCGTGCCGTTTCCCGAACGGGCAGTCTCTTCTGCCGCGTGACATTTTGTCCAAGCGATGCCTGCCGTCCGACGTGATACATGCCCCGGACGTGATAAATGCCAAATCTGGCCTTTATGAAATGCAAGCGCAGACGAATGGCGGCAGGGTGCGGCGAAAAGCCGGAAAATGGCATCGGTTTTGCCCGGCGCCGCTCATGCCAGGACGTTCGGGACCCATGAATTGACGCATCGCGCATGCCGGAAATCACATTCGTTTTCGGGCCGGTGCAGGGGACGTCGCTTCACGCGGCGTTCGAAGGAAACAGGACAGGAAATGAGCATTATCGACAATCGCGACATGCTGGGCGTGAAGGGCTCCGAACTTTCGGAAGCCGGCGCGCGCGATTATTTCGAATTGCTGAAGCCGCGCGTCATGTCGCTCGTCGTCTTCACGGCCTTTGCGGGCCTCGTGCTGGCGCCGGGTGAAATCAACCCGGTGCTCGGCATCATCGCCATTCTCTGCATCGCCGTCGGTGCCGGCGCATCCGGTGCGCTCAACATGTGGTACGATGCCGATATCGACGCCGTGATGAGCCGCACCGCCCGGCGGCCGATCCCGTCCGGCCGCATCGCGCCGCGCGAGGCGCTGGCCTTCGGGCTGACGCTTTCGGCCTTTTCGGTGGTCATTCTCGGCCTTGCGGTTAACTGGTTCTCGGCCGGCCTGCTCGCCTTCACCATCTTCTTTTACGCCGTCATCTATACGATGTGGCTGAAACGCTCGACGCCGCAGAACATCGTCATCGGCGGTGCGGCCGGCGCTTTCCCGCCCATGCTCGGCTGGGCCTGCGTCACCGGCGGCGTTTCGCTGGATAGCATCATCCTGTTCCTCATCATCTTCCTGTGGACACCGGCGCATTTCTGGGCGCTGGCGCTGTTCAAGATGCGCGATTACGGCGCCGTCGGCATTCCGATGATGCCGAACGTGGTCGGCGAACGCTCGACCAAGAACCAGATGATCGTTTATGCGGTGCTGACCGCGGCCGCGGCCGTCGCGCCTTATTTCACCGGCCTTGCGAGCGCCGGCTACGGCATTTTCGCCGCCGTGCTGAGCGCGATCTTCGTCTACTGTTCTCTCGATGTCCGGCGCATGCCTGAGGGCGACGAGAAGATGCTGCCGGCCAAGAAGATGTTCGCCTATTCGGTGCTTTACCTTTTTGCGATTTTCTCCGGCCTTCTGGCCGATCATTTCGCGCCGGCCCTGAAGGCCGTCATGTCGGGAGTCCTGTGATGGAAACGGTGGAACTGAGCGCGGCGCAGAAAAAATCGAGACGTGGGCGCAACATCGCGCTCGGCGTCCTGCTCGCCGGCCTGGTGGTGCTGTTCTACATCATCACCATCATCAAGATCGGCTCGCACTGACGCGCTGATTGAGGGGAGAGGAGGAGGAGATGGCGAATATGGAAGCGCAGACGGCAGGGACCGGCAGGCAGCGGGTGAGCAATCGCTCCATCCTCGTGCTTTGTCTGGTGTTTTTCTGCGCCATGATCGGCATGGCCTATGCCGCCGTGCCGCTTTATACGCTGTTCTGCCGCGTTACCGGCTATAACGGCACCACCCAGCGCGTCGAGCAATATTCCGACGTCATCCTCGACAAGACCATCAACGTCACCTTCGATGCCAATACGTCGAACGGCCTCAACTGGGATTTCCAGCCGGTCGACAAAAAGGTCACGCCGAAAATCGGCGAAACGGTGCAGGTGACTTTCAAGGCGACGAACCGCTCACCCGTGGCGACCACGGGCACGGCGGTCTTCAACGTCACGCCGATGGAAGCCGGCGCCTATTTCAACAAGGTGGAGTGCTTCTGCTTCACCGAAACGACGCTGCAGCCGGGTGAAACGCTGGAGATGCCGGTGGTGTTCTTCGTCGATCCTGACATCGCCACGGCGCGCGAGACCAAGAGCATTCATACTTTAACGCTGTCCTATACGTTTTATCCGGCCAAAACCGAAAAACCGGTTGCGTCCTTGCCGGTAAAGACTTCATCTGGCGAAAGCAAATTGTGAGAGGAGATCTGGCCTTTTATCCGAGGCCGGATCAGGGAAGAGACATTCGGGGATTGTCGCAATGGCAGATACGCATCAGAAGAACCACGACTACCACATTATCGATCCAAGCCCCTGGCCGCTTCTGGCCTCGATCGGCGCCTTCATCCTGACCTTCGGTGGCGTCTGTTACATGCGTTACCTGTCGGGCGGCTCCTTCAAGCTGTTCGGCGCGGAACTGGCCAATCCCTGGCTGTTCTATATCGGCCTCGTCATCGTGCTTTACACCATGTACGCATGGTGGTCCGACACGATCAAGGAAGCCCATGAGGGCAACCACACCCGCGTCGTCTCGCTTCACCTGCGTTACGGCATGATCATGTTCATCGCCTCGGAGGTGATGTTCTTCGTGGCGTGGTTCTGGGCCTATTTCGATGCTAGCCTCTTCCCGCACGAGGCCATTCAGGCGTCGCGCCTCGAATATACCGGCGGCCAATGGCCGCCCAAGGGCATCGAGGTGATCGATCCCTGGCACCTGCCGCTCTACAACACCGTCATCCTGCTTCTGTCGGGCACCTGCGTCACCTGGGCGCACCATGCCCTGCTGCATAATGACCGCAAGGGCCTGATCACCGGTCTGTTGCTCACCGTCGCGCTCGGCGTCCTGTTCTCCACCGTGCAGGTTTACGAATACATGCACGCGCCGTTCGACTTCAAGAATTCGATCTATGGCGCGACCTTCTTCATGGCCACCGGTTTCCACGGTTTCCACGTCTTCGTCGGTACGGTCTTCCTGCTGGTCTGCCTGTTCCGCGCCGTTGGCGGCGGTTTCACGCCCAAGCAGCATTTCGGTTTCGAAGCGGCTGCCTGGTACTGGCACTTCGTTGACGTCGTCTGGCTGTTCCTGTTCTTCGCCATCTATATCTGGGGTGGCTGGGGCGCGCCGCTGCACGGCTGATTGCGTCGGATAGAGGACTGGGTCCGCAGCAAGGCATCCCGTGGAGCGAGCGGGTGCCACGTGTTTCTTCTCCCCGCCGGGGAGAAGTCCGCGGCAGCGGGATGAGGGGGCGAGGTCAGCGATAAACTGAGAGGTTGCCCCCTCATCCGACCCTTCGGGCCACCTTCTCCCCGGCGGGGAGAAGAAACAAGCAGCAAAGCCGAGCGACAGATGACTGCCTTGGTTTAGAAGCACGCTTCCAACAGGCTCGCTGTCGTCCTTGGGCTTTGGGCAACTTCGCGGGAGGTCGTCATGTCTGAACCATCAAACGGCAATTTCGCGCCGGTCGATCCCATCAAGGTCGGGCTCAAAGGCTGCTGCCCGCGCTGCGGCAACGGACGGCTGTTCGACGGCTTTCTGACCATAAAACCCGCCTGCAGCGCCTGCGGACTGGATTACGGTTTTGCCGATGCGGGCGATGGCCCGGCGGTTTTCGTCATGCTGATCGTCGGTTTTCTGGTCGTCGGGCTGGCGCTCTGGTTCGATCAGCGTTTTGCGCCGCCGGTCTGGGTGCATGTCATGCTGTGGTTGCCGTTTACGGTGATTGTCTCCCTTGTGCTGCTGCGCAAGCTGAAAGGGATCATGATTGCGCTGCAATACCGCAACAATGCAAGCGAAGGCAGGCTTGATCGTGAATGACGTTTCCCACATGAAGGCGGCGGAAAGGCGGGTCTGGTTCGCCGCGCCGCTGGTGCTGCTGGCGCTTGCCATTCTTCTCGGGCTCGGCACCTGGCAGGTGAAGCGTCTCTACTGGAAAGAGGCGCTGATTGCCGATATCGAGGAGCGGCGGAGCGCGAGCCCGGTGCCGCTCTCCGATATAGAGGCGATCGCGAAAAGCGGCGGCGATATCGAATACCGCACGGTCAGTCTTTCCGGCACCTTCGATCATGCCCGCGAGCGGCATTTCTTCGCCACGCATCAGGGGCAAACCGGCTATTACATCTATACGCCGCTGACGCTTGCCGATGGCCGCATTCTCTTCGTCAATCGCGGCTTCGTGCCCTTCGAGATGAAGGAACCCGCCAAACGGCCCGACGGGCAGGTTGCCGGCGAGGTAACGATCACCGGCCTTTCGCGCGCGCCGCTGGTTGCAAAACCGTCCTCGCTGCTGCCTGATAACGATATCGCCAAGAACATCTTCTACTGGAAGGATCTGGCGGCCATGGCCTCCAGCGCCGATATCCCGCCCGACCGGCTGGTCCACCTCTTCGTAGATGCTGACAACGCGCCTAATCCGGGCGGTTGGCCGCAGGGTGGCGTGACGCTGATAGATTTGCCCAACAATCACCTGCAATATGCGATAACGTGGTATGGGTTGGCGGCGGCCCTTGTCATCGTCGCCGGTTTTGCCTATTTCCGGAACGGTAAGGCGCAGGGTGAATAAAGCGCAGCCCGTCCGGTAAGGCAGCTTGTCGGGCAAGGCCATGAAGCACGGCCCAAGGAGCAGGCCAAGGAGCTGGAATGAACATCGCCGTTTCCAAACCCCCTTTGACGATAAGGCTGTGCGGACCGCGCGGCTTTTGCGCGGGCGTGGACCGGGCGATCCAGATCGTCGTGCTGGCGCTGAAGGCCTATGGGGCACCCGTCTATGTCCGCCACGAAATCGTGCATAACCGTTATGTGGTGGAAGGGCTGGAAGCCAAGGGCGCGGTTTTCGTCGAGGAACTGCATGAAATTCCGGCCGAGCATCGCGAGCAGCCGGTGGTTTTCTCGGCTCACGGCGTGCCGAAATCCGTGCCGGAAGATGCGCAGGCGCGTAATCTGTTCTATCTCGATGCCACTTGCCCGCTGGTCTCCAAGGTTCACAAGCAGGCCATGCGCCACCAGCGCCTTGGCCGCCATGTGGTGCTGATCGGCCATGCCGGCCACCCCGAGGTCATCGGCACCATGGGCCAGCTTCCGGAAGGAACGGTCTCACTGATCGAAACTGTGGAAGATGCCGGCCGTTATGAACCGGCGGACCGCGAAAATCTCGGCTTCGTCACCCAGACGACACTTTCGGTCGATGACACGGCCGGCGTCATCGCCAGGCTGCAGGAACGTTTCCCGGCCATTCAGGCGCCCGCCGCCGACAGCATCTGTTACGCAACCACCAACCGTCAGGATGCGGTGAAGCAGGCGGCCCCCGGCTGCGACCTCTTCATCGTCGTTGGCGCGCCCAATTCCTCCAATTCCAAGCGGCTTGTGGAAGTGGCGCTGCGGGCCGGTGCACAGCGTTCCGTGCTGGTGCAGCGGGCCTCGGAAATCGACTGGAATGAAATCGGCGATATCCGCACCGTCGGCCTTTCGGCCGGCGCATCCGCACCGGAGGTGATCGTCGATGAGATCATCGAAGCCTTCAAGGCGCGTTTCGATACGACGCTCGATCTCGCCGTGACGGTCGAGGAAACGGAACATTTCCTCGTCAATCGCGAGCTGCGCAGCATCGAGCTGACGACGGACGACATGGCTTTCGTGAACGGCAATGCCAATGACGCGCTGCCGCCGAAAACCGCCGCCGGTATCTGAAGCGGGATGGCGCTGAATGCGGGCGGTTTCCGTCCCGCCTGCGTCATCTCCACCTAAGATTTCCACTCCATCCTTCATCAAGAGATTTGAAATTGGCAGTTTATACGGACATCACCGAAGATGATCTGAGGAATTTCCTCACGCAATATGACGTCGGCAGCCTCACCTCGTATAAGGGTATTGCCGAAGGCGTCGAAAACTCCAATTTCCTGCTGCATACCACCAAGGACCCGCTGATTCTCACGCTTTATGAAAAGCGCGTGGAGAAATCCGATCTGCCCTTCTTCCTCGGCCTCATGCAGCATCTGGCCGCCAAGGGCCTGTCCTGCCCCCTGCCGCTGCCGCGCAAGGATGGCGAGTTGCTGGGAGAGCTGTCGGGCCGGCCGGCGGCGCTCATTTCCTTTCTCGAGGGCATGTGGCTGAGAAAGCCGGAAGCGAAACATTGCCGCGAAGTCGGCAAGGCGCTGGCCGCCATGCATCTGGCCGGCGAGGGGTTCGAGATCAAGCGGCCGAATGCACTCTCCGTCGAAGGCTGGAAGGTGCTTTGGGACAAGTCCGAAGACCGCGCCGACGAGGTGGAGAAGGGCCTGAAAGACGAGATTCGCCCCGAGATCGATTATCTCGCCGCCCATTGGCCGAAGAATCTGCCGGCCGGCGTCATCCATGCCGATCTGTTCCAGGACAATGTGTTCTTCCTCGGCGATGAACTGTCCGGCCTGATCGACTTTTATTTCGCCTGCAACGACCTCCTCGCTTATGACGTGTCGATCTGCCTCAATGCCTGGTGCTTCGAAAAGGATGGCGCTTACAACGTCACCAAGGGCAAGGCGCTGCTGGAAGGTTACCAGTCGGTACGCCCGCTCGGCAAAGCGGAGCTGGAGGCGCTGCCGCTTCTGGCGCGCGGTTCGGCGCTGCGTTTCTTCCTCACCCGCCTTTATGACTGGCTGACGACGCCGGAAGGCGCGCTGGTGGTCAAGAAGGATCCGCTGGAATATCTGCGCAAGCTGCGGTTCCACCGTTCCATCGCCACTGTCGCCGAATATGGGCTAGCGGGCGAATGAAACATGTCGATATTTTCACCGATGGCGCCTGCTCCGGCAATCCCGGTCCCGGCGGCTGGGGCGCCGTGCTGCGTTACGGCGAAGTGGAGAAGGAACTCTCCGGCGGCGAAGCCGAGACCACCAATAACCGCATGGAACTGCTGGCGGCGATCTCGGCGCTCAATGCGCTGAAAAGCCCCTGCGAGGTCGATCTTTATACCGACAGCGCCTATGTGAAGGACGGCATCACCAAGTGGATTTTCGGCTGGAAAAAGAAGGGCTGGAAAACCGCCGATAACAAGCCGGTCAAGAATGTTGAACTATGGCAGGCGCTGGAAGCGGCGCAGCAACGCCATAAGGTCACCCTGCACTGGGTCAAGGGCCATGCCGGCCACCCGGAAAACGAGCGCGCCGACGAGTTGGCGCGAAAGGGCATGGAGCCCTTCAAACGGCGGTAATGGAAGCCTGCTCTATTTCGGGCCGGCAAATCCGCGCCGGTGGCCCCGTTATCGGGGGTTGTGAAAACCGAAACCCGACCTATCTTGTCGTCAAGGGGCGCTCCGGTAGCGCCCAACGGAGGAGAGAAATCCGGATGATCCTGCATTGTGTATTTCTACGCTTCAAGGCTGCAACGGCCTCTTCTGAAAAACACGCAATATTCGAGGCGATTGCCGCCCTGAAGGATGTGATACCCGGCATCATCGATGTGAAATACGGCCAGAATGTCTCACCCGAAGGGCTGAATGGCGGTTTTGTCGACGGTTTCATCGTAACGCTGGAAAGCCCCGAGGCCCGCGACGACTATCTCGCCCATCCCAAGCACATGGAAGTGGGGGAACGTCTCGTGTCGCTCACCGATGGCGGTCTCGCCGGGCTTCTGGTGTTCGATATGAATGTTTGAGAGAGCGGCTTCTCGTCGCTCTCTTCCGTCATGCTCGGGCTTGTCCCGAGCATCTGCAACGTGTCGATTGAATTGGACGTGATTAAATCCTCGGCACAGGGCCGAGGATGACGTCTTATCTAGGGCCAAGAGGCCTTCTTCTTAACGTCAAAGCTGCTCGATCATCGCCGCAGCGGCAGAGACCGTCGCCTGGCCGGGGTTCTCTTCCACGTTGAGCGACTTCACCACACCGTCTTCCACCAGCATCGAATAACGTTTGGAGCGCACGCCGAGGCCGCCGGCGGAAAGATCGGCATCGAGGCCGAGCGCCTTGGTGAAAGCGGCGTCCCAGTCGGCGAGGAAGTGGATCTTGCCCTGACCGCCGGAGGATTGCGCCCATGCGCCCATCACGTGCCAGTCATTGACGGCGACGACGGCGATATCGTCAACGCCCTTGGAAAGAATGGTGTCGCGGTTTTCGAGATAGCCCGGCAGATGGTTCAGTGAGCAGGTGGGGGTGAAAGCGCCGGGAACGGCGAAGAGAACCACCTTCTTGCCGCCGAAAAGCGCGTCCGTGGTGGTTTCCACCGGGCCGTCGGCCGTCTTTTCCTTGAAAGTTGCGGAAGGCAGTTTTTCGCCGATCTTGATGGTCATGTCCGTGCTCCTGTAGCCGTTCGGTTCGCGCGACTATAGAGCAACCAAATGAAACGTGTCATGCGGTTTTCGCAGGAAATTCCATTGCAGACGCGGCCGCTCAAACGTGACCGCCGAACCGATCAGGGCTTTGGAAAATGGAGCATCGTTTCCATGGCCCGGTCGCCGGATTTGACCAGGATAGGCCAGCTATTGCCCTGCACCTGATAGGTTTTCGGCAGGCCCTTGATGTTCATGTAGAAGGAGAGCTTGCGCTTGTCGCGCACCAGGTTCTGCGGCTCGTAATAGGCAAAGCCCGAGGGGCCGGCGATGAAGATTTCGGTCTCCTTCGGCGCGTTTTCCGGAAGCTGCAATTGCACGCCGAGCATGGTCTTGTCGGGCGTGATGTGGAAATCGATCACCTTGAAATCGTCGGATGCCGCCTCGGGCAGCGTTTCGCGCGCCTCCTCCAGCAATCGCCGTTCCTCGCGGTCGTCATCGCCCGCATTGCCGCGCTCGATTGAAAACTTCGCCTCGAAGGGAATGCAGATATTCTGGCACACGCCGATGAAGGCAGTGAGATCGATCTTCCCGCTTGCCGCCGGGTCCGTGGCTTTCAGCTGAAACGGAAGGCTGACGGCGTGGTCATAGCCGATATCGGTGATGTCGCCGTTTTCGATCAGCTTCGGAACCGGATAGGCCATGGTGGTGAGCGCCGCGCCGCTGGCCGGATCGGGCGTGATCTGCGGCGGTATGCCTGCTTCGCCCGGTTCGCGCCAATAGGTGATCCAGCCGTCCTTCGGCTCGATCTGCAGCACGCCGCGCACCACGCCGTCGGCATCCATGGCAAGGCTTGCCACGCGCATCTGGCCGCCTTCGCTTCTCGCCCAGTCGGTAATCTCGGCCTGGGCGGCTTCAGCACCGCCAAGTAGGGCAGCAAATGCCGCTGCAAAACGGAAATGTGAAAATCGAAAGAATATTCTGGCGCTCATGCTTTCCGTCTAACCCAACATCGCCCGGCGGACCAGTTACGAATTCGTGCGGTTCATCATTTTCGGTTGATTGATCGGGCGCGATGCCGCATCCTGTCCTTTGTCGAAGTGCGAACGCCGTTTTCCGTTAAACGACGGAATGCGGTCTGCTGGAGGCGCCGGTGAGCTTTTCAACCCTGATGGACAAACGCGAACGTGGCTTTCTCGATGGTCAGTTCCTCATCGCGATGCCGGGGCTGGACGACGGCAATTTTGCCCGTTCGGTGATCTATATCTGCGCCCATTCGGATGCCGGCGCCATGGGCTTCATCATCAACCGGCCGCAGCAGATCACCTTTACGGATATTCTGCTGCACCTGAAACTGGTGGATAGCAACGACGCCATCATGCTGCCCAACCGCACCCGCGAATTTCCGATCCAGTGCGGCGGCCCGGTGGAATCCGGCCGGGGTTTCGTGCTGCATTCGGATGATTATTTAAGCGAATCCAGCATTCCGGTCAGCGATGATATTTCGCTGACGGCAACGCTCGATATCGTCCGCGCCATCTCCAACGGCCGCGGTCCGCAAAGGGCCACAATGATGCTCGGTTATGCAGGCTGGGGTCCGGGCCAGCTCGAAAACGAGATCGCCAATAATGGCTGGCTGAATTGCCCCGCTGCGGAGGAACTGATCTTCGACCGCGGGCTGGACAATAAATACGAGCGGGCCCTGGCGCTCATGGGCGTCGATGCGCGCATGCTCTCCACGGATGCCGGGCACGCCTGAGCCCCTGCATGTTCCGCCCGTTTTGGCTGGAACCAAATCCCGACCCCTGACGTTACTCACCCGGAAAGCCGGACAGACAGTACGGCTCAACGAGGGAGTAGTATTATGGGTAGCACATCTGACAAGATCGCCGGTAAAGCCAATGAAGTTGCTGGCAAAGTGAAGAAGAACGTCGGCGAAGCGACGGGCAATAATGAATTGCGCGCCAAGGGTGCCGCCCAGGAAGCCAAGGGCAAGGTACAGACCAGCGTTGGTAAGGCGAAAGACGCCGTCAAGGGCGCCGTTGACCGCATGTAATTTCGCCCGACGAGTTGCGCCTCTTTCGATACGGCGCTTCGGAGCGCATGTGTTGACCGCACATGCGCTCCTGTCGTCTGGGATGTGAAGGCGGTCGCCTGTTACGCCCTTCATAGTGGCCACCGTAGGCGACCGTTGCCAATCATTGATGCTCCTGCGCTCCGGGCTTACCCCCCTCTGTCCTGTCGGACATCTCCCCCTCAAGGGGGGAGATCGACCTGAGGCGAGGTCTCGCCCATCTCAATGCTTGAGAATGGAGTGGTGGAAGAGCGTCTTGCCGATCTCCCCCCTTGAGGGGGAGATGTCCGGCAGGACAGAGGGGGGTAAGCCCGGAGCGCAGGAGCGTCAATGATTTTCAGCTGTCGCCTACGGTGCATGTTGGCATCGTATGTTACCTCCACCCACCCGATCCATCGCAAGGGTTTCATCGATGAAGCTTTTTTCCTGCGCATCCTGCGGCCAGCCGGTCCATTTCGATAATCGTTTCTGCGTTTCCTGCGGTCATCGTCTGGCCTTCGTGCCGGAGCGGCTATCCATGGAGGCGCTTTCGCCCGCGGGTGAGCCGAACTGGCAGATCGTCGCGGACCCGCAAAAACAGGTGCGGTTTTGTGCCAATGAAGTGAACGATATCTGCAACTGGTCGGTGCCGGCGCAAAGCGACAGCGCCTTTTGCCCGGCCTGCAGCCACAACCGTCTGGTGCCGGATGTCGCGACGGATGGGGGCATCGCACAATGGCGTCGCATCAGCCAGGCGCAGCGGCATCTGTTCTATTCGATCCTGCGGCTCGGCCTGCCGCATCCCAATCGCGATGCCGATCCGGCCGGTGGGCTGGTCTTCGATTTTCTGGTGGACGAGGTGGCGCCTGACGGTTCCGTCATTCCCGCCATGACGGGTCACGATGAGGGCCTGATCGCCATCCGCGCCGCGGAGGCCGACGATGTCACCCGCGAGCAGGTCCGCGCCAATATGAACGAGCCGTACCGCACCATGCTCGGCCATTTCCGCCACGAGGTCGGTCACTTCATCTGGAACAAGCTGGTGCGCGATGAGAACCGCCTGGAGGCCTGCCGCGCCGTCTTCGGCGACGACAGCGAGGATTATGGCGCCGCTCTGCAACGCAATTACGAAGAGGGACCGCGTCCCGACTGGCAGGAAAGCTTCATCAGTTCCTATGCGTCCGTCCACCCCTGGGAGGATTTCGCCGAGTGTTTCGCCCATTATCTGCATATCGTCGATACGCTGGAGACGGCGCGGGCCTTCGGCGTGGCCATCGATCCCGATGGGCATGAAGAAATGGCGGCGGAGGTGACTTTCGATCCCTACAAAGCCCGCAGCGCCGAACAACTCGTCAAGGCCTGGATTCCGCTCAGCGTCGCGATCAATTCTATCCAGCGCAGCATGGGTGAGGCGGACCTCTATCCCTTCGTGCTGACACCGCCGGTGGTGGTGAAGATGGAATTCATTCACGACCTCCTGCATGGGAGGGTGGCGGCGGATGCGTCATCGCCGGAGCAGCAGGCTGCTGTGGTTCAGTGAATATTTGACAAGCGAGGAGAAACGGTCCGCGAACGACCGTTTCCTCCTCCCGTCATGCCGGGCTTGATCCGGCATCCAGCCAGCCCAAGTCCTTGGGCTGAAAGGCTTCTTTGCAACACGCAGACGCGTGTTGGCTGGATTCCGGCTCACGGCCGGAATGACGGAAGTGTTAGGGCCATGTCTCCATTCCCTCCGCTCCAAGACCCCGTTACGAAGCCCGCTTCGTCGGCTGGAACCGTTCCCGCAAAAGCTTCAGCGCCGCATCGCCCGAAACCGGGGTGCCGAACAGGAAGCTCTGGCCGAAATGGCAATTCATGCGCGCCAGTTCGGCCGCATCCTCGGGCGTTTCGATGCCTTCCGCCACGACCTGCATGTCGAGCGCCCGCGCCATGGCGATGACGGAGCGCAGGAGCACGTTGCGCTTGTCGCTGGTATTGGCCACCAGCGCCTTGTCGAGCTTGATCGTGTCGAAGGGGAAGCGGGTGAGATAGGCGAGCGACGAATAGCCGGTGCCGAAATCGTCCATGGCGAGGCTCAAGCCCGTTTCCTTGAGCTTGGAAAGCACCAGCCGCGCCTGCTCCGGGTTCTCCATGACGACGGATTCCGTCAGTTCCAGCTTCAGCTGCTGCGGATTGCAACGGGTGCGGGTCAGCATGCCGCGCACGTCATTGTACAATTCATTGTTCAGCAGCTGCGCGCTGGAAATATTGACGGAAATGAAGATTGGCATCTTCTCGATGGCGTGCTGCCAGTCCATCAGATCGGTCGCCGCCCGTTCCAGCGCGAACATGCCGAGCGGCTCGATCAGGCCGGAGGCCTCCGCAATCGGAATGAATTCGCTCGGCGGAATATTGCCGCGCTTGGGGTGCTCCCACCGCATCAGCGCTTCGAAACCGGCTAGCTCGCCATCGTCGAGCTTGACGATTGGCTGGTAGGCCAGCGACAGCTCCTTGCGCTCGATGGCGCGGCGCAGGTCGCTTTCCATCTGCAGGCGGTCGGTGCCCGACGTGCGGAAGGCGGGGCGGAAGGGCTCGACGCGGTTGCCGCCGGCGCGCTTGGCGCGATACATGGCGAGTTCCGCATCGCTCAAGAGTCCGGCCGCACTTTCCTGCTGGTCGATCCACGAAACGAGTCCGATGGAAGCGGTGAGGATGATTTCGCGGTTGGCGAAATTGATCGGCACCATGATCGCCTTGTTTACCGCGTCGGCGAAATCGGCAATACGTTGCGGATCGCGCTCCGAAGTCAGGATCAGGCCGAACTCATCGCCGCCAAGACGCGCCAGCGTATCCTGCGGTTTCAACAGACGGCGCAGACGACGGGTTAGCGCGATGAGGATATTGTCACCGGCAGCAATGCCAAGCGTATCGTTGACCAGCTTGTAGCGGTCGATATCGATGGCCATCACGGTCGGGCGCACGCCGTCGCTGTCGGAAGACAGGTTGAGGATCGACTGCAGGCGGTCGAGGAAAACCTGCCGGTTCGGAAGCCCGGTCAGATTGTCGTTCATCGCATCCTGAAGCAGCCGCTCGACGGAGTTCTTCTGCTCGGTAATATCGGTGATGGTGCCGACGCAGCGGATGATTTCGCCGTTGGAGCCGAGAACCGGACGGGCGCGGATTTGCAGCCAGTGGAAATGCCCGTCTTCGGCGCGAATGCGGAATTCGTGGTTGAGGCGGCCCTTGCGATGGTCGAGCAGCACGTCGAGCGTCGCCTTGAACCGGTCGCGATCGTCAGGGTGCAGGCGCGGCAGCCAGTTGCGTGCAGCGCCATGCATGGCGCCGGGTTCCAGCCCCAGCCGGTTGGAAATATCGGGCGTGGTGACGATGCGGTCGCGCGTCACATCCCAGTCCCAGACCGTATCGCCGCTGCCCGTCAGCGCCAGCGATTGCCGCTCGAGATCGGAGAAGAGACCCTGCTGATAGGCGCTGCCGGCGAAGGCGTGCTGAATGACGGTGAAGCCGATCAGCAGCACGATCAGCACCAGCCCGCCGCCGAGTGCGGGCTGTACGATGTCATTGTCCAATTGCCCGGTCACTGTCAGCCAGCTGCCGAACAGCCAGACGAGGATGAGCGCCCAGGAAGGCACGAGCAAAATCGCCCGATCGTAACGGTTGAAACCGAGATAGACGATAAGCGCGATGCCGGCCGTT
This sequence comes from Agrobacterium sp. 22-221-1, assembly GCF_053522445.1. Taxonomy (NCBI): domain Bacteria; kingdom Pseudomonadati; phylum Pseudomonadota; class Alphaproteobacteria; order Hyphomicrobiales; family Rhizobiaceae; genus Agrobacterium; species Agrobacterium sp. 22-221-1. The sequence goes on from NZ_JBNWCL010000028.1 coordinate 19,141, forward strand.
GCGGTGAGCGCAAAGGACACGCGCGCGATGCCGGAGGCGACCGAGGGATCGTAGATCGCCACGCCGAACAGCAGCGCCAGACCCACCACCCAGGCAAAGGTCGCATAACCGAGATGCGCATGCCATCGGTTGAGATTGAGATAGGTGAACAGGAAGACCACGAAGCTGGAGGCGAGCGCCACTTCCGCGCCCGCCCTCCATATTCGCTGATCGCTTGAGGTGACGGTGATGAGCTTCTCGAGGAAGCCGAAATCCACGCATATATAGGCGAGCACCGCCCATGCGAGCGCGGCCGAGGCCGGCAGAACGGAGGTTCCCTTGACCACGAACAGGATGGTCAGAAGCACCGCGAGCAGGCCGGCAATGCCGAGCACGATGCCGCGATAGAGCGTAAACGCGTTGATCGTGTCCTTGTAGGCCTCGGGCTCCCACAGATAAAGCTGCGGCAGCTGCGGCGTGGAAAGCTCGGCGACGAAGGTGATGACGGAGCCGGGATTGAGGGTGATGCGGAACACGTCGGCATCCGGGCTCGGCTGCCGGTCAAGCGCAAAGCCTTCGCTCGGCGTAATCGCCATGATGCGCTGCGAGCCGAGATCGGGCCAGAACAGCTTTGAATTGACGAGGCGGAAATGCGGCGCGACGATCACCCGCTCCAGCTGCTCTTCGGAGACGTTGGCAAGTGCGAAAACCGCCCAGTCGCCCTGATGGTCGGTGGAGCTGGCGCGCACCTCGATACGGCGGCGAATGCCGTCGGGGCCGGGCGCGGTCGAGACCTGAAAGGCTTCGCCCTGGTTGGCATAGATATCGGTGGTGGCCGTCAGGTCGAGCGCCGTGTCGTCACGGGAAATCTTCACCGGCTCGAAGGCGTAGGAATAGGAAGAGAAAAGCAGGAAAAGCAGGAAAAACGGCGCAGCCAGCGCGATTGCCGCCAGACGTTTCGCAAGGCACGGCGCAGTGTGATTGTAGGTCATGTATCGTACTTCGTTCCGCCGGAGCTTTGCTTGTCGGCAAGAAGGGAAAACATCATATGATCCCGCCATTGGCCATTGATTTTCAGATATTCCCGCAGGAGGCCTTCCCGCTGGAACCCGGCATTTTCGAGAAGCCGGATGCTTTTGAAGTTTTCCGGAATACAGGCTGCCTCGATACGGTGCAACTGAAGTCCGTTAAAGATGTATGGTATTACCAATTTTAATGCGGCAGACATATGGCCTTGCGCGGCGTGCCGCTCGCCGATCCAGTATCCGATCATACAGCTTTGCGCCGCACCCCGGCGGATGTAACCGATGGTGATGCCGCCGACCAGCAGCGTCTCTTTCTCGAATAGCAGGAAGGAAACGGCGGTGCCGGAGGAAAATTCCTGGCCGTTGCGCACCACGCGCATGCGGAAAGCGCCTTCCGTCAGCTCGTCCGGCCGCCAGGTCGGCTCCCAGGGCTGAAGAAACTGCCGGCTTTCGGAGCGCAGCACATGCCATTGCTTGAAATCGCCGTAGCGCGGCAGTCTGAGAAGGTGATTGGCGCTGCGCAGTTCGGGCGTGTCGCTATGTCGGGAAAGAAAACGCAGCATTCACGATCCCTGTGCGGCAGACATCGCCATCCGCGAGCGGGATGGCGAAAAAGATGAGCGGTCTTTGCCTTTAAATCCCGCTCTCATATCGGTTTATCCGTTCGCCTTTATCCTTGCGGGCTGCTGCGCGGAAAGCGCCGCAGTGATGTCGGAAAGCGGCGGCAGATGTTCGAGCGGGCCAATTGCGGACAATGTCGGAACTGTATCGAAAAACAGCCGTCCCGCAAGATCGGTCAGGCGCGCGCGGGTGATGTCGCCAAGCCGCTCCATCATCTCCTCATTGGGGATGGGCCGGCCGTAAAGCATCATCTGCCGGGCCATCTGGCCGGCGCGGGCGGCCGGGCTTTCCTGGCCCATCAGCAATTGCGCGCGGATCTGCGCCCGGGCTCGGTCGATTTCTTCCTGATGGATGGTCTGCGAGGACTTGCGAAGTTCCTCCAGAATGACGGGCACCAGTTCCGGCAGATCGTTGCCGCCGGTGGCGGCATGCACGCCGAAGATGCCGGTATCGGAAAAGCCCCAGTGGAACGCATAGACCGAATAGCAGAGGCCACGATATTCGCGCACTTCCTGGAACAGGCGGGAGGACATGCCGCCGCCCAGGATATTGGCGAGAATCTGCGAACAATAGAAATCGCGCGCATGATAGGCCTTGCCCTCGAAGCCGAGGAGCACCTGCGCATCCATCAGGTCGCGGGTCTCGCGGATTTCCCCGCCGGTATAGATAGCCTTTTCGAGAACCGGTGTGGCGATGGGCAGCTGCGGCAGCGAGGCGAAACGTTCTTCCACCTGCTTCACGAAGCTCTCGTGATCGACAGCGCCTGCCGCCACGACGAAGATGCGGTCCGTCGTGTAGTTGCGGGCGAGATAATGCCTGATCTGGCCGGTGGTGAAGGATTGAACGGTGTCCGGCGTGCCGAGGATCGGGCGGCCGATGGTCTGGTCGCGATAGGCGACACCGGAGAAATTGTCGAAGATCACGTCGTCGGGCGTATCGGTCGCCGCGCCGATTTCCTGCAGGATGACGTTTTTCTCCCGCTCCAGCTCGTCTTCGTCGAACAGCGATTCCGTCAGGATGTCGGCAAGGATATCGACGGCGAGGGGGACGTGGTCTTTCAGGACGCGGGCGTAGTAGGAGGTCGTTTCCGTCGATGTCGCGGCGTTGACTTCGCCGCCGACATTTTCGATTTCTTCGGCGATCTGCCGGGCAGTGCGGCGCGCCGTGCCCTTGAACGCCATATGTTCGAGAAGATGGGCGATGCCGTGTTCGGCAGTCGTCTCGTTGCGGGAACCGGATTTGATCCACACCCCAAGAGCGACGCTTTCGAGATGCGGCATTTTTTCCGTCACAACGGTCAACCCGGACGAAAGCCGGGTCACATTTACTCTCATACTCAACGTCTTTCCGCGTCTCTATTTGCCGGCGCGTGCGTGTTTGCCGATGAAGGTTTCCACGGCTTTCAGCTCCGCATCCAGAATGTCGAAACGCTCCTCCCGGTTCATAATGTCAGCTAACCATACTGGAAGCGCAGGCTCGATTGCGCAAGCGGATTTTACAGCGGCCGGGAATTTAGCCGGGTGAGCGGTCGACAGAACGACCATCGGGCTTGACGCCTTTTCGTGCTTTTCCGCCACGAAAACGCCGGTCGCCGTATGCGGGTCGATCAGGTAGCCGGTTTTCTCAAGCGTGTCGCGGATGGTTGCCGCCACCTGCTTTTCGGTGGCGCGGCCGGCGCGGAAATCCTTCTTGATGAATTTCAGCGCGTGCGGCGGAATTTCAAAGGATCCCGACTGCTTGAGGCCGTCCATCGATGCCTTTACCGCAGCGGAATCGCGGCCATAGGCTTCGAACAACAGGCGCTCAAAGTTGGACGAGATCTGGATGTCCATGGAGGGCGAGGTGGTCGGCTTGACGCCGCGCATCTCGTAACGGCCGGTCTTCAGCGTGCGCGCCAGAATGTCGTTGTCATTGGTGGCGATGACGAGCTTGTCGATCGGCAGGCCCATCTTCTTGGCGACGTAACCGGCGAAGATATCGCCGAAATTGCCAGTCGGAACGGTGAAGGAAATCTTCCGGTCGGGACCGCCGAGCGAAAGCGACGCGGTGAAATAATAGACCACCTGCGCCATGATGCGCGCCCAGTTGATGGAGTTGACGCCGGAAAGCTTCACGCCGTCGCGGAACTTCACGTCGTTGAACATCTCCTTCACCAGCGTCTGGCAATCGTCGAAATTGCCGTTGATCGCCAGCGCATGCACGTTGGAAGCGGTCGAGGTCGTCATCTGGCGCTGCTGCACCGGAGAGACCTTGCCGTTCGGGAAAAGGATGAAGATATCGGTGCGCTCGCGCCCGGCAAAGGCGTCGATGGCCGCGCCGCCTGTATCGCCCGAGGTGGCGCCGACAATGGTGGCGCGCTCGCCGCGTTCGGAAAGCGTGTAGTCCATCAGGCGGGCGAGAAGCTGCATCGCCACGTCCTTGAAGGCAAGCGTGGTGCCGTGGAAAAGCTCGAGAACGAAGGTGTTCGGGCCGGTCTGCGTCAGCGGCACGACGGCAGGATGCCGGAAGGTCGCATAGGCGTCGTCGATCATCGCCTTGAACTTGTCTGCCGGAATCTCGCCGCCGGTGAAACGGTAGAGAACCTCGAAGGCAACATCCTGATAGGACTTGCCGCGCAGGTTGCGGATTTCTTTCTTCGACATGGAAGGCCATTTGCGCGGAACGTAAAGCCCGCCGTCACGGCCAAGGCCCGCCAGAAGCGCGTCGCAAAAACCAAGCGAAGGGGCCGCACCCCTGGTCGATACATATTCCACGAGATAGTCCCTTATCCGTTACCGATGCGATCGGTGTCTTTGTCCGCAGCGTCTCACCGGAATGAGGCGATTGGCGAGCTAATGAAGGGCTTTTCTGAAAATTCAAGCAAAACCGAACATGCCAATCGATTTTTTCCGGCGTCGCTGCTATAGACCATCGCCAACCTGGGTGAAAGGTCAATAAACAGCGTCTCCGGTTCTGTTCCGGGACAAGGGAGAGGATTTAGAAGAGTGTCAGGGAATTTCTTGCGTTTGTCCGCCGCGATGTCGCTTCTCGTCGTTGTTGCAGGATGCAATTCCTCCAACCCGTCGGACTCGCTTGCCGTCAACCCGCCGGCGGCGCAGGCCGCACCGACGGCTGCCGTGGTTCAGGCCAATTGCCCGGCCGTGACGGTTCTCGATGCCAACGCCGTTCATCGCGTCTATGCCGGCGGCGCCAAGGACGATCCGCAGAAACTCGCCTATCAGGTCTCGCTGTCCGATACGACGCGTTCGTGCACCGCCAATGAATCGACGCTCACCGTGAACGTGCTGGCCCAGGGCCGCCTCGTTCCCGGCCCGATGGCCAAGCCCGGCCGCGTGACCGTGCCGATCCGCGTGACGGTGAAGGACGGCGACGGCGAGATCTACGGCGAAACCACCGCCTTCGCCGTCGATGTTCCGGCAGGCGGGGCCGGCACGCAGTTCATCTTCAACAACGACCACGTCGCCATCCCCAACGGACCGGGCGGCGCACCGAAGTCTGTCAGCGTCTTCATCGGCTTCGCGGAGCAGGGCGCAAAGGCCAAGACCAAGCGCCGGTGATTTGACGGGCGAAATGTCAAAAAACCGGAGGCTGCTTTTGCGGGCTCCGGTTTCTTTTTGAATGGCAACGGATTTAAATACCAGCTGCCTTTCGCAAGGCCTCGTTGATGCGGCTCTGCCATCCTTTGCCACCTTCGCGAAAACGCTCCACCACGTCTTCATCGAGGCGCAATGTTACCTGTTTCTTCGGCTTATCCACCGGCGGGCGTCCACGCGTCTTTCTGTATTCATCAATTGCTTCGAAGAAAGCAGGAGGCAAAACGTCTCGGGCGGGGCGTGCATTTGCCAGTTCCTGATCCGTCATTTCCGGGAAATCGACGGCGTCCCAGTCCGCTTCGGTATAGCCGCGTCCGGGTTTGAATTCCTTTAGTTTTGCAACTTTGGCCATGGCAATCTCCTTCTTTCCCTGGAACTCGCCCGTCGGAAGCTGATGATGGATATTGCTTCTGTCCCGACAGTCGCAAAAACAACGGCCATAGTCCCGTCCCGGAAATATCCGATCGCTTTGAAGCGCGAACTTCTCGGTTCGGTCAGGCTTTTCTCGATGATGGCGCTCTCCCAATCAAACCCATCGATATCTTCAAAATCGAAGCCGTGCTTCTCGATATTGGCGAGCCGCTTGTGCTCATCCCATATGATTTTCATGAATTAATGTAGCTACATTTATTAAAATATCAATGCTGCCACTCAGATCACGAAAGAAGCCCCTTCACAACTTAAAAAGCGCCTTCCCACTCCGCCATCGCTGCAATCACGGCCGGCAGGTCCTGCATGCGCGAGATCACCGTTTCGGCGCCCGCATCCGTCAACCGGTCGGCGTGGCTCGGATAGGTGTGGGATGCGCCGGTAAAGCCGATGACGCGCATGCCGGCGGCTCTCGCGCCATGAATACCGTGCACGGAATCCTCGACCACGACCACGCGATCGGGGGAAACGCCGAATTGCGCCGCGCCATGCAGGAAGATGTCGGGCTTCGGCTTCACGCGGTCGGCGCCGAGATCCTTGGCGGAATAGATATGCGGCGCGAAATAGGGCTTCAGGCCCACTTTCGTCAGCATCATGTCGAGCCGGTGGCTCGATGAGTTCGAGCAGATGCAACGCGGCGTGGTCAGGCGCGACAGGGCGAATTTGACGCCCTCGATGATCTTCACGTCGCGTTCCAGCCGCATGTCCAGTAGCTTTTCCGATTTGTCGAGCAGCGACGCGGAGAGCGGAATGCTGGCTTCGTTTTCCACCTGCAGAAGAATGTTCTTCCAGGTCATGCCGGCGAAGCGCTCGCCCATTTCCTCGACGGAGATCGGATAACCGGCCTCGGTCAAAAGGCGGGACTCCACCTGTGCGGCGATGATTTCGGAATCGACCAGAACGCCGTCACAGTCGAAAATAATGAGGTCGAAGCCGCTCATGGGCGCTCCCTGTATCGGATTTGCCGGGAAAAAGTGATGCGGGGGGCTTTTAGACCATGTCCACGCCAAGCTCAACTGGCTGACCCGCAAGGGTCGGTCCCATCAGGCTCATAGCTTGCCGGTTGGGTAGGAAACTGTGCGGCTTCGAATATTCGGCTTTGCGCATTTGCCGCGTGCAAAAAGCACTACACACAGTCGCGCCAGATGCGTTATGGGATGTTATGCCAAAGCCAGTGAAAACCACGCCTGAAGACACCATTGCCGCACGCATCAGCCGCACGCTCGCTGACCGCATCGTTCGCGGAGAGCTGTCGCCGGGCGAACGGTTGCGGCAGGATCACATCGCTGCCGAATTCGGCGCGTCGCATGTGCCGGTGCGCGAGGCATTCCGCCGGCTGGAAGCGCAGGGGCTTGCCGCCAGCATTCCGCGCCGGGGTGTCCGGGTGGCGGATTTCGGCCTTGACGATGTGCGCGAAGTGGCGGAAATGCGCGCCGCCCTTGAGGTCCTGGCGCTGCGCCACGCCATTCCCAACATGACACCCGCCATTCTCGACCAGGCGGAGGCGGCGACGCTCGAAGGCGACAGCGCCGTCGATGTGCAGCATTGGGAGGAGGCCAACCGCCGCTTCCACCGCCTCATCACCGCGCCCTGCAACATGCCGCGCTTGATGGAGGCGATCGACGGGTTGCATGCGGCGAGCGCCCGCTTCCTGTTTTCCGCCTGGCGCGCCGGCTGGGAGCGCCGCACCGATACCGATCACCGCGCGATCATCGATGCGCTGCGCGGCGGCCGCGCCGAAGAGGCGGTGCGTATCCTCGACGGGCATGTGCAATGGATCGGCCGCAAGGCGATCCGCACCTCGTCCGGCTCGGTGCGCGACGCCTTCGCCATCGTTGGATAGGGCGGGCCCGTGACCGTCCGCCTCCGGCCCCACCATCTTCTCTGTATGCTCACCTATGTGGGCAAGGGATATACGTCCGGCTTCGTCGAAAATTACGACCGTGTCGCTGCCCGCCTGAATGCCGGTGAGGAGGATATCGAGCTGGTGGATGGCCCGGACGATATTTGCGAGGGCCTGTTGTGTGAAAGCCATGCCCACTGCTTCAACGAAGGCGTGGTGCAGCGGGATGAGACGGCCCGCCTTTCGGTGTCAGGGGTTTTGGGCGAGACACTAATCGCCGGCAAGAGGCTGCAGGCGACGCCCGACTTTCTTGCGAAGATGCGTCTGGCTTTCGCCGCAGGCGAGATCAGGCCGGCCTGTCGAGGCTGTCAGTGGATAAGACTGTGCGACCGTATCGCGGCGTCAGGCTTCGCAGGTGTGAAAATCGGCGAAGGTCCGGAGCCTCCGGCCGGGCGGCGGCCGAGGCCTACTCCGGCACATCCGTCTCGGTTCTCTCGGCGGCCTTGACCGTCGCCTTGATCTCTTTCGGCTCGCGGCCGGATTTCTTATCGTAGCTCACCTTCACCGAATATTCGCCGGGATGCAGGGTTTCCTGATGCTGCGTGCCGTAACGGCCGGAAATCTCCTTCTGCGTGCCCTGAAGATCTCTGGTGGTTTCAACGATATCGATCCGTTCCGCACCGGGCGCCTTGATGGCGAGAACGCCCGCATCGAGATCGAGGGTGATTTCGGTTCGTTTTCCGGCAGTCACGGTGAATGGTTGTTCCACCGTCACCTTGCCCAGACGCGCGCGCATGACGAAGTCGCCGGCGGGCATTTCCATGATCTTGCCGGTGCCGTAAATGCCGTTGATGGTCTCACGCGTGCCATCCAGCGTTTCCTTGGCCGACATCGCTTCGAAGCGGATATCGTCCGTTTCCACCGCCCTGCCGCCTTCCGCATAAACGGCCTTGGCGATCACCACGCCGCTTGGAATGACAAGCTCGTGGCTGATCTTCTCGCCCGCCTTGATGGCAAGCGTCTCCTCAGCCCGCGCCGGGCCGATGCTGCCGGTAAGGACGACGTCTCCCGCCGGCACGAAGACAGTATTCTGGCCATAGACGCTGTCCTTGAAATCGCCCTTGGTGATTTCCGTCTTCGCCTGCGTTTCCACATCGCCGCCGGCGCTGCGTTTCGGCACGACGGTCAATTCCGCCGCGTCGAAATTCACCTTCGGCCTCGCGACGCTTCCGTCCTTCACCTCGAACGACACTTCGCGGGTTACATTGCCCAGCGCCGCCACCCCGACATATTTGCCCGCCGGCAGTTTCGCCTCGAAGGTGGCGTCATAGGAACCGCCGGCATTGTCGTCGGTACGCCCGCCGGAGCGGTCTGCCTTGTAGAAATCCCACCGCACCCTGTCGCTATTGCCGAGCGAGGGGCCGCCATCGAACAGGACCGCATCGGTGACGACGTTATATTGCGGGGCCGGTTGCTGCGCCTGCGACGGCGCCGGCAGCGCCGTTGCGAAAAGTGCGGCGCAGACGACATTCATGGAAAAAGAAGCCATTTTCATCACGGACCCCATTGCGGATTACCCCCTGCCATAATGGCTCTTCCTGCCGCGCCGATATACGGGGACAGGAGAACCCGTTGTGCACAACGTTTTTGCCCGACTTCGGGTTCCCCCGCCGGCCGCCGCAAATCGCGCCTGCGGGCCGCGACAGCCATTTATTTCGCATTTTCCGTGACTTGTTCAGGCTTTGATAACCATCTTCGGTAACCATAAGCATCAGTAGAGAGTAAGCGTATGGAGCGAGTACCAATGGCAGCAGTTTTTCCGCTGGCCGATTTTCGGCGTGCCGGTTTTGATCGTGCGGGCGAGAGCGACGCCTGGAAAGACAGCATCATCAAAGGTGATTGTGTCGCTGCCTTGGATGCCCTTCCGAGCCAGTCGGTCGATGCGATCTTCGCCGATCCACCCTATAATCTCCAGCTTGGCGGCACGCTTCACCGGCCCGATCAGTCGCTGGTCGATGCCGTCGATGACGAGTGGGACCAGTTCGCCTCCTTCGAGGCCTATGACGCCTTCACCCGCGCCTGGCTGCTCGCCTGCCGCCGCGTCCTGAAGCCGAACGGCACCATCTGGGTCATCGGTTCCTACCACAATATCTTCCGCGTCGGCTCCATGCTCCAGAACCTCGATTTCTGGATCCTGAACGACATCGTCTGGCGCAAGACCAACCCCATGCCGAACTTCAAGGGTCGCCGGTTCCAGAACGCCCATGAGACGATGATCTGGGCCAGCCGCGATCCGAAAGCCAAGAACTACACCTTCAACTACGATGCGCTGAAGGCCTCCAACGACGATGTGCAGATGCGCTCCGACTGGCTGTTCCCGATCTGCAGCGGCAACGAGCGACTGAAGGGCGACGACGGCAAGAAGGTGCATCCGACCCAGAAGCCGGAAGCGCTGCTGGCGCGCATCATCATGGCCTCCACCAAGCCGGGCGATATCGTGCTCGACCCGTTCTTCGGTTCCGGCACCACGGGTGCGGTCGCAAAACGTCTCGGCCGCCACTTCGTCGGCATCGAGCGCGAACAGGATTACATCGATGCGGCATCCGCCCGCATCGCCGCCGTCGAGCCGCTCGGCAAGGCGGAACTGACCGTCATGACCGGCAAGAAGGCCGAACCGCGCGTTGCCTTCAACACGCTGGTGGAAAGCGGCCTCGTCCGCCCGGGCCAGGTGCTGACGGATGCACGACGCCGTTATAGCGCCATTATTCGTGCCGATGGTACGATTGCATCCGGCGGGACCGCCGGCTCCATTCACCGCCTCGGCGCGAAGGTGCAGGGTCTCGACGCATGCAACGGATGGACGTTCTGGCATTTCGAAGACGGCGACACGCTGAAGCCGATCGACGATCTGAGAGCGATCATCCGCAGTGAACTGGCAAAGGCCGAATAGTCAAAGCCCAAAAGGCTTAGGCGCAACGATCCACCGCCCGCCCTTGTCAGCCTATGTCTCCGTCCGGTTTAGTACCTTCAGTCCCGGAGGGAGAACGACCAACGCCCGGCACTTCGGTGTCGGGCGTTGGTATTTTCGAGTATCCTATTTTAGCAAGACAAGTTTCGCGCAAGAGATCGGCAATACTGTCTCAAATCAGAGCAGTGGTTGTGAAAATCCGGTTCGGAAAAATCACAAAAACATTGCGTCCGATGCCGCTTGCGGCAGGACTGGCGCAGGCCGGAGACCGCCATTTCCGCCTGCGCCAATTTCTTTTCCTGATCTTTTTTGACAAACTTTGCCAAATTCTGCACTCTTCCCTCAAAGGAGATGAATATGGCGACCATGAACATATCGCTGCCTGCACCCATGAAAGAATGGGTCGAGGCCCAGTCCAGGACAGGTCGTTACTCCAATGCGAGTGACTACGTGCGAGACCTGATCCGCAAGGATCAGGAACGAGGCGAAAAAATCGCGGCGATGCAGCGTTTTGTGGATGAGGGACTGCAGAGTGGCGTCGGGCATCGCTCGCAGGAGGCCCTGTTCGCCGAGGCTGAAGCCCGCTCCATGAAACGCAAAATCGGTTGATCATGGGCTTTCGCCTGTCTCTGCTCGCGGAAGAGGACGTCATTCGCATAGTCGAAGAAGGCATCGTCTTATTCGGGCTGGCGCAGGCGCAAAAATATCACCGGGAACTCTATGAGATATTTGAGCTGATATCTCGCAACCCACGAATGGCACGGGAGCGGCATGAGTTGTTACCGCCGCTGCGTATCTATCGGTTCAGGGCACATCTGGTTGTTTATGCCGTGGGAACGGACGATGACGTCCTGATCGTCCGCGTCCGCCACGCACATGAAGACTGGGCCAACGAGTCGTAGCCGCGCGTCCACGTCACCGTTTTGCCCGGCAGCCAGCTTACGTTTCCACCCCATAAGCCCGCAAATCCTGCCGCAGCTTTTCTGCGCTGGTGAAGTGCACGGCCTGCCAGCCTGCTTTCTTCGCGCCTTCGACATTCACAAGCGTATCGTCGATGAAGAGGCTGGCGGCCGGATTGAGGCCGAATTCCCTGGCGTGCAGATCGTAGATCGCCACATCGGGCTTCAACAGCTTCACATCGCCGGAAACGGTGACGCCGCGCGGCAAAGTGAGGAAGGGGAACATCTTCTGCGCCTCGCGAAACGTGTCGGAGGCGAAGTTGGTCAGCATCGTCACGTCGTAGCCGCTGTCGATCAGGGCAACCATGATTGCGACGCTGTCGTCATAGGAATGCGAGACCATCTCGTGCCAGAACTTGCGGAAGGCGCGGATATGCTCTTCCCGCTCCGGAAACTGCTCTACCAGCAACGCCTCGGCATCCTCCCAGCGGCGTCCGCGATCCTGTTCTAGGTTCCAGTCATGGGTGCAGACGTTTTCGAAGAACCATTTGCGCTCATCGGCATCGGGAATGAGACGGCTATAGGGAATATGCGGATCGTAATGGATCAGCACCTTGCCGATGTCGAATACGATATGCTCAATCTTGGTCATCGAAATTTCCTGCTTTCATCGAACATTAGCGCGTCTTTCAGACGCTCTAAATCTTTGAGTTGCGTATCGTTCCTATCGAAAATCAATTTCGATTTTCGGGCCGATACGCGGATGGAATAGCTTGGGCGATGACTTTTTTCATCACCGTTGGCAGCGCCTGTGCGTCAAGATTTGTAACCGGCTCCCACCATCCGTCATCCGGGCCGGTTTTAAGGCCGTCCGGCACCTGAGCGCGATAGACGGTGAGCCGCAGTTCGAAATGGGTGAAGACATGCACGATGATGCCCGCTGCCTGCCAGCCGGCGGCAAAGGGCGCATGGCTCGCCTCCGTGCCGCCGTCCATGCGGGCGGTCCATGCCGTTGTCGGCACCTCGGTCATGCCGCCGAGAAGCCCGCTTTCGATGCGCCGGCGAAGCAGGATTTCACCGCTCGCATTCACCGCCACGAAGGCGGCCCCAAGCCGCACCGGCTTTGCCTTCTTCGCCGCCTTGACCGGAAAACGCTCCGGCTCGTCATGCGCAAGCGCAAGACAGTGGCCGTTGAACGGACAGAGCGCGCAGGCCGGCCGTTTCGGCGTGCAGATCGTCGCGCCGAGGTCCATCATCGCCTGGGCGAAATCGCCGGGCCGGTCGGAAGGGGTAAGCTCGGCCACCTTCGCTTTCATGGCGGGCTTTGAGCCGGGCAGGGGAGCGTCTATGGAGAAGAGGCGGGAGATGACGCGCTCCACATTGCCGTCCATCACCGCCGCCTGCCGGTTGAACGCGATGGCCGCCACGGCGGCGGCGGTGTAGTCGCCGATGCCGGGCAATTCCTTCAGGCCCTCTTCGCTGTCCGGAAAGATGCCGCCATGCTCGCGCGCCACGGCTTCGGCGCATTTTTTAAGGTTGCGGGCGCGGGCATAATAACCGAGCCCTGCCCAGGCCGCCATGACATCCTCGACCGGCGCCGCAGCCAGATCGCTGACGCTTGGCCATGCCGCGAGAAACTTCAGGAAATAGGGTTTCACCGCCTGCACCGTCGTCTGCTGCAACATGACCTCCGACAGCCAGACGTGATAGGGATCGGCGCGTTTTCCCCGGGCCGCCATGGCGGGAGACGTGCGCCATGGCAGTTCGCGATGGTGCCGGTCGTACCATGCGAGAAGTTGTTCCGCCGTCGGATGTGATATGTGTTGCCGCGTATGTGTGTTCATCGCCGCTGAACATAGACACGGCACGGCAATCTGCAACAGCAGCCTGCGGCGGCGGCGTGGAAAACCGCATCCGGTGACGAACGCCCGACATCGAAACCTATGATCCGATTTTGGAGGAAGAGCCCCATGCTGAATCCGCTGCTGGATAATATACCCCAACCGCTGCTTTATGTTATCGGGGTTTTGTTGGCCCTGTGCCTGATTGGAAGCCTGTTGAACCATATTGGCCGTCTGTGTTTCGGGCGGCAGAACAGCGTGGCCTTTGTGGTCTCCCGCCTGATCGGCGAAGTCCGTGAACTGGAGAAGATGAGAGGCAAGCCCTCGCGCCGCTTTCGAATTATCGAATCCGGTTTCTGGGCGATTTTCTGCCATGGCCTGTGGATATACCTCTCCATCGTGCTCACCTGCATGTTGGTGATTGCCGTTATGTCGGATAAGCCGGGAATATCGCATCTGAAGTTTTTGGCTGGGGCCTATTTCCTCTTTGGATGTTTGGTGGCGGGAATGATACGCTTGGGCGCCTGCCGGGACTGGCGACGATTCCGCGCATTGTTGCGTGGAGAAGAAGATGACGATGGCGCGACCGCTTGAGGCCGCTTGGCCTCTGTCGAGGAGAGCATGAAGAAACCCGCAGATTCATTCCGCAAAGGCGTCGTGCAGATCGCCGAAGTCGCCAATGGCATCATGGACCCCGTGCTGTCCAAACGGGCGGGCATCAACACGGCGCTGCTCGGCTCCTGGGACGAGATCGCCGGCGAGGACTTCGCCGATTGCACCCGGCCGGAAAAGATCACCTGGCCGCGCCGCGACGAGGGGCCGGATCGCGGCGGTTATCAGCCGGGCGTGCTAACGATTGCCTGCGAAGGCGCGCGCGCCCTGTTTCTCACCCATGCGCAGGGCGAACTGATTGCCCGCATCAACGGCTTTTTCGGCTTTCCGGCGGTGCGCCAGATCAGGATCGTGCAGAAACCGGTGTCCCAAACCGTCAACCGCCGGCGCAAACCGCAACCCTTACGCGGCGATGCGGCAAAACGTCTCGATGACATGATGGACGGCATCGAGAGCGAGGCGCTGCGCAAGGCGGTGGAGAGGCTGGGCACGGCGGTATTGCAGAAAAAGCCGCGCGGCAGGACGATTTGATGTGACCGCGCCGTCCTTGACTGGTCACAATTCTTTGACAAGAAGAGTTCAAAACCCCGCTTGTGATGAACAGGCCGTCGCTATATCGGAATCAACGGACAATAGAGTCTATTACCAACAGGTGCTTTCATGCATTTTCCCGAACTGACCATTTCCCGTCGCAGCCTCCTCGGCGGCGTTGCTCTTGCCGCCGTTGCCACGGCCCTGCCGTTTGCCTTCACGCCCGGTATCGCCGAGGCGCAGGAATTGCCTGAATCCACCGGCGATGTGGATATGGCTGCGGTGATGAAGCCCGGCCCGCTGCCGGAAGCCGCGCTCGGCGATGCCAACGCACCCGTCAAGATCGTCGAATACATGTCGATGACCTGCCCGCACTGCGCCAACTTCCACAACAAGACCTTCGAAGAGATCAAGAAGAAATACATCGATACCGGCAAGGTCTATTTCGTGCTGCGCGAATTCCCGTTCGATCCGCGCGCCGCTGCCGCCTTCATGCTGGCGCGCTGCGCACCGGAAGGTCAGTATTTCCCCTTCGTTTCCATGCTGTTCAAGCAGCAGCAGAGCTGGGCCGTTGCGCAGGATGCGCGCGCCGCCCTGCTGCAAATGTCGAAAATGGCCGGTTTCTCACAGGAGTCTTTCGAGGCCTGCTTGACGAACCAGAAACTTCTGGATGATGTGAACGCAACGATGCAACGCGGTGCGACGGAATTCGGCGTCAACTCCACGCCGACTTTCATCATCAACGGCAAGAAATACGCAGGAGACATGTCGGTTGAAACCATGTCGGCTGTCATCGACAAGCTGCTCTGATCGCCGGACCCTTAAAGGAACGGGCGGCGGATATTTCCGCACGCCCGTTTTTTATTGCCCGTCTTCTTGCCGGGGCGTGACGGCATGAAGTTCAACAAGCTCCGCCTCGTCGGTTTCAAATCCTTCGTCGAACCTTCCGAATTCATCATCGAGCCGGGGTTGACCGGTGTCGTCGGGCCGAATGGCTGCGGCAAGTCCAATCTGGTCGAAGCGCTGCGCTGGGTGATGGGCGAAAACTCCTACAAGAACATGCGCGCCTCCGGCATGGATGACGTCATCTTCTCCGGTTCCGGCAATCGCCCGGCCCGCAACACCGCCGAAGTCGGCCTTTATCTCGACAATTCCGACCGCACCGCGCCCGCCGCCTTCAACGATGCCGATGAAATTCAGGTCACACGCCGCATCGAGCGCGAAAACGGCTCCGTCTACCGCATCAACGGCAAGGAAGCCCGCGCCAAGGATGTGCAGCTTCTGTTCGCCGACGCCTCCACCGGCGCCCGCTCGCCCTCCATGGTCGGGCAGGGCCGTATCGGCGAGCTCATCAATGCCAAGCCGCAGGCCCGCCGCCAGCTGCTGGAAGAGGCGGCCGGCATTTCCGGCCTGCATTCCCGCCGCCACGAAGCCGAGCTTCGCCTGCGCGCCGCCGAGACCAATCTGGAGCGGTTGGAAGATGTGACCGCCCAGCTGGAAAGCCAGATCGAAAGCCTGAAACGCCAGGCGCGGCAGGCCAACCGTTTCAAAATGCTGTCAGCCGATATCCGCGCCCGTGAGGCGACCCTGTTGCACATCCGCTGGGTCGAGGCGAAGGAAGCCGAGGGGGAGGCGGAAAGCGCGCTCAATCAGGCCACGAATATCGTCGCCGAAAAGGCTCAAGGCCAGATGGAGGCGGCCAAGCAGCAGGGCATCGCCAGCCTGAAACTGCCGGAGCTGCGCGAGGATGAGGCGAAAGTCGCCGCCGCCCTGCAACGCCTGCAGATCGCCCGCACCCAGCTGGATGACGAGGCCAACCGCCTGCTGCGTCGCCGCGACGAGCTGGCCCGCCGCCTGTCGCAGCTTGGCGAGGATATCGTCCGCGAGGAACGGCTGGTCTCCGATAATGCCCAGATACTCGCGCGGCTCGATGAGGAAGAGGCCGAACTTCTGGAAATCCTCTCCGATTCCGGCCGCCATGCGGAAGAGATGCGCGAAGCCTTCGAAGCCGCCGCTGTCAAGCTGGCGGAAAGCGAAGCCATCTTCACCGCGATTACCGCCGAACGAGCCGAGGCCGCCGCCGCCCTTCAGCAATTGGAGCGGGCGATCCGCGATCTTTCCGATCGCAAGCTGAGGTTGGAGCGGCAGTCGCAGGAGGCATCCGCCGAGATCGATGCCATCGACGAAAAACTCTCCGGCCTTCCCGACCCGTCCGAACGGCGCGAAGCGGTCGAGGCGGCGGAGATCGCGGTCGAGGATGCCCTGATCGTGGTGGAGGAAGCAGAAGCCGCCGTCGCTGAGGCCCGTTCCGCCGAAGCGCTGGCGCGCGCGCCGCTGGAAACGGCGCGGAACCGGCTGAACGCGCTGGATACGGAAGCACGCACCATCACCAAAATCCTTGCCTCCAGCGCCGCCGCCAATGGCAGTTTTACGCCGGTGGCGGAAGAAATGACCGTGGAGCGCGGTTTCGAGGCGGCATTGGGTGCCGCCCTCGGCGACGATCTCGAAAGCCCGCTCGATCCCGCCGCGCCCGCCTATTGGGCCGGTAATGGCGATGGCGCGGATGATCCCGCCTTGCCTCAGGGCGCGAAACCGCTTCTGGATTATGCGCAGGCGCCGGAAGCCCTGCGCCGCGCTTTGGCGCAGATCGGCGTCGTCGCAAACACTGCGGAAGCCCGGCGCCTGCTGCCGCATTTGAAGGCCGGACAGCGGCTGGTGACGCGCGAAGGCGCGCTGTTTCGTTGGGACGGTCACATAGCCAGCGCCGATGCGCCGGGTGCCGCAGCGCTTCGCCTGTCGCAGAAGAACCGCCTCGCTGAAATCGAGACAGAACTGGATGAGGCCCGCTCCATTCTGGACGAGGCCGAAGACCAGCTTGCCGCGAAAACCGAAGAAATCCGCAGCAGCGAATTGCGGCTCTCGGAAGTGCGCGACCGAAGCCGTCTTGCGACCCGCCATCTTGCCGAGGCGCGTGAGGCGCTGACCGCCGCCGAAAGGGCCTCGGGCGATCTGCTGCGCCGTCGCGATATCGTGTCTGAAGCACTGAACCAGATCGGCGCGCAGATCGACGAGATCGCCGTTCAGGAGGAGAACGCCCGCATCGAAATGGAAGACGCGCCCGATCTTTCCGTGCTAGATCTGCGGCTGCGCGAAAGCCAGCTTGAAGTCGCGACTGATCGCGGCCTTCTGGCGGAGGCCCGCGCCCGCCATGAGGGTGTGAGCCGCGAGGCGGAAAGCCGCCAGCGCAGAATTCAGGCGATAGGGCAGGAGCGCTCCACCTGGCAATCGCGCGCAGCGAGTGCGGCCGATCACATCGCCACGCTGCGCGAACGCGAGGAAGAGGCGCGCGAGGAAATCGCCGAGCTGGACATAGCGCCGGAAGAATTCGACGAGAAACGCCGTAATCTCCTCAATGAATTGCAGAAGACCGAAGACGCCCGCCGCGAGGCCGCCGACCGGCTGGCCGAGGCGGAAAACCTGCAGCGCGCCGCCGACCGTGTGGCGGCAACGGCCCTGTCCGAACTGGCCGAAGCCCGCGAAAAGCGCGGCCGTGCCGAAGAACGGCTGGTTTCCGCCCGCGAAAAGCGGCAGGAAACCGAACACCGCATCCGCGAAACACTGAATACCGAGCCGCATATGGCGTTCCGCCTGACCGGCCTCGGTCCGGACCAGCCGAAGCCGGATATTCGCGACGTCGAGCGCGATCTCGACCGGCTGAAGATCGAACGCGAGCGGCTGGGCGCGGTCAATCTGCGCGCCGAGGAAGAGCAGGCCGAGCTTTCCGCCAAGCTCGAAGCGCTGATCAAGGAACGCGACGACATCATCGATGCCGTGCGCAAGCTGCGCGCCGGCATCCAGAACCTCAACCGCGAAGGCCGCGAACGGCTGATCGCCGCTTTCGATGTGGTCAATTCGCAGTTCCAGCGGCTTTTCACCCATCTTTTCGGCGGCGGCACGGCGGAATTGCAGCTGATCGAATCCGACGATCCGCTGGAAGCGGGCCTGGAAATCCTCGCCCGCCCGCCGGGCAAGAAACCGCAGACCATGACGCTGCTTTCCGGTGGCGAACAGGCGCTGACGGCCATGGCGCTGATCTTCGCGGTCTTCCTCACCAATCCCGCGCCCATCTGCGTGCTGGACGAAGTGGATGCGCCGCTCGACGACCACAATGTCGAGCGTTACTGCAACCTGATGGACGAGATGGTGGCCTCCACCGAAACCCGCTTCGTCATCATCACCCACAATCCCATCACCATGGCGCGCATGAACCGCCTCTTCGGCGTCACCATGGCCGAACAGGGCGTGTCGCAGCTCGTCTCCGTGGATTTGCAGACCGCCGAGCAGCTGCGCGAAGCCGTCTGAGGCTTCTTTTCCCCTTCGCCTCCATTGCGAATTTATCTGGCGGTATCACCCATTCGGGTGAGCGACAATGCGCGGTGTTTTGCTATGTTTTCCGCAAGGGCCAAAGGGCTCATCACAGACCCCACCATCCGGTTTCCTGTACCGGATGGAATGCCTTGCGAGGCCGCTGCCGTGGCCTCGCAAGGCTTTCTTTTTCCGGGTTCATAGGGCGATGTGGGTGTATGGCTGGTAATCGTTTCCAGGGCGCAAACCTCCTCCGTCATGCTGGTCTTGAGCCGATATCCAGCCAGCCCAAGTCCTTGGGCTGAAAGGACTCTTGCCGTCGCGCGAGAGTCGCGTCGACTGGATTCCGGCTCAAGGCCGGAATGACGGAAGGAGAGGACACTACGAATCCCGGTAAACGCCGCGCCTGCCATAACCGTCAATCGTGCAGTGCGGAGCGCTACCGCCTGCTCACCCCGGCACCAGCCGCAACCGCGTGCCCCAGGGGTCTATCGCTTCCACGACGTTATTCTCCATCTCCACCAGCACATAACCGGCGGCCCGCAGCCGCGTTTTCTGCGCCTCGAGATCGGCGAGATTGCGAACGGTGAGAGAAAACCAGTCGAGGCCGGTTTCCATGGCGTTGCGTTCCTTCGCGCCACGGCTGTTCCATGTATTCACCGCCAGATGATGATGATACCCGCCGGAAGAAAGAAACGAGGCATCGGAGCGCGCATCCTGCGTCGGTTGCAGGCCGACGGCCGTTTCATAAAAGGCGCGGGCGGCGGCGATTTCGCCGACCCGCAGGTGAACATGCCCGATGCGCATTCCCGGCGGGGCAGCCTCGTAGTCGCTTCTTTTGGTATCGGTCAGCTTCACCAGATCGTCGACATCGAGCGGTTCGGTGCCCATTTTCACCACGCGGCCGCTCCACACCCATGTGTCCTTCGGCCGGTCGCTGTAAACCTCGATGCCGTTGCCCTCGGGATCGTTGAGATAGATCGCCTCGCTGACATTGTGATCGGCAAAACCGGTAAGCGGCACCTGCTTCAGCGCCGCATGCACCAGCCAGCGCGCCAGATCCTTGCGCGAGGGCATCAGATAGGCGATGTGGAACAGGCCGGCGGAGGTGGGGCTTTCGAAATCCGCCGCGGGCTTGTGCACAAGATCGAGCAGCGGCACGGTGCCGACGCCGAGCGTCACGCCTCTCGCCGTGCGCTCCACCTCGTTCATGCCCAGCACTGAACGGTAATACTCGATCATCTGGTCGAGATCGCGCACGCGCAGCGCGGCCTGGCCGATATGCATCGGCGTCGTCAGTGCGAAGGGAAGGGCGGAGGCGGCGCCCGCGACGGGCACTGCGCCTTCGGCTCTGAGCGCCCCGGCAAGCGCGCTGGCGGCACAGGAAATTCCGGCAAATTTAAGCGTATGGCGGCGGGTAAATTGCATGAATAATCTCTTTGTCGGCGATTTGAATGGCTTAGGCAACACTCCAGTTCAGCGCATTACACGAATGCGTCAATCATGCCGTTATTCGGCCTTTGCGGCAATTCTTGCGCGCAATTTGCCGCAATTATGCTGCACTGCGATGTAAACTGCACGTTGCGGCGTTTCCAACGTGCCGCCAATGCTGTAGATGATAGAAAAATGACAACGCTTCTGGGTGGAGAGCGTGGAATGAAAAAGTGGGTTTATACCTTCGGCAACGGTGCTGCCGAAGGCAGGGCAGGTGACGTTGCGATATTGGGCGGCAAGGGCGCGAACCTTGCCGAAATGGCAAGTCTCGGCCTTCCCGTTCCCCCCGGCCTCACCATCATAACCGATGCCTGCGCGCTTTATCACAAGAATGGCCGCGATCTTCCCGAAGAGCTGAAGCTGCAGGTCATGGCCGGCCTGCACGGCATGGAAACCGTGACCGGCAAGACCTTCGGCGGCAGCCACTCGCCGCTGCTCATCTCCGTCCGCTCCGGCGCGCGCGCCTCCATGCCCGGCATGATGGATACCGTGCTGAATTTGGGTCTCAACGATCGCACCGTTGAGGCGCTGGGCCACGATGCGGGCGACGCGCGTTTTGCCTGGGACAGCTACCGCCGCTTCATCCAGATGTATGCCGATGTGGTCATGGGCCTCGACCACGAACTGTTCGAGGAAATTCTCGAGGATGAAAAGGGCCGCCTCGGCCACGAATACGATACCGACATGTCGGCGGTCGAATGGCAGCATGTCGTTTCGCTTTATAAAAAGCTGATCGAGGATGAGCTGGACGAAGCTTTTCCGCAGGACTGTCATGTTCAGCTCTGGGGCGCAATCGGCGCCGTCTTCGCCAGCTGGACCAACCACCGCGCCGTGACCTACCGGCACCTGCACAATATTCCGGGCGACTGGGGCACGGCGGTCAACGTTCAGGCCATGGTGTTCGGCAATCTCGGCTCGTCGTCGGCAACCGGCGTCGCCTTTACCCGCAATCCTTCGACGGGCGAGGCGGAGCTTTACGGCGAATTCCTCGTCAACGCTCAAGGCGAAGATGTGGTGGCGGGCATCCGCACGCCGCAATCCATCACCGAGGCCGCGCGTCTTGCCTCCGGCTCCGACAAGCCTTCCATGGAAAAGCTGATGCCGGAGGCGTTCAGCGAATTTCTGGCGATCTGCAAGCGGCTGGAAAACCACTATCGCGACATGCAGGATCTGGAGTTCACCATCGAGCGCGGCAAGCTCTGGATGCTCCAGACCCGTTCCGGCAAGCGCACCACCCGCGCCGCCATGAAGATCGCCGTCGATATGGTGGAAGAGGGGCTGATCTCGCAGGAGGAAGCCGTCTGCCGCATCGAGCCCTCGTCGCTCGACCAGCTATTGCACCCCACCATCGATCCCGGCACATCCCGCCCCATCATCGGCTCCGGCCTGCCAGCTTCGCCGGGGGCGGCGACGGGCGAAATCGTCTTTACCGCCGAAGAGGCGGTTGCGGCGGAAGCCGAAGGCCGCCGTGTCATTCTGGTGCGCATCGAAACCAGCCCGGAAGATATTCACGGCATGCACGCCGCCGAAGGCATTTTGACGACGCGCGGCGGCATGACCAGCCACGCCGCCGTGGTGGCGCGCGGCATGGGCATTCCCTGCGTCACCGGCGCCGGCTCCATGCGCGTCGACATGCGCAACAAGGTGCTGATCGGCGTCGGCTGCATGCTCAAACGCGGCGATGTCATCACCATCGACGGCTCTTCCGGCCGGGTGCTGAAGGGCGAGGTGCCGATGACGCAGCCCGAACTCTCGGGCGATTTCGGTAAGCTGATGGAGTGGGCAGACAGCCTGCGCCGCATGACGGTGCGCACCAATGCCGACACACCCGCCGACGCCCGCGCTGCGCGTGCCTTCGGCGCGGAAGGCATCGGTCTCTGCCGTACCGAACATATGTTCTTCGAGGGCGACCGCATCCACGTCATGCGTGAGATGATCCTCGCCGAAAGCGAAAAGGGCAGGCGGGCGGCGCTCGATGAGCTTCTGCCGATGCAGCGCTCGGATTTCACCGAGCTTTTCCAGATCATGCACGGCCTGCCGGTGACGATCCGCCTGCTCGACCCGCCACTGCACGAATTCCTGCCGAAGACCGATGGCGAAATCGTCGAGGTGGCGGCCGCCATGGGCATGCCGCAGACGGTGTTCCGCCAGCGGCTGGATGCGCTGCACGAATTTAACCCCATGCTCGGCCATCGTGGCTGCCGCCTTGCCATTTCCTACCCGGAAATCGCCGAAATGCAGGCCCGCGCCATTTTCGAAGCGGCCGTTGCGGCGGCGCGCATCACCGGCGCGCCGGTCGTGCCCGAGATCATGGTGCCGCTTGTCGGTCTGCGCGCGGAACTGGATTACGTCACCGAAGTCATCGACGGCGTCGCCGCCGCCGTGGCGCAGGAGACCGGCATGGAGATCGAATATCTCACCGGCACGATGATCGAGCTGCCGCGCGCGGCACTGCGCGCGCATGTGATCGCGGAAGCGGCGGAATTTTTCTCCTTCGGCACCAACGACCTGACGCAGACTACCTTCGGCATTTCCCGCGACGATGCGGCGCGTTTCATCAATACCTATCAGCGCAAGGGCATCATCGAGCGTGACCCGTTCATCTCGCTCGATTTCGACGGTGTGGGCGAGTTGATCCGCATCGCCGCCGAACGCGGCCGCCAGACGCGGCCGGAACTGAAGCTCGGCATCTGCGGTGAACATGGCGGCGACCCGGCCTCGATCCATTTCTGCGAGGACGCCGATCTCGACTACGTTTCCTGCTCGCCCTTCCGCGTGCCTATCGCCCGCCTGGCCGCGGCGCAGGCAACGCTGGCGGCAAAGAGGGATGAGGGCAGGGTGGCGAGCAATGTCGCCTTCATTCCCGTCAGGGGTTCTGTTGGACGATGATGCGCCGCTCCACCACCACGGGGCGGTAGAACATGTCGCGGTTCATCTGCGCCTGCCAGGCGCGGTTGTCGGCGCGGCGGTCCATTTCCAGATCGAGAAGGCAACCGGCCATCGGGTCCGTGCCGGGGCGGAAACCGTAACCCCGGCAAGTCGCCTCATCCCGCGCCCGACGCTCTTCCGGCGTCAACGTCTGGCAGGCGGTGAGCGCCAGCATGGCGGCAAGCGCACCGAAGACGATGGAAACACGCATTTTGTTTCTCCCTTAACATGACAGCCGTACGGCACTTTTATTGCCGCGATTGATACGCCTGTTTTCATGTGGGGAAAAGCCGCGTTGGGGCGGAAAGTTGCATCAATCCATCATGGAGAATGGCTTGGCAGGCGGCGGCGATAGCGGTGTCAGGCGGCGTGGTGTCGTAAAATCCGACATGCTCCCGTTGCTCAGGAATCACGAAGAAAAGACGGCGGGAACAAACCCTGTTGAATGAGCCAGTCGCCGAGCAGAACCGTGAGGATGGCGATGAGGACGATGCCGCCGATAAATGCGAAGAGGCCGAGGGTGGCGCGGGGCCACCGGCGGGTTTGATAGAGGTAAATCGCAAGCCCGATGGGTGCGAGCAGAACGGTGGTGATTTTGGCGGCGGAGCTGCGCCGGAGGTCCCGCTTTTCGGCATCCTCTATCTGCCACCAGGCAAATAGCGTGATGATGCCGATCATCTGCACCAGATCGTTTGCGGTAAAGGATGCTGGAGGCCCGGCAGGCCAGACGGCCGCATCGATCAGAAGCCCGAGGGAGATGAAAGCGAGCAGGCCGACATAGATCCAGTTACGTTTCGCCATGCACAGTTTCCGCTCTAAATTGCGCTATTGTCCGTGCCGCTATCGCTATCGATGAAATTATTGCCGTCAACCCCAAACTATCAGGGAACAACGGGAATGGTCCGCATGGGGCGTCTCCCTTTTCACCGGAAACGCCCCACGATTGCCGCTGTCAGGCCGGCGCTGCTTCCCGGTCGTCGAGTGCGTCGATATCCTTGGCGTTGTTATAGACGGCCTCATCAAGAATGCCCTCGCGCTTAGCGACGAGGGTGGGCACCAGCGCCTGGCCGGCGACGTTGACCGCCGTGCGGCCCATGTCGAGGATCGGGTCGATGGCGAGCAGCAGGCCCACACCTTCCAGCGGCAGGCCGAGCGTCGAAAGCGTCAGCGTCAGCATCACCACCGCGCCCGTGAGGCCTGCCGTTGCGGCGGAACCGAGCACGGAGACGAAGACGATCAGCACATATTCCTGGATGCCGAGCGGCACCTGGAAGAACTGTGCGATGAAGATCGCCGAAATCGCCGGATAGATGGCGGCGCAGCCGTCCATCTTGGTGGTGGCGCCGAGCGGCACGGAGAAGGCGGCATATTCGCGCGGCACGCCGAGGCTCTTTTCCGTCACGGTTTCGGTGACGGGCAGCGTGCCGATGGACGAGCGCGACACGAAGGCGAGCTGGATGGCCGGCCATGCGCCCGCAAAGAAGCGCGATGGCTTCAGGCCATGGGCGAGAAGCAGCGCCGGATAGACCACGAAAAGCACCAGTGCGAGACCGATATAAACGGCCGCCGCGTACCAGCCGAGCTGCGACAGCGTCGTCCAGCCATATTGATCGACCGCGCGGCCGAGCAGGCCGATGGTGCCGATGGGGGTGAGGCGAATGACCCACCACAGGATTTTGCGCACGATGGCGAGCAGCGACTGGTTGAAGGCGAGGAACGGCTCCGCCGCCTTGCCGGCTTTCAGCGCCGCGACACCGAAGGCGATCGAGACGACGAGCAGTTGCAGCACGTTGAAGTTCAACGAGGTGCTGGCCGCGCCATTATTGAGCTTGGTAGACGCTTCGAGGCCGAAGACGTTGGCCGGCACAAGGCCCTTCAGGAAATCCAGCCAGGAACCGGTGGAAGAGGGTGCCGCCGCTGCCGTATTGGCAATCGCCGTGTTGACGCCGGGCTGAATGACGAGGCCAAGCACGATACCGATGACGACGGCGATCAATGCGGTGATGGCGAACCAGAGAAGTGTCTGCCAGACGAGCTTCGCCGCATTGGAGAGGTTCTTGAGATTGGCGATGGAGGCGACGATGGCCGTGAAGATCAGCGGCGGAACCAGCGCGCGCAAAAGCTGCACGAAAATGCTGCCGATTGTTTGCAGCGTCACCGACAACCAGTTGGGGCTGCCGGCGGCATCGGGACCGATGTTGCGCGCAACGAGCCCGAGCAGCAGACCAATGACCATGGCGATCAGAACCTGAAAGCCGAAATTGCGATAAAAGGGTTTAGGCCCGGAGGGGCCGGCGGACGTCGTTGCCTGTGACATGACATGTCTCTTTATTGTGCAAGAAAACGAGAATGTTGCACTTTTTACACGCATTCTCGAGGGAGGTCGCCGAGAATACGCCGATTTCCTCAGCAATTAAGGGATGAACGTGCGTATTTGTTGTGTTGTCGGGGAATAATTCTCTTTAGGTGAGGCAATGCGGAAAAATATTCCGTTCCTTCGTCGCCTTCGACGTCAGAGTCCTAAAACCTACAGTTTGGCAGTGTCATAGCCTGATATTCCGTCACCCCGGACCTGATCCGGGGTCCAGCGCGATCAAGTCCTTGATCGCAAAAGACTCATTCCTCACGGCGCAGCATGGCTGGATGCCGCATCATCCTCGGGCTTGTTCCGGGGACCGGCATGACGCAGAAGTTCGCATGCTTTAGCGTAGGGATCGCCTCCTCCTTTGTTTTCCTCGCCGCAAATCCGGTCTATGACATCATATGCAGGTGATTCCCTGCCAGAATTCGGGTGCAACGCTTTTTAGCCAATGCGATCTAACGGATATCCGCTTTCATGACTGTGCGTTTCGTCCGGCCTTTTTCGGTTGCAGCCTATCTTTCCCGCTATCTGGGTCTTGCGGCGCTTGTGCTGTTTCTCATCGCCGCCGGCATTCATCGTTTCGGGCCGCTGACGACGCCCGATCTTGTCGGGCTGCTCGTCATCGCTGCCGGCATCGCCCTCGCGGCCGTGCTTCTGGCGTTGATCGGGCTTCAGCGGCTGTGGACCAAGGGCGCGCGCGGCGGCCTTTCGGCGCTGGCGGCGCTGCTTCTCTCGGCCCTGCCGCTCGGCGTGGTCGGTTACGGCGCTTTTCTTTATTGGCAGCAGCCGAAGATTTATGACATCTCCACCGATCTGACCGACGTGCCGGAATGGCTGGTGACGCCCGCCGCCAACCAGCAATGGCTGGTGCGGCCCGCGACTATCACCAAGGCCGACCGCGACGCGCAGGCCGAAGCCTATGCCAGCCTCGCCGGCCGCCGTTATGAAGGCGCAATCGACCGCATCTATGCCGCCGCCAAAAAAATGGCCACCGCCCAGAATATCCGCATCGCCCACACGAAGGGGGTGATCGGGGCGGAAGATGCGCCCTCCGTCGGCGTTCCCGAGCAGGACAGGACGCAGCCTGCGGAAGAGGGACCGGTCGAGGATCTGCCCTCCATCGTGCCGGTGCCCATGGCCCGCCCGACCGACGCGCCGTTGCCCACCTTCTTTAACGGTAGCGGCGTGGTGCTGATGCAGGGCGAAACCCGCACGCGCATCTGGGGCCTGCGTTTCGATATCCTCATCCGCCTCAAGGAAGAGGCCGAAACCACCATCGTCGATGTCCGCGTCGCCTCCCGCTACGGCCCGCACGATCTCGGCATGGGTGCTGCGATTGCCGAAGCCTATCTCGATGCGCTGGACGCGGAGATGCAGGGGTTGAACGACAATTGATGTGTAGCTGACGCTACGCTTCGTCTTGATGGGGATGAGCGGGTGCCGCCTGTTTCTTCTCCCCGAGGGGGAGAAGGTGGCCCGAAGGGTCGGATGAGGGGGCAAGCTCTCCGAATATCTCTACCCTCGCCCCCTCATCCCGCTGCCGCGGACTTCTCCCCGGCGGGGAGAAGAAACAAGTGGCATCCGCTCGATCCAATCAAGGGGTGGGTGAGGGGCGAGGTCACAACGCGCCCTGAAATGTCGCGTGCCAGAAATATCCGCTATGCCGGGAAATATTCCCCCAGCAGCGACGGCGCACCATCCGTCCGCACCTCACCCTTTTCGATCAAGTCCTCGATATGCGCCAGAACGGAAAGGGCCGCCGCCCCATGCAGGCGCTTGTCGGTGCTGGCATAGATGACCTTCACCATATCGGCGATCCGCCGGTCGCCATCTTTGATGCGCTTCAGAACCGCCTTTTCCCGCATACGGCGGTGGGCGCGCAAGCCCCGCATGAAGGCGGCGGGGTCGGTGACCGGGCCGCCATGGCCAGGCAGGAACAGCCGGTCGTCGCGGGTAAGCAGCCGTTCCAGCGAGGCCATGTAATCGCTCATCGCCCCATCCGGCGGCGCGACGATGGTGGTGGCCCAGGCCATGACATGATCGGCGGAAAAGACGATGCCGCTGCCATCAAGCGCGAAGGCGGCGTGGTTGGCGGTGTGTCCCGGCGTATGCAGCGCGGTAAGCCGCCACCCATCGCCGGAAAGGCTTTGGCCGTCGCCAAGCGCGATGTCGGGTAGAAAAGCCGTATCGGAACTTTCGGCAAAGGGGTTTGTCTCCCTCACATGCAGCGGCCGGGCGGCCCGGTGCGGGCCTTCCGCCACCGTCAGCGCCCCGGTCGCCTCCTTCAGCCGGCGGGCAAGCGGCGAGTGATCGCGGTGCGTATGGCTGACGAAGATATGGGTGACCTCGCGGCCCTTCAGCGCCGCCATCAGCGCCTGAAAATGCGCCTCATCCTCCGGGCCGGGATCGATGACGGCGACGGAACGGTCGCCGACAATATAGGAGTTGGTGCCATGGAAGGTGAAGGCGGAAGGATTGTTGACGGTGATGCGCTGGATCAGCGGGGCGACAGGAACCGCCTCGCCATAGGCCGGCCGAAAATCGAGATCGAATGCCGGGTCCGCCATCGAGACCTCCTGAAAAATGCCATGCCAGCTTGAGCCGCAGCCTCAACCGCGCCATCGCCAAGCCCTAACATGCGAACTTCGCCACGGCACTCAAAAAGCTTGAATTTTGTGAAAAAATAAGTCGCCGGGTCATTGCCGGGCCGGGCAGGCTTTGCTAATCAGGCGCGGTTCAGGCAGCGGCGTTTCGCCTTCGCTGCCCTGTTGGGGCGTCGCCAAGCGGTAAGGCACCGGTTTTTGGTACCGGCATTCCCAGGTTCGAATCCTGGCGCCCCAGCCATCTATCCCAAAGTCAGAACAACGTTCGCAGGTCCCGGCGACCATCGATCACTCGAACGATTTCCACGGAATATATTTCGCCGCCATCGGTGTCCGGCACGGTTTCGTAGAGAATGACATAAGGTGCTTCGATGAGCATACGGGCGGACGGAAAAATTTCCGGGTGGCGCTCGCCGAGGTGAGGATGGTCGACCAAGCGCTCCGCTTTGGCGCGGAACCGAGCGAAATATCGCTCTGCGGCAAGAGGCTGTGATTTGCCGATATCGATATAGATTTTCTTCACATCGCTACGTGCGCGGGGCGTCCAGACAAGCTTAGTGGTCACGATTTTTCAACGAGGCCAGTTCTGCACGCGCTTCATTGAGCGCCTCGTCGAAATCCACTTCGGTTGAACCGCCACTGGCTTTGCCCTCAGCCCACAATGCGCGCAGCTTGGCGATGTCGTCGCGTCGCTGAATCCATTTTGCCGACCAGTCTCGCATCGCTTCACGGATGACTTCGCTGCTGCTGGCATAAGCACCGCTTTCCACGGCGTCACGCAAGATTTCGGCGTGCTGGGGCGTCATCGAGACGCTGATCTTTTCAACGTTGGCCATGTCATTTCCCCATGGATATTGGTAGGAATTATTACCACCAACTGGTTTTTGGCGCGAGGTATTTTTTCAACGCCCTGGTGGCAATGCACCGGAGGATGCCGGTGCGGGTGGAGAAGTCATCTCCAACAAAAAACGCCGCGCATCCGGAGACACGCGGCGTTCAATCCTAAATCGCAGCCAAGCCTTAAAGCGCGATATCCGGCACCTTCTTCACCGGCGCACCCGCAGGCGCCGCCCCGGCGCCCTTCAGCGCCTCAAGGTCGATCTGCGGCGGGGTGGGCAGCTGCAGGTGTTCGGCGGTGTAGGCCCATTCCTGCTGCACCTTTTCCGGGTCGTCATTGAGCTTCGTGCCGTAGCTCGGCACGATCTGGCGGATCTTGGCCTGCCATTCAGGCGTGGCCACCTTGTCCTTGAAGACCTTTTCCAGAACGCTGAGCATGATCGGGGCGGCCGTGGAAGCGCCCGGCGAAGCGCCGAGCAGGCCGGCGATGCTGCCGTCCTTGGCGGCGACGACTTCGGTGCCGAGCCGCAGCACGCCGCCCTTTTCTTCGTCGCGCTTGATGATCTGTACGCGCTGGCCGGCCTGCCACAGGCGCCATTCGCCCTGCTTGGCATTCGGGAAATATTCCTTCAGCGCGGCAAAACGGTCGTCATCCGACATCATCAGCTGACCGGCGAGATATTCCACCAGCGGATATTCATCGATGCCCACCCGCACCATCGGCCAGGCATTGCTGGTCGTCACGGAGGAGACGAGATCGAAATAGGAGCCTTCCTTCAGGAACTTGGTGGAGAAGGTGGCGAAAGGTCCGAACAGGATGACACGCTTGCCGCCCAGCACGCGGGTATCGAGATGCGGCACCGACATGGGCGGCGAGCCGACCGAGGCCTTGCCATAGGCCTTGGCCAGATGCTGCATCGTCACGTCGGGGTTCTCGTTGATGAGGAACGAGCCGCCCACCGGGAAGCCGGCATAATCGTCCGCTTCCGGAATGCCGGACATCTGCAGCAGATGCAGCGCGCCGCCGCCGGCGCCGATGAACACGAATTTCGCATCCACCACCTGTTCGGCATCGGTCTTGGTGTTGGTATAGGTCACGCGCCAGCTGCCATCGGCATTGCGCTGGATGTCGGAAACCTCGCTATTGACCTGCAGGTCGAAATTCTGGTCGCCCTGCAGATGCGATACGAATTGCCGGGTGATTTCGCCGAATTCCATGTCGGTGCCGAGCGGCGACCAGGTCGCGCCGATCTTCTGGGAAGGATCGCGGCCTTCCATCATCAGCGGCACCCACTTCTTGATCTGCTCGGGATCGGTGGAATATTCCATGCCGGCGAAAAGCGGGCTGACTTTGAGCGCCTGATAGCGCTTTTCCAGATAGGCGACGTTCTCATCACCCCAGACGAAGCTCATATGCGGCGTGTGGTTGATGAAGGAGCGCGGGTTCTTCAAAACGCCGTTGCGCACCTGCCAGGCCCAGAACTGCCGGGAAATCTGGAAGGATTCATTGATGTTGACGGCCTGGGTGATCTTGATGTTGCCGTTGTCGTCTTCCGGCGTGTAGTTGAGTTCGGCAAGCGCCGAGTGGCCGGTGCCGGCATTGTTCCAGCCGTTCGAGCTTTCAAGCGCCACGCCATCCAGCCGCTCCAGCATCTGCATCGACCAGGTGGGCTCGAGTTCGCGCAGCCACACACCGAGCGTCGCGCTCATGATGCCGCCGCCGATCAAAAGCACGTCGACCTTCTTGGCGGCCGTATTGGCGAGAAGTGGGGAAGAGGGCAGTGCCGCTGCGGCAATTCCGGCGAGCGCGCCGCCCAGAACCTGTCGGCGGTTCATGGGAAATGCGTTGGAAAGGGAGGTTTCCTGGGAAAGATCAGTGAGCTGGGATTTGTCTTGATCGATGGGAGTCACGGCCATACCTGATTCTTGTTTTGTGTTAAAAACATTCCTCCCGTTCGCCCCGTTACAGCAAAGCGCAAACCGGCACAACCCGGACTCTTTCACTCCAGTTCAAGCAGTTTTGCAGGGATTTTGCAGGGACATATGGTCGCAACGGCCAATTTTGCGGTTTTGCCGATCGTCATTTTTATGACGGCGAAGATTAGACGGCGCTTTCAAACGGTTGAAAGGGTTCTGTGAGCGGGATATCGCGGAAAGGCGGATATGACGCTGTTTCCTGCGCGTCACGGGTCGCAGGGTGCGGCTATAGGCAAAAATTTTTTCAGAAAAATGACAATAATCCCGAAAAAGTGAAAAGGCCCGCCGGTTCGGGCGGGCCTTGCTGCATCTGGCCTGTGGCCGAAGATCAGTCTGCGGCGAGGAATTCCGCGCAATAGCTCGGGCCGTTGATGCCGGGGCGGTCGGAAACCGTGCGCACGGCGGTAATCTTGTAATCGCTGGAAACGACGAGCTGCACCGTGCAGGAGAGCGAGGCGGTGCGGGCGGGCGAGATCTGGCGACCCTTCTTGCCATCCTTGCCTTCTTCGAACCTAGCCGGAATGGTGGCCTTCCTGTAGCCGCCGCGCCAGTTATAGACGGTGGAGCTGCCGGTTTCCGTATCGCTCAGCGGCGGGCCGAATTTTGCGAAGAAAATACCTGCGGACTGGCCGACCCAGCGGGTCTCAACGGGGCTCTTCTGGGTGAAAGAGGGAGTGGAGCCGCCCGTGGAAGTGGTGCAGGCCGAGAGCGCAATGGCAAACGCTGCAAGCGTTACGCTGCGAGATAGCATGGTGAAATGTCCTTTGTGCCGAGTCCGGCTTCCCGCCGGTCATTCCGTTCCCCTAGCAGATTTGGAGACGGCGGGCAGGGGAGGTGTGCGGCTCGATGAAAATTTCCTGCCACAATTGCTTTTTTGTAACGTTTTGAGGCCTTCCAGCCGGTGCCACAGGCTCCTGGCAGGGTTGTTTCAACAGATGGGAAAAACTTGTCACAAAAAATGCAATAAGCCGCTTGTCGAATGCCGGAGGCTGGTCTATAGAAGCGCCGCTGGTCACGGAGTGTAGCGCAGTCTGGTAGCGCACCACGTTCGGGACGTGGGGGTCGAGTGTTCGAATCACTCCACTCCGACCAGTCGAAAACCCCGCATTTGCGGGGTTTTTTCGTTTCTGGGTGTCGGCACTTCGAGCTTCCTCCGACAACATCATCGACAACATCGAGTTTTCCTTCCGGTCGAATGTTGTCGAAGCAATTTCAGGCGACGATCGTGAGTCTTGAAGCGATAAAATCTTAAGTTGTGCTTCTCTGCTCCTGTGAGCATCCGCTTACTGTTTCTCCGGCCCGTACACCTGAGCTAGACTCGTGGCACCTTCTTGACTCCCTGATGAGAACAAAATAGGAACATTATCCGCAGTCAACGGAATTTGCTCCTACGGAGGTCACCTATGTCTGAGCAGCTCGCACTCGATATCCTCAATGATGATCCGGTCGAACCCGTAGCAGAGGAAGAGGTTGATCTGGCTGAGTCGGTTCTCTCGGCGCACGGTGGTGACGCACTTGCTGCAATCCGCAGCCTTCTTGAAGATGCCGATTTTCTTCGCGACCAGCTCTACATTGCCAGCAACCTGATGAGCCGCGGCATCTCCCGTGGATGGCGGCCTCAGTACGAACGACTGAGCTGAAGCGGTGAAGCATCGGCGGGGAGTAGATTTGCTCGCTGCGCCGCAGACCGTCCATTCTGCTGGTCCACCGTCATACCCGAGGTTGGACCAGTTGCCGGAATGGTACGTCCTTCTCGGTTGGTGTCAGCGATGTCGTCGGTACGGCCAGGTGGAGCGTCGGGATGTCCGCCGGGTGCTCGGCTACGACGCTCAGCTCGATGATGTGCAGCACAGACTCTACTGCACCGCCTGCCACACGCGGCACGGTCACAAGTTATCGCTTCGCAAACTTCCGCGATAACGGGCAGTCAGTCATAGCGGACGCGGCAGAAAGCGGTGGACATGTCGTATGCAGCTTGTTCTTGCGCGTCTCGAAGCCAGGTGTCTTCGCCACCCTCGTCTTCGCGCGTTGTCTCAGGCTGCAGTTTAACCGTCTTGATGACCGTCGTCAGCGGGCGTTTTTCTGGGCGTTTTGGCATCTCACTCTCCCTGTCTTGTGTTTTAGGATGGTCGCCGCCGGCGATTATCGAAACAAGGTCCTCGACGCAGGAATCGCGACCGGCTACGGTCGCCGTATGAAGAGGAGCCTGGGCGACTATCTCATCATCGGCCTCATCGTCCTGGTCATGTGCGCTACCATCATCGGTGCCGCGCTCAGGATCTACCAGGCTGCGGCGGGAGGATAGACAAGCCTCGGGCAAGGGCAGGGGAGTGTCATGACGATATCCTGCGGCCGGTATCACAACCAGAATGAATAAAGTTCTGGAAAGAGAACAAAACGTAAACTATTGAAGTTCTATCGTGGGATGCCAGTTGATATCCTGCGAGCGAGAATCGGAGAGTATGATGTCCAAACCGAACCCTACCTTTTACGAGTTCTTCGCGGGTGCTGGCATGGCACGCGCTGGCCTCGGCAAGGGCTGGGAATGCGTGTTTGCAAATGACTTCGACCGCAAGAAGGGCATGACCTATCAGCTCAACTGGGGCCTTGGTGGTGAGCTGCTCGTCGACGATATCCGCAAGGTCAAAATCGAAAGCCTGCCGGGTGTGGCCGATCTCGTCTGGGGTTCGTTCCCGTGTCAGGACCTGTCGCTTGCTGGGGGCGGTGCGGGTCTCAAAGGCGAGCGCAGCGGCACCTTCTATCCGTTCTGGGACATCATTGCTGATCTCAAGGAAGACGGACGCGCGCCCCGCGTGATCGCGCTTGAGAACGTCAACGGCACACTGACCTCACACGCTGGAAAAGACTTCGCCGCCATCTGTGAGACCTTCACCAAACACGGTTACCGCTACGGTGCGCTTGTCATCGATGCCGCCGTCTTCGTTCCTCAGTCGCGGCCGAGGTTGTTTGTTGTCGGTGTCCGCGAAGATATCGAGATCGATGCCGCGCTCATCGCTCCGGGTCCGACGATGCCGTTCCACACCCGCGGACTGCGCGCAGCCGTTGATCGTGTTCCTGCATCTGCGTTGAAGAACTGGGTTTGGTGGAATCTGTCGATGC
Organism: Agrobacterium sp. 22-221-1; assembly: GCF_053522445.1. Taxonomy (NCBI): domain Bacteria; kingdom Pseudomonadati; phylum Pseudomonadota; class Alphaproteobacteria; order Hyphomicrobiales; family Rhizobiaceae; genus Agrobacterium; species Agrobacterium sp. 22-221-1. The sequence goes on from NZ_JBNWCL010000028.1 coordinate 53,168, forward strand.
CCGCGATGCGCACCAGCACGTTCGCCGACATCATCGAAGAGAACCCGGCTTCTGTTGAATGGCACACGCAGGCCGAGACGGCAAAGCTTCTTGATTCCATGTCTCCGGTCAACCGCGCCAAGGTCGAGGCCGCCAAGCGTGCAGGCCGCCGTATGGTTGGCGGCATCTACAAGCGTACACGTCAAGACGCAGAGGGCCGCGGTGTGCGCGCCGAAGTTCGTTTTGACGATGTTGCTGGCTGCCTTCGTACGCCTGCAGGCGGCTCCTCGCGTCAAACCATCATCGTCGTCGACGGCAACGTTGTGCGCAGCCGCCTGATTTCCGCACGGGAGACTGCTCGGCTCATGGGACTGCCGGACACATACAAGCTACCGAAGGCCTACAATGAGGCCTATCACTTGATGGGCGATGGCGTTGCCGTGCCAGTCGTTCGGTTCCTCGCGCAGCATTTGCTGGAGCCCCTCGCGGGTGTAATCTCCTCGGACGAATCAACCGATGAGATACATGTGGCATGACTGCCGACTCGCCGATACCATGCATTGCAAACGCCGAACTGCGTAAGAGGATCGAGACTTTCGCCGAAGTCCTCAAGACCGAAGCCCACAAGCTGGGCGATCACGGTCTTGATGAGAACGAATTCTACAATTCGGGCCTTTTCCGCGGCGCGGTTGAACGCATCCGGGGGCAGTTCATCGCTTCGATGTCCGACAAGCGCGAATTCGTCCGCCACGTCCTGAACTATATGCAGGATCAGAACGCGATCAAGGAATGGCACTCCGCAGGTGAGAGCAACCGCCATGACTACGTGGTGGAGCTGCTGGACGGCACCAAGTCCGCAATAGAACTCAAAGGCTGCCTGGACGGCAATAATACCAATATTTTCGAGCGCCCGCCGCACGTCAACGAGTTCATAATCTGGTCGATCTGTTCGAACCCGGGTGCTGACCCGGCGCATAATGCGTGGTCAGGCATCCACACCCGTCTCTCTGCAGAGATCATCTCGCGCAGCCAGGTGGTGGATGGTTTGATGATATGGGACTGGGCTTGCGGGACGATTGGTCGCCCCTGTCCCAAGGTGGCCGTTGGGGGCGCGCCTGTAACGGTCATCGGTCCTTATGAGCTACCGCCGCCCTGCATCTACCTCTTCCCGGCAACGATTCCTGCGCCCAGAAACAACCCGTCGCCAGTGCCTCAGACGATCGATCAGGTCGGTCTGCTGAAGGCCTTCCACACCTGCTTCGGCGGCAATGACCAACACCTGCATCAGGTTGGCTTCGCGGTCGAATATCAAGGCGTGGAAACCGTTCGGACAACGACGATTACCCGCGACGGCATCATCGCCAAGCAGTCTGGGCCCTCCCCCATCAAGCGCACATAGCTTGCATCCGTCGCGCCGGCGGCAAATCATTCTTCTGAACTGGAGAATGATGACGTGGCGCAATGGACGGATGAAGAAGATGAGTTCCTCAAGACAGCTCTGGCTGACGGACTGTCGCCTAGTCAGATTCACGTCGGCGATCATTCGCTGAAAGCGATCTACTCGCGGATGAATCGCCTCGGTCTTCACTCACACTATGCCAAAGGTGGGAAGCAAATCGGTTACGCGCTGCGTAAGTGCCTTCCGTGCGGTAGGACATTCGGCTCCTCGCACATTGGAAACCGTATCTGCCCCCAATGCGTCGAGACTCATCTCAAACAAGTTGCGTAACGGAGCCCTCCGTTAACCTTGGCATGGTCCTCCTGTTGACGGCGATTCTCAGATGCGATCGATTGCTCTGCGAATTGTTGACACAGGAGTTCCGCACATGAGCATGACGATCTTCGATTCCAAAGACCCTGCTGGCCGAGCGGTTCTCGAACTCGGTCTGCTGACCAGTGTCATCGCGACGACTTTCGCGGAGGCTGCTGCCGCTGGCAAACAGGCTGCCGAACGCCGCAAAGAGCGGCGCGCGGCCTACAAGTATGCTTGCGAGTTGAACGAAGCCCGCGGACGGGCGGATGAGTTGGGCCGTGTCGCCATTCGTGCAGTTCGCCATGTCGCGAGCCTGGAGGCTGAAGTCCGGCGCTTGCACGTCGCTCTTGAGCAGCGTCAGGCGCATATCGACCGCATGCGGAACGCTGGGTGAAATCATGGATATGTCGGATAAGGCTATGGCCGAACGCTGGGGCCACATCCTGAATGAGATCCCGGAGTTGTGGGACGCGATCCGGATCTACGAAATGCAAAGCCGCCCCGCTAAGGGCAGCTTCAAGGTTCGAGGCGATGCCGGGGTCTCAATGCAGGGTGGCACGGGGAACGAACTTCGGATTCGGGTTGGCCGCGCCTGAGGACATGAAAAGCTCTGCGTGGCGGGCCGCGATGGACTCGCGAAGGTATTCCCTCTTCTCGTCTTCCGACATTTCCTCGACGATCGTAGCGGCTCCCGGGATCCTGAGAACCTGCGGAGCCGCTTCAGTTTCCGCAGGACGGAGTTTCGCCCGATTGAGCAACAGCTTCCCGGCTTCGAGGCTCTGTTTACATGCGGCTTCACCTGATTGGCCCAGCATGACCAGATCGGCATCTGACAAACGCAGAAGCCAGTCCTGCTGCTCGCTAGTAAGCTTGCCGAGATCCATCATCTTCCGTGCCTCCTCGGAGGCCGTGCAGTAGGCATGGACGATATGAGCGGGTGTCATGTCGGCAGCGATGGTGTCGATGGCATCCAGCGCTCTCCTGGCCTCTTTCTCCGCGTCGACGATGTCTTCCATCTGCAGGTTCTCGTGGCCGTCAGTGCGCGGTGGTGGAACCATTCCGAAAAACCGGAAGATGCTGTTAAGCACGGCACCGAGGAGATGCAGGACTGCATCGATCCACGAGATTGGATTCCACCATTGGAACTGCTTGGTCTTCTTCATGTCGTCCTCCGATTTGTTCTGGGAGGATGATGTGCGGCTGGTGCGCAATGGACAAAACGGCCGGCCGATCAACGACCGGGCCGCTGTCTCCTACTCCTTCAGAGAAAGCTTCGCAGGCTCTTCGCACTTTCACGATCGGTAACGGCCGATACGCGGCTCCCATTGATGTCGATGTTCACGTTGACCTGTGGTGCCTTTCGCGACCAGAACGAGCGCCTCGAGGGCACCGTTACCCGAACCTGATCCTCTGGCTGCTGCGTGCGATCACGCTTGCCGAAACCACGATCAATGGCGGCACTCCGGCGCTGGGCGATCAGATCGCCGGAAGTCTGCGGATAGTCGTGCGGCAAATCAAACAGATCGCGATATTCATTCCACTCCAGGCCGTGGACTTGTCGGACGTAACGGGCGAGAAACTTCCGCTTTTTCCCGTCTATCAGGCAGACGATGCCGTCGTCCTGGATGGCCTCCTGAGGATCCATGAAGGGCGCTACCTTGCCTCTGTCTCGCTCGTTCAACTCTACTAGCTCACACCCCGAAATGGTAAGCCAGTCGCTGTATGCCTCGGCGTAAGTCAGACCCGCCCCAGTGGCGATGTCGCGCTTTAACTGTTCAATCAGGTCGGCGGTGCGAGCCGCAGCGGCCGTCTTGAGCGCATCCCTGACAAAGCTAAGCTTTTCGATGGCCTTTTCGACCTCTGCCAGATCGTTCAGCGAATTCACGTCGATGGAAATCATGATGTCCTCCCTTAATGTTCCCGGAAGAATTGTTTGCGCCGGCGGATCAAGAAGCAAATATTTGATCCGGGCATGGCCCATGAGGTCGCCTTTGCGGCCGGAGTAACCTCCCTTCGGGGAGGTTTTCTTTTTCGTACACCGCCTTGATGCCCGGGTTGTCGCTGGATAAGTTTGCAGCAACTTCTGGGGGCGGATTTGAAGATTAATCTATCAAAGCACCAACGCTACGCGGCTCTCGCCGCCGCCGCGGTTATCCTAATTGTTCTCTATGTGCAGATCAGTGAGGAAGGGTTCGACGGCTACGGTTGGGTTCTGGCCCTCGTGGTGGCGCTTGCTCTCGTAATCCTTGGACTTGGGCCAGTCGGTACTGCTCCGCCACCGCCGCTGCAGGAAAAGAAGCCTGCAGTTAATCGTCCTACTCCGCAAGAGCTTGAGGTGATGCACCAGAAGCTGCGCGATAACGCTGAGGTGCTGGCGATAGAAGTTGAGGAGCGCGCGAAGATAATCGCGCAGAATATCCTTGCTTCGCAGCCTCAAGAGTTGCGCTTCGTGGGAGAAGACGGTGGGGCTTCCCCAGTCGTCGCAGGTCTGGAATCGTTTATCCGCGATCGCTCTCTTCTTTTCTCCCTTGGCTTGGTGGGGATAAGGCAGACGACTGATTATCAGCTCTATGTCACAGGGATTGAGTACAAAGACACCGAGAAGCGGGTATTCGACATCATTGCCCGGGAACAGATTGCTGGAATGATGGCAATGGGGCTGCCCGTGGACAAGGACAAGCTTCTCCCACCACTGCTAAAGGATCTGCAGGCGATCCGGAAATGTGTCGTACTGGCTGCCGAGGCCAACAAACGGGGCGATAGCGACGCATCTGCTCCTTTGGTGGCCTGGCTAGCCGCTCAGGGCATGAAGATCACCGATGACAACATCATTCGGAGCGCTCTCCAGAAATGAAAACCGGGTGGCAGCCGATCAAGGCCACCACCCGGTTACGAGATGATCATGTAGAGCTCGAAGCTATTTCGACTGCAGGCGAGACCGCTGACCGTCGTAGAACGCCGCGCATTCATCGATTTGGCGGTCAATGGCATCAGCGCTGTATTCCCAACGCTTCTGCGTCCACCGGACCTTTTCGCCAGCCTTGGGAACGACGCGCCCCATATGCTGGCGGCAATCGTCAGGGAGGGCGGGCAGCGCAACCCCAGCGGAGATCCTGCCTACCGTCTCTGCTGCAGCCTCGAGACGCTTCTCAGTGGTCTGACAGCCAGCGGAGATCACCATCAGTCCACACAGCGCCATCGCTGCCAGCATCTTCGGCAATGAGTTTCTCGAGCTTTTCATATGCATCTTCCTTAGTGTTGATTGCCACTGAGAACTGACCCGGCGTGGCGTGATATTTCCATTGAGAATTGACCCATGTTCCAACCTTCCCTCGCATGTTTTCAGCGAGGGCT
>NZ_JBNWCL010000029.1:0-35445 GCF_053522445.1 Agrobacterium sp. 22-221-1
TGCCCCCGTCGCTCACCGCGTTGGGGGAAGGTTCACATGGCTCAATTCTCAATGGAAATTATGCGCCTAACCGGCTCAGTTCCGCGTGGAAACCAACACCCTGATGCTCAGGTCGTAACCGGAAGCTTGCTGGATGAAGTGTGCTTCGGGCTGGAAAATCTTCTCGTGCCGGTGGACGAGATCGAGACCCGTGCGCTCGCCGCTCTTCGCAGAATGGGTTTGGCCGATAGCCGCGAGGAAGCGCTCCGCACTCCGACCGAGTTGTCCGGCGGTGGCCGGCAACGTCTTGCTATTGCCTGTGCGCTTGCTCTTGACCCGCCGGTGCTGGTGCTCGACGAACCGACCGCGAACCTTGATCCAGTCGCTTCGGCCGAGTTTTACGCTGCTCTCACAACCCTCAAGGACGCCTCGCGTGCGATTGTCCTGGTCGAACACGAACTCGATGACGCTCTCCAACTGGCCGATCGTGTCGTCGTGCTCGACGGCAACGGGACCATAATGCACGATGGCGCTCCTGCCGAAGTGCTCGGCGGGCATGCCCGCGATCTTTCTGAGCGCGGAATTTGGCTTCCAACCGCAACCGGCGTCGCTCTCCGTCTGGGTCTTGACGCCGATCCCAAACAGGAGTTGCCGCTGACAGTCAGCGAGCTTGCTCCGGCTCTCGATGCGGTCGAAGCGCCTGAGGGCACGATCGTATCGACTACCGATACGGGCAGATCGCGCGATCAGGTGCTTGCCCAGCAAGATGTCGCCATCGACGTTCACGCCGCCAGTGTGAGGCTTGGGGGCGTGACTGTGCTCCACGGCGTTGATCTTCGGATAATGTCCGGAGAGTTTCTTGCCATTGCCGGTGTCAACGGGGCTGGAAAGAGCACGCTCACGCGCGCGATCGCAGGTCTGGTTCCGCTCTCGTCTGGTTCGATCACGCTTGCCGGCACCCCGCTGACCGCCCTGGACGTCCGCCAGGTAGGTGATCGGATCGGCTATGTGTTCCAGAATCCCGAGCATCAGTTCCTCGCACGCACCGTCCGCGATGAACTCGCTTACGGCCTGCGCGTCCGGCGCCGTTGCAAACACGAAATCGACGATCGTGTCGATCGCATGCTCGGGCGTTTTGATCTGGCCCGCTATGCCGATGTGAATCCGTTTCTCCTCTCCCATGGAGAGAAGCGACGCCTTTCCGTCGCAACTGCTCTGATTACGGAGCCGAAAATTCTCATCCTGGACGAACCGACCTTCGGGCAGGATCAAGTCCGCGCGCGTGAAATCGTAAACATGATCTGCGAACTCAACGCTACGGGCATCACCATCATAATGATCACACACGATCTGCAGCTCATCGCGGATTATGCGGATCGTGTGGCGCTGCTTTCACAGGGGCGTCTCCTCGACGTGGGCGCGACAGGAGAAATCCTTTGCGACACCAGGCTGATTGAGCGCGCAGGCCTCCGTCCGCCACCGGTGCGCCGCATCGCGCTCGCACTCGCGCGAGAAAAACCTGAATGGCGGACGGTCTATCGCACCGGGCAGATCCGGGAAATCGTGCCATGAGCGACGGGCACAATACCGCAACCCATCGGGGCTGGCTGGCGACGATCAACCCAGTCGCCAAACTCGTCGCAGCGCTCCCGCCGCTCGCTCTACTCTTGTTCACCCGCGACATCGCCACACCTGCCGTCGTCGCAGGGTTCGTGCTTGTCGCTATTGTCTCTGGTGTCCCGCTGCGGCTTCGTACGTTGCTCGCCGGAGCCGCAGCGATACTGCTGGTCGGCGCCTGGACGACCCTTGTCTTCGCTCTGCTCACCCGATCCGATCTCGTCAAGGACTCGCCTATTATCATCGACGGGTGGATTACTTTGCGCGCGGCCGCCATGCATTCTGGCGCATCAACCGCCGTGCGCTTGGCGGCGATGATGATGTTAGCGCTGCTTGGCTCCTTCGGCACCACGACCGACCAGCTCGCAAGCGCACTGGTCCACCAATGCCGCATTCCCTATCGCTTTGCATACGGTTCGATCGCCGCAATGCGATTCGCACCCCGTTACCGTCAGGACCTCCTCACATTGCGCGCGGCTCAGCGGGCGCGCGGCATCATCGATTCTGCTTGTCCGGTCGGCTATTTTCTTCGCACAGGTCGATCGATCATTCCGCTGCTCGCGGCCGGTGCCCGCTACGCGACACGTCTCTCCCTTGCCATGGATGCACGCGGGTTCGGTGCCTTCAGCTCTCGTCGCGATCGTCAGCCGTCGGTGGTCCGTGCTCGCGACGTGATATTCGTCATGACGGTCTGGGCTGGCTTCGCGGCGGTCTTTGTCACAACTGGGATGCTCGGAATCCTATCCATAAGCGGAGATTTGCGCGATCCAAGCTAACGTACGGTCGAGTTTGCCTGATCCCAAGAGCGGCCCTCGGCGCCTTCATCCGGCAACCGAAACATCGCTATAGAGCCAGGCCCCGTTGTCGCCCAATCTGCCACGACACCGATCCGCCCTGCACAATACCGCTCACCTCACGGCCGAGTTGGCGGTCGATGACCGGCCGCCACGGGACAAGGGTGAACTCGTGGCTCTTCTCGACGAGCGCGAACTTGCCGCTCGATAGCTGGACGGTCCCGGTGAATTTGCCGCTGACGGTCTCGCCGTCGCTGGCGGCGCGGAACGGCAGGTTCTTCGTCGCAGCCATCTCGCCGCCGATGCGTCCGATCTCACGCGCGCGCAGCGTGGCGAGGAGATTGCGCCGATAGAGCGTGCCGCCGTTCAGGCCGAGCGTCGCATCGCCACGGTCGATATGATGCTCGCGGCGGCGGTCGATCGCCTGACGCACCTCAAGGCCGAAGCCGGTCGGCGCGAGGTCGGATATTTCCGCCGTCATGAGCCGCCGGTCGAGCCAGGTCGCGCCGTCCGCGCCGATCTGCTGTTCGAGCTGGGCGGCTGAGAGGACGCGGATGCTGGCCTGCCGGTTTCTGCCAGCATCATGGGCGGCGGTGCGGCTCTCGAAGCCCTCGGGGATACGCCATTGGTCGGCGTCGATGCGCTCGACGATTCCGGCGCGGCGCAACGCCTCCAGCCGGCGCACATGCGCATCGACATAGCCCTCATAGTCGCCGCCCGGCACGCGGCCCTCGAACATCGCCTGTTCGAGATGCCGGCTCGGCCGATAGATGCCGCCTTCGGCGATCGTCGCGATGGTGCGGTCGGACGGGCGGCTCGCGGTATCAGCCGGGCCGATCTCGACGACGCTGCCGATCCGGGCGTCGGCGACACGGGCCGGGTCGATGCCGGCGACATGATGCGTGCGGCCGTCGATCCCGTCGACCACGACGGTCAGGTTCTCGCCCAGCTCGTCGATCAGATATTTGTCGACGACGCGGCCGGTGATCGGGACTTCCGGCGCGGCGTCGTGAATCTGGAAGGTCATCGGGTCGCGCTCCATGCCGTCGGCCTTCAACGCTTTGTGCATGTTGCGGATGATGTCGCCGCGCTCGCCCAGCTCGCGCAGCGCCGGTTCCATCTTCTCGCCTAGTTCCCAGACGCCCGGCGCGTGCTCGGTGGCGAGGCCCATCTTCTCCAGCTTGGCGAGACGGCGAAGGCGCAGCGTCCGGTTGAACTGGCGCTTCGCGTCGGCGGGCTCATGGCGCAGGTCGAGGAACCGTTCATCAGCCTCCTCGGTCATGGCGCGGTCGATGCGGGTGAAACGATCTTGGTCGATTTCGGCCGAGAGCTTGCGGGTCTGCTCGATCTCGGTAACGAGGCCAAGCTCCAGCGTTGTCAGCTCGCTCGCCCGCTCTCGGATGCCGTTGGCGAGATAGTCGCCATTGATGACGAGGTTTTCGCCCAGCTCGTCCTTGCCGCGCACGATGACATGGACATGGGGATGGCCGGTGTTGTGGTGATTGACTGCGACCCAATCGAGCTTCGTGCCGAGATCGGTTTCGACCTGGCTCATCAGGTCGCGCGTATAGGCCGTGAGGTCGGACAGGTCCGCGCCGTCCTCGGGCGAGACGATGAAGCGGAACTGGTGGCGATCGTCCGCGCCGCGCTCGACGAAGGCCAGGCCGTCGGCGCGGTCCTCGGTCGCGGAATAGAGCTGTCCGCGCTCGCCATCGCGCGAGGTGCCGTCGCGCTGGATATAGCGCAAATGGGCAGCGGATTTCCCGTTCCTGCCCGCGCCCAGGACATAGCGGGTCTTGACGACGACGCGGCGCTGGCCGGGCGTGCTGTGCTTCCAGCCGCCCGACAAGGTGCGGGCGCGCACGAAGGCTGCGCCTCGTCCGCGCTTGAGACCCGGCGCGCTCGTCCGCGATGCCTTGCCGCCCTTGGCCGGCGACGACGATCGGGAGCGCGATGGCGATGACGCCGATGACCGCGACGGGCTGTTGCTCTGCTGGCGCGCGATCTTCTTCGCCTGCGTGAGAAAACTCTTGGCCTTGCCGAGCTTCGGCGTGTCTGCGCGGATGCGGCCGGGCTTGGGCCGGAAGCGGAATTCGTCGTCGGTGCTCAAGGATGCGCCTCCGGCCCGGAACGCGGAAAACTGTCCGATTTCGGGCTATGGTGCCGGTCGAAACCCTGCAAAGCCAAGGCTTTGCGCCGGCACGCGGCACGCGAGGTCCAAAACGAAGGTGCTGCCAGCGCCGCCCCAAAACAGTGTGCAGACAAGGGCTTGCCCAGAAACCGCCGCCCCATGGTGCCGGTTTCCTTTATCTTGCCCTCCACCCTTTCTTCCCTTCCTGCCCTGAGAACGGGGAATGCAGCCAAGCGCGACCCTGCCTGACTGCACACCGGAACAACCGCAAGCGGACGCGGGAACGCCATCCTCATGGAGTTCTCCCATCGTCGGCGCGCGCCACGAACATGTTGCCGTCACGCGGCTCCGTATCGCGGCGCTCGCGCACCGGAACGGTCGGGCGAGCGTCGCCTGATGTGCCGATAGTCTGCACCGGATCGGCGCTCCACCTGTCGCTCGCCCGCATTACGAAGAGCGGTGCATCGCGCCAATCGGGCGGCGGTGCGGATTGCTTCTCCGGCGTTCCGGCCGCGCTCGCGCCGCCGAGCGCTGGTGCGAGCGTGGCGACATAGGCGCGGGTCTCTGCCGGCAGCGGACGGCCCGTCGCGCGGTGCTCATCATAGCGGCCGGGACCAGCATTGTAGGCGGTGAGCATTGCCGCGACATTGCCGTAGCGGTCCCACATCTCGCGCAGATAGGCGGTGCCTGCGAAGATGTTGTCGCGGGGATCGTAGGGATCGTGGCCAAGCCGGTAGCGGACACGCAGGCCCGCCCAGGTATCGGTCATGACCTGCATGAGCCCGATCGCGCCCGCTGACGAGATCGCGCGCACGTCGCCCGCGCTTTCGGCGCGCAGCACGGCGCGAATCCAATGCTCGGGAATGCCGAAGCGCTGTGACGCCTCGGCAATGTAGCCGCCGTGCGGATCGGCGGCGACCGCGCGCGCAACCGGCGCGGATTGCGCGACTGTCGTCGCCGCTCCCGTGCCGAGCGCAAGTGCGCCAGCGAGCAGGATAGCGGCATAACGCCGTGTCCGCCTTTCTCCGCCGCACCACCAGCCTGCCAGCGTGCTCGCTACGGTCAAGAGTGCGCGCAAAGCGCCGGCCGGTGGCCGCCCTTGACCTCCGCTGTGCGCGCCGGCCGACTTGTGGTCGAACGGGACGAAGGAATGAGATGGCTTCCCCGCGAACAAAGGAATGAGGGCTTTGAACGCGATGATGGCACGGGACCGCATAGCCTTAGTCCCGCTCTTCGCGAGGTTTCGGGCGCGTCCAGTGCAGCGACCATGACGATCCGGCATCGTCGTCGCGGAACAAGTTGGCGCGGATCGGCTGCGGCAAGGCCGGATCGTCGAGCAGGACGGAGAGATATTCGCCGGCCTTCTCGCCGTTGCGCCTCCATGCCGCGCCGATCTCCGGGCCATCATCGGCTCCGTGATGGACGCGGTAGTCCGGCGCATTCTCCGCGTCCGAATGTTCGGCGGGGACGATGGTGATCTCGCGGTAGAGCGTGAGCGTGTGAACGCGCCCAGTGAAGCCGGATTCCTCGCGCGTGAATTGACCGATCTGCGGCATGGGTAGTCTCCTTTGCTGGTGGTTGTGGTTGGAAAATCAGCGCGTCGGCTTGCGCCAGACGAAGCAGCCGTCGCCTTCCTCATCGGTCCAGAGCGGCAGCGCGCGGCCGATGACGGAGCTTGCGGGGATGGGGCCGAAGTAGCGGCCGTCGAGGCTGTCAGGGACGTCCCAGTTCATGAGGAAGAGCTGACCGTCAGCGATGACGCGGCACCCCTGCCAGACGGGCAGAGCGCGGCCGATCCGGTCGTGGTCGAGCGCATCGCCCATCTCCACGCCATCGACCTTGATGGCGCGGCCGATGCGGCAAACCCGCTGGCCGGGAAGTCCGACGACCCACTTCAACAGCGGCACGCCGCGCCCGACATAGCCGCGACCGACCATGAATCCGGCGAGCGGTTCAGGCGGCCTGACAGCGACCAGCTCGGGCGCCTCGATCCGGTCGGCTTGCTCAATGGTGTAGAAGCCGATGGGTGCGCTCGGCGTGACGTTCCAGATGAGTTTCGTCGGCGTCTCGACGGCGCTGGTGGCGACGATGCCGGCCACGGCGAGCAGCGTAACGCCAAGGATGCGGCGGCGGCTCATGGGTCGATCCTCCGGCGACCGATCCACGCCGCATGGCGCTCGGGCGTGTAGGCGCCCGGTTCCAGACCGGCGGAAAGCCGGTTATGGACGTGCCGCCAGTGATCGGGCGAAGCGTCGGCCGGATCGAGGCCGAGCGCTTCCACCGCGTCGATGGTGGCGAGCGCCCGCTGAACCTTCGGCCAGCCGTCGAGCCGGAGTAGGATGTCGCCGCCAGGCCGGACGAAGGGCAGCGTCTGGAACGGCTCGCCGCGGCGGATGGCGCGCACGATGTCGATGCGCGAGATGATCGTGCCATGCTCGCCTGCCGCCCAGCGGACGAAGGCGAAGATGCCGTCGGGCGCGAAGCCGACGACGCTGCGGCGACGGTCGAGGATCTGTTCGTAGCTCTTGCGCCCAAACCTGATCCAGTGCTCGACCTTGCGTTTCTCGAAGGTCAGCTCGACCAGGGTGGTGAACGGTGCTGGCCCGTCCGGCAGCGGACGGCCATGCGCTCGGTGGGAGGCTCTGTCGCTCATGACCGGCCTCCATGGCGGTCATCGGCGGCAAGCATGTCGCGTAGCACGTCGGCGATGGAGCGGGCGGCACCGGCACCGGCACCACGCCTCGCGTGTGCGTGCGTCAAAGAAGAAGAGTTAGATCTTCTGTTAGACTCTAAGTTAGCAGCCAGATTCCGCGTTTCAGGCCATAGGCTTAGCTGCGGTCCTTGCGCCTGATGTGCCGATAGGGCTGCGCCCGATGTGCCGATACCGCGTGCGCCTGATGTGCCGATGGTATTCACAGGCGTTTCCACAGGCACTGTGGACAGGTTTTCGGGGCGGATGCGCAGCAGTTCGCGGCCGTGCTCCCGCTCGATCTCAAGGCGATAGCCGGGGAGCGGCTGGCGGGCGGCGATGCGGCGCAGATCGAGCGCGAAGTCGGAGACGCGGGCAAGACTGCCGGACTTCACATGGAGGTGCGCGACCTCGAACAGCCAGCCATGGCTCTGGTGGCCGGCGTGCTTGCGGGCGACGCGATAGAGCCAGCGCTCGATGCCGCCGGTCAGCCGGAAATAGCCCGGGTCGATGGTAAGGACGAGCGAGCGGTCGACGACGCTGTTGTAGAACCATTCGGGCAGGACAAATTCCATGCCCTCGACGCGGCCGGTGCGCGTCGTCATCTCCTCCCATTCGTTGATCCACGAGAATTGCCGGCGCCGCCAATGCGGGCCGTTGCGGATCGTGGTGGCGATGACGGTGGATTGCAGGCGCGCGAGCGCGGCCTTCAGCAGCACATATTGGCGGTTGCCGGTCGGCCGTCCGATGGCGCGCAGCAGATGATAGGGCGTGAAGCGGAAGAAGCGCGAGGTGCGCAGGCCGTCATTCTCGGCCGCGACGATCTGCGAGGCGGCCCATATCAGCACGTCGGCATCCCAGATGGTTGCCATGCCGTGTTCGGGCATGGCGAGCACCTGCACCTCGACATCGGCGGCCTTATAGAGAATCGGCTTGGTGCGCGGCGTCTTCGCAAGCGAGAAGAAGGGCCGCTCCATCAAGTCGCGCTGGTCGCGCGGGGCGGCATCGCCGGTCGCGACCACGAAGGGGTTGAGGTGGCTGCGCTCACTCGCATCGGTCGGCTGCGCGGGTCTATGATCGTCGTCGCGCAGCATTCAGCACTTACCCCGCTCTTCGGGCGTCAGCGGACGCGCAGGGAAAACCGTGCCGGCCGTCGTCTCGCGGGTGGATTTGCGGGTGCCGATCTCCGACCAGCTTTCGAGGTCGTGGACCGTGTAGAGGACGCGGCCGCCGATCTTGCGGTAGGTCGGGCCGGTCCCATAGGTCCGGTGCTTCTCGAGGGTGCGGATGGAAATGCCGAGGAAGCGGGCAGCTTCCTGCGTGCGCAAAAGTCGTGGCGGCAGGCCCGCCAAGGGGTTGGCCATGGATCACCTCTGGAGTTCGTCGTTAATGCGCGCCGCAGACAAAGCGGCGGGCTACGGCGAACCATGGCGAGGGATCGGCGGCGGGTAGCGTGCCGCATTTGCGCTCACGCGCTGGCGGCACCCCTCCGGCTGTTGTGGCTGGGATTGTCGTACGCTCACTCGGCGGACCTAGCCAGCGACGTTCGGCCCTGTGATCGGCCTGCTATTTTGGCGCGCCGACCTTCTTCAGTAATTCGCCGGGTTCGATCTCAAGGGCATCGGCAATCTGGCCAAGGACGGTGACGCTAGCAGATACGTCGCCACGCTCGATCGCACCGACATAGCGCATACTCAGGCCCGCCCGATCGGCGAGTTCTTCTTGCGTCAGCTTTTTATCATGACGTGCCCGACGCAGATTCCTCGCCATGACCTCCTTGAGATCCATGACCAGAGGGGAACCAGCATAGGAACGATCATTCTAGGAATGATCGTTCCTATTCGTATCAGACCATGCTATTCATCAGGTTGTCCTGAACTTGCTTCATTATGTCCGCGTTCTCGATGCAAAAGGCGGAATTCATGCGTGAACGGCCTCAGCTTGATCCCGATGTTGAAGATGAGGCTCCCGGCGGGTTAGACATCACGCCCTATGACGAACGGCACTTCGTCACTTACCTACGCCTGCTAGACGCCAGCCGGGACGGCGCCGACTGGCAAGAGGTCGCTCGCATCGTCCTGCACCGCGACCCCATAGCTGAGGAAGCGCGCAGTCGCCGTTGCTGGGAAAGCCATCTTGCCCGCGCGCAGTGGCTCTCAGGCTCAGGCTATCGGCGCATTCTGGAACAGGCGGTCGCACTGGCTGCGCGCGGTGGCGGGCAGGTGTAGGCTTATTTGCTCACAGCCTTGATGGGATAATGCAGGAGCAGCCGATAGCCGCCGCGCATCATCTTGATCCCGTGAGCGACGAGTCGACGGGCCTTGTTCTTGCGCGGATCGCCCTCGAAATCCTCTTTGGTGCCGCTGAACCCAAGCAAAACCTCGGCGACGGTGCGGTAGCTTTCGTCGCGCAAGCGCGCGTCGAGCGCACGCAGGGACAGAATGTGCCATTGCCGAAGCTGCTCCGGCAGCGCGCGAAAATCAGGACCGGGCGGTCGGCCTTTGAGGGAGCGCCAAAGCCTCCGGGCGGCGTGAGCGCGCAGATCGTAGAGGTCGTCCATCGGCAGGACTGTTCCATAGAAAGTCGCGGCGTCAGGAACGGCGTGGGGCAACCAGAATTGATGTGCTACGCCCTCGACCAGCCAGATGCCATGCCAGCCATCTGCGGCCTGGCGCAGATCGAGGCTGTCGAGATGCGCCAGCGTTATGATCGGCTCCGTTTCGCTGTCGTGATGCTGCACGGGAGAGAGCCATATGGCTTGCGGCTGAAGGCTTGGGCTCCAGAACAGGGATTGCCGATCCGATGGGGTTTCAGGATCCGTCGGAAAATCGCAGCCCCCAGCGTTGCACGAAGGCTTCCAACCGCTCCGGCTCTGGCTCGTGCGACGCGGTTATGGTCTGAAACTCGCGACGATACTCGTCATCGCGGCGAAGATATTCCCAGGCGAAACCGGCGGCGGGGATGCTCTTGGCAAATCTGTATGCCGCCGGAGAACGCCAGTCGATGCTTAGCATGGCGCTACCTCTCTACACCGGACACGCGTAAAGCAACGCCCAGACTGAGAATTTCAAGCATCGATTGAAATAACTGTAGCTGTGCTATCGAGATAACTAGATCGGCTAACGAGATCAATCTCTTGGTTATTTTCTTCTTAACAGTGCTTACGTGTTCCTGCGAGCCGGGCGGCGCGATTTTTTCCGCCCCTGTGATCGCCGGGAGAGGCAGGGCCGCCTGCGCGGCGCCCCTGTCGCGTTCGAGGTCAAAGCCCCTTCAAGCGCTGCATTCCCTCGGCAAGCGTCCAGAGCGCGCGGTTCAATCCGACATTCTGGTCGATGCCATTGATGGCGCGTGTCTGGCTGCGGCGGATGCGACCATCGCGGTCTGGCGGCGTCCGCTGATCCCGCCCCGGATGAGGTTTTCCTGAATGACGTTGAAGGTATGCCACAGGGTTTGCCCAACATCTTCGCGGCGGCGCGGGGCAATGATCTGGTCCGGGCGAACCGGGCTTTCGTCCTCGCCATAGCGGGCGACAAGGCTCGCCTCGGCCAACACGCGCTGCTCGTCGGACGATAGCCGCGTGTCTTTCATGCCTTCCGTGGCGTCAATCAGGCGCGGGAAATCCTCCGCCACGGTGTATACGCCGTCGATGATCTGATCCTGTATTCCGCCCTTATGGGGAACGCGGACTTCCTCGAACCGCTCGCCCGCGATCATGCTGTTGGTGCAAACGAAGCGGAGCACGCCCGCAAACATCTGATACGCGCTCGTTCCGTCATGCGAATTGACGATGACGCAATCCTTCTCGCGCGCGTGGAAAGCGCGCGGATTGCGGACGGCGGATGGCGTTACCTGATGAGGCATGACGGAGAAGAATAGAGAAGCCCCGATTTCGTATCGCCCGCCGGAGACCCTCCGAGAGGAGTTCCGGGTGCGCGTCGAAAAGTCGGGTCTCTCCGTCAATGCCTTCATCACGCAAGCCGTCTTCGCCAGCCCGCCGCCACGGCAGTCCCGCCGTCCTTCCGTCGCCACGCAGGACCTCGCGCGGCTCCTCGCGGAGGCCGCGGCGCTGCGGGCGCAGCTTCCCGGAGCGAGGGTGACGGACGGCTCCAGACGAAGCAGGAACGTCGCTGATTTCATAATATTTCTATGAAATCCAGGGACTGAAACGCAGGCCCTTCAAACAAGACTTGCCCTTCGGCAGGCAATTGAGGAATATGGCCAAAATGGCCATTTCGGGCAGATGATTCTTTGAAGACCATTTCGGCTAAAGACGCCAAATACGGCTTCGGGATGTTGATCGATACCGCCCGCGCGGAGCCGGTCACCGTGGAAAAACACGGCCGTCCGGTGGTCGTGGTCATCAGCGTCGAGGAGTACGCCCGGCTCTTGGCCGTGGAACTCTCGCAAAAGAACGGCGCGAAGAAAACGACTTGAAAGCCGAGGGGGAGATGGGGCGTACAACGAACGGAGCCGGAAAGAGAACCAAGGGTAATGCGCGCAATCGGCAAATCGCTGCGATCGATTTGTTCTGCGGCGTGGGCGGTCTGACGAAAGGCTTGGAGAAGTCGGGGATCGACGTCAAGCTCGGTGTCGATATCGATCCAGCGTGCGAATACCCATACGAGGCAAACAATGGTGCGGCGTTCCTTTTGAAATCTGTCGCCGATTTGGACGCCGACGATCTCGTTTCCAACGTCAAGGGCGCCGGATATACGCTTCTGGCGGGCTGCGCTCCTTGCCAGCCGTTTTCGTCATATCAGCAAAAGCTTGGCCCCTCGGACGAGCGTTGGCACTTGTTGGGGCATTTCGGGCGTCTGGCCAAAGAGCTCGATCCCGACTTCATCACGATGGAGAATGTGCCCAACTTGGCGCGGCAATCCGTCTTCAAGAAATTCGTAGCTCAACTCGAAGCGCTGGATTTTCACGTCACCTACGAAGTGGTGAACTGCGCCGAGTTCGGTGTGCCGCAGCAGCGGCAACGGCTGGTTTTGCTCGCCTCGAAGCTGGGGCCGATTGCGTTGCTCCGTACTAAGGCGAAACCCAAAACCGTGCGGCAAGCGATTGGCGACCTGCCGCCCATAGATGCCGGTGAGGCCTACGATTCCGATCCGCTCCATCAAGCGAGCGAACTCTCCGAGCTCAATATGCGTCGTATCCGCGCTTCCGTTCCGGGCGGAACTTGGCGCGATTGGAAAAAAGAGCTCGTCGCCGACTGCCATAAACGAGAAACGGGCAAAACGTACCCGAGCGTTTATGGGCGGATGAAGTGGGACGAGCCCGCGCCGACGATGACGACACAGTACTTCGGGTTCGGCAACGGCCGGTTCGGTCACCCCGAACAGGATCGCGCAATCTCTCTACGCGAGGGTGCGATATTACAGAGCTTTCCCAAGAGTTATAAATTCGTACGCAGCGGCGAGCCGATCTACTGCAAAACGATCGGCCGCCTGATCGGAAACGCGGTGCCCGTGAAGCTCGCCGAAGCTATCGGGAAATCGATCGTGGCCCACGTCGAGTCACACTCCGGACCACAAAAGAGGGCAGCCTGAATGAGCGCCACAGTGGAGGCGCGGCCCTCCGGAGGGTCGACGATGATACGCGCCGTTCCCGAACCCGGCCAACTCGTCGAGGTGCGGCGGCGCCATTGGATGGTAGCCGACGCGCAAGCGGCGGATACGCGTGGTGACGGCACCCCGCCTCAACATCGCGTCACTTTGTCCTCGGTGAACGAAGACAACCTCGCCGAAGAAATAGACGTTATCTGGGAGATCGAACCGGGTGCCCACATCGTCGAAAGAGCGGGCCTTCCCGAGATAACCGGACGGGACGACACCGAGAGGCTCGAAGCGTTTCTCGATGCCGTGCGATGGGGCGCCGCGACCAATGCCGACAGGAGCTTCCTGCAGGCTCCGTTCCGCAGCGGCGTGAGCATCGAAGATTTTCAGCTCGACCCGTTGGTGCGCGCTATCGATATGGCCCGCGCCAACCTACTGATCGCCGACGACGTCGGCCTCGGCAAGACCATCGAAGCCGGACTGGTCATTCAAGAATTACTTCTGCGGCACCGCGCGCGTACGGCGCTCGTCGTTTGCCCCGCATCGCTTCAGGAAAAATGGCGCGTCGAGATGCTCGAAAAGTTCGGGCTCGAATTCAAGATCGTCGACACGGAATACGTCAAAGAGTTGCGACGTGCGCGGGGCATCCACGCCAATCCCTGGACGTCGTTTCCACGCCTGATCGTTTCGGTCGATTGGGTAAAGGCCGGTGAACCGATGAGGATGCTGAGAGACATCCTCCCGGTGCGTGCGGGTTATCCGCGCAAATTCGATATTCTCGTCATCGACGAAGCTCACAACGTCGCGCCGGCAGGCTCGGCACACTACATGCTCGAAAGCCAGCGCACGAGATTCGTGCGCCAGATTGCGCCTCACTTTCAGCACCGGTTGTTTCTTACGGCGACGCCGCACAACGGGTATACGGAATCCTTCACCTCGCTTCTGGAGCTTCTCGACGATCAGCGCTTTTCGCGAAACATATTGCCGGACGACAAGCAGCTCTCCCAGGTGATGATCCGCCGTTTGAAGACCGATCTCGTCGACAAAGACGGCAAGCCGCTCTATCCCAAAAGAACCCTCCAGGCATTGTCGATCCCGTTCACCGCTGACGAGCGCGAGATTCACAAGACGCTTGATGCTTACTGTACCAGTCGTGAGAAGACGTCGCGCGAGACAGGTGCCACAGGCACCAAATTCGTCAACACCCTACTGAAAAAGCGGCTGTTTTCGTCGCCGGCCGCATTCGCATCCACGCTCGAAAGACATTATGCAACGTTGACTGCCGGCAAAAGTAAAACCGTCGACGATGGGATGAGCGATCGCATATTGCGAAAAGCTATCCTCAAGGCAGAGGAAGATTACGCCGACGACGGACAGGTCGAGGCGGCACAAACCGAGGCGGTCGAAGAAGCGAGCAAGCGCAGCGCGCCGCTCACCGAAGAAGAAAAGCGCCTGGTCTCGCGTATGAGGGATTGGGCGCAGAAAGCGGCCAATCGAACGGACACGAAGGCCAGAGCGATCGTCGATTGGATCGAATCCAACTTGAAGTCGAATGGAGAGTGGAACGACCGGCGCGTCATCCTCTTCACCGAATATCGGACCACGCATCAGTGGCTGCACCAGATACTCGCTACGAGCGGGTACGGCGGCGACCGCCTCTCGATCATTCATGGCGGAATGGTTCAAGACGAGCGCGAAAGGGTCAAAGCGGCGTTCCAGACCAATCCGAAAGACGCGGCGGTGCGGATCTTGCTCGCTACCGACGCCGCGTCCGAAGGCATCGACCTTCAGAACTATTGCAATTGCCTCATTCACATCGAGATTCCCTACAATCCCAACGTCATGGAACAGCGCAACGGCCGGATAGACCGTCACGGCCAGAAGTATGACGAAGTTCTGATTTGGCATCCGGTCGACGGTGGCGCGGCGAGCGGCGATACGCTCGGCGGCCACCGAGATGATATCATCCGCGCGCTGACGAAACTCGAAGCGATGCGCGAGGACATGGGTAGCGTAAACCCGGTAATCGCGCCTCAGATGGCCGGGTTGATCGAAGGGACGAGACGCGAGCTCGATACTCGTGAAGCAGAAGCGCGCTCTGCGAAGGCAAAGCGCTTCGTGCGCGCCGAGCGTCAATTGAAAGAGCGTATCGCACGGTTGCACGATCGCCTTCTCGAAACGTCCCGCGATTTTCATCTGACGCCCGAGCGCATCTGCGCCGCCGTCAAGACGGGTTTGGCTCTCGAAAAGAAGCCCCCCTTGATCCCCGCCGAGTTGAGCGGAGCGCCGAGCGGTACGGTGTTCGAAATGCCGGCGCTCACCGGATCGTGGTCCCGCTGCGTCGAAGGACTGCGCCACCCCCACACAGGAAAAACGCGTCCGATTACATTCGACCATGCTGTCGCCAAAGGCCGTGACGACGTCGTTCTGATCCACCTCAATCATCGCCTGGTGCAGATGTGTCTTCGGCTCATGCGTGCGGAAATGTGGGCGCAGAGTGACGTCAAGAAACTGAACCGAATAGACATTCGAGGATTGCCGAAGTCCGATCTCGACGACATCGCCGTCGTCGTCGTCTCGCGGCTTGTCGTCACCGGCGGAAATCACCACCGTCTGCATGAGGAACTCACCGTATCGGGCGGTTTTCTGAAAGACGGATCGTTCGTGCGCGAGACCCGCGTCACGCAGGTCGATGCCTGGCTCGAAAAGGCGGTCGGCATCCGATCGGACGACCGGCTCTTCGAAGGCTTGCAGCGGCGCTTCGAGAAGCACAGAGACTCGGTTCAGCAAGCTGTCGAGGCGCGATCGCGCGATCGCTTGCGTAATCTCGAAAGCACCTTGGAAAACCGGCAGAAGCACGAAGCGAGCAATATCGCGGCGGTGCTGGACGAGCTCGCACGCGCGATCAAGGACGAGTTAAAAAAAGAGCGGGAGCCGCAACAGCTTTCGTTCTGGTCCGAAGATGATCGGACTCAGTTGAAGCGCGACATCGAGGCATTAAAATCACGCCTCGCCCGTATTCCCGAGGAAAAGGAACAGGAGATCGAAGCGATAGAGCGACGCTTTGCCGGTTATCAGGTGAAGACATTCCCCGCGGCCGTGATTTTCCTCGTTCCCGATGGCCATGCGTGGAGGGCTGCGAAATGAGTGATTTCGGGCAACACGCCGAGTGGCTTTCATTGATCGAAGTCTCCGGCCCTTTTCTGGCGGAGCCGGTTCTCAAAGACGCGTTCCCGCAAGGCCTAGACGGACTCGACGGTGGCAAGAAGAAGCTCATACGCCAGGCCTACGACGAGTGGCGCGAGGCCATAGATATCGAAGATCCCGACGCTCTCAAAATCCATCGGGCCTGGATCGAACTCGTTTTGCGTCAGGGGCTGGAGCTCGACGAAGACGGCCTGGGCGATGTCCTGAAGAGCACCGACCACATTCCCGACATCAGACGCGAACTGCCCGAACATGGCATCACCTTGACGCCGGATTTCGCGGTCGTCGACGGTCAAAGTGCCTCGCCCCTGATGTTGATAGCCGTCTACGAGCCGCAGGTCGCTTTGGGTGACGCGTTCAAGCAAGGCACCTGGTCGGCGAGTCCCGGGGAGCGGATGGTCGAACTGTGCCGTGCGACCGGCGTTCGGCTAGGTCTCGTGACGAACGGTGAGCAATGGATGCTCGTCGACGCGCCGGTAGGAGCGGTCACGACATTCGCGAGTTGGTATGGACGCTTGTGGTCGCAGGAGCCGCTCACACTTCAAGCTTTCGTTAGCTTGTTGGGAATCAGGCGTTTTTTTGTCGAGAGCAGCGCGCAACTGCCGGCTTTGTTCGACAATTCTCTCAAATATCAGGACGAAGTGACCGACGCCCTCGGTGAGCAGGTCAGGCGTGCGGTGGAAGTGCTGATCCAAGCGCTCGATCGCGCTCATGTTGACAGCAACCGGACTTTGCTCGAAGGCGTAGAGCCGACCGAACTTTACGAAGCCGGTCTCACCGTCATGATGCGTATCGTGTTCCTGCTCTCGGCAGAGGAACGCGGTCTTCTGCTCTTGGGCGACGAGCTGTACGAGGCGAACTACGCTGTCTCGACGCTGCGATTGCAGCTTCGCGCGGAGTCGGAAGAGATATTGGAACGGCGTTGGGATGCGTGGTCCCGATTGCTGTCGCTTTTTCGCGCCGTCTTCGGCGGGATCGATCACGAAGCACTGCGGCTTCCAGCCTTGGGCGGGTCGCTCTTCGATCCCGACCGTTTTCCGTTCCTGGAAGGGCGACCGCGAGGTTCGCGCTGGAAGGTCGATATGTCGCGGCCGCTGCCGATCGACAACCGAACCGTCTTGCTGCTGCTCGAAGCCGTTCAGCTTTTTCGGGGGCGAACCCTTTCGTACATGGCGCTCGACGTCGAGCAGATCGGCTATGTTTATGAAGGCTTGCTCGAAAGAACTGTTGTTCGTGCCACAGATGTTACTCTTGATCTCGACGCTACTAAGGATGCAAAAAATCCTTGGGTCACGCTGCCAGAGATCGAAGACGCAGCGGCACTGGGACGTGACGCTCTCGAAAAGCTGTTAAAGGAGCGCACAGAGAGTTCGCCAAGCCGCGTTCGAAACGACCTCGACAGGCCGATAGATGATGATGCTGCCGAGAAGCTTCTGACTGCTTGCCACGCCGATCGCGCGCTGCGAGATCGGGTAAAGCCTTATTTTCACCTATTGCGTACCGACCCTTGGGGATATCCGCTTGCTTACCCGAAGGGCACATTCATGGTGGCGAGCGGTTCGGATCGGCGAGAGAGCGGTACACACTATACCCCGAAGTCCTTTACCGAAGCGATTGTCAGAAATACCCTTGAACCGCTGGTATACTTCGGGCCTTCGGAAGGTAAGCCACGCGACGAATGGGAACTCAGAACGCCTGCCGAGCTATTGGACTTGAAAGTTTGCGATCCAGCAATGGGTTCGGGCGCGTTCCTCGTGCAGGTATGCCGCTATCTTTCAGAACGTTTGACGGACGCTTGGACTGATGCAGAACGCCTCGGGCAAGCAATTACGGCCGAAGGCGAGGTTGTTGATGAGTTAGGAGCAGAAGAGCCGCTGCGTCCCAACAATGAAGAGAGACTCTTTACTGCGCGCACGCTAATCGCTGAACGTTGTTTGTACGGCGTAGATATGAACCCTTTAGCGGTCGAGCTTGCCAAGCTATCTATTTGGCTCGTTACCCTGGCAAAAGGACGACCGTTTGGATTCCTGGATCACAATTTGCGATCTGGCGATAGTTTGCTCGGTATCACGAAGCTGGAGCAGCTTTCGTACCTTGAGTTCGGTCCGAACGAACTGAGTACCAGGAAACTTTTTGCATCCAAAATCGACGAGGCAGTGGAGAATGCGCTTGAGCTTAGGACAGAACTCAGACGTCAGCCCATTCGCGACATTCGTGACGTCGAAGCGATGGCGCTTTTGGATGATGCTGCACGCAGGGCGTTGGTTTTGCCGGAGCTCGCGGCTGACGCATTAACCGGCGCAGTTTTTGCCACAGGTGGGCGACCAAAAAGCGGAGCCGATCTGTCGATCTCTGTAGGAGCGGCTTTGGACGGAGGTGATGCCACCAGCCTGGCAGAAAGTGCCGACAAAGCTCTCGCGAAGGATTTACCGACCGGGGGTAAACAGCGCCGCCCTTTCCATTGGCCACTTGAGTTCCCTGAGGTGTTCGCTCGAAACAATGGCGGCTTTGACGCAGTGGTCGGAAACCCACCGTTCGTTGGCGGGCAGCTGCTGTCGGGCAACTTTGGCGCAGCGTACAAAGACTATCTCGTTAATTTTATAGCTTATCAGGAAAAAGCCTCGGTCGATCTCGTGGTTTTTTTCTTCCTCCATGCTTACCGGCTGGTCAGGGCCAACGGTTATGTGGGACTTCTTGCACGCCGATCCATATCGGAAGGAAAAAATAGAGAGGCGGGTCTGTCTCAATTGCTTGCGGCCGGGGGGGCGATATTCCGAGCTGAGACAAATATAGTTTGGCCGGGCAAGGCCTCCGTCATCGTCCATCAGATTCACCTGTCGAAATCGCCGTGGCATGGCACGACAACTCTTAACGGATGTTCCGAGTCAGCGATCTACGCCGACTTGAGCGCCGATGCCTTTTGGGAAGCGCGGAAGATCACCGAGAATTTAGGACGTATATTCCAAGGAACGATCCTAAATGGCGAAGGCTTCAAGGTCGATGAATCTGTAGCTAGAATTTGGCTTCAGTCAAACCCTCGCTACAAGGATGTATTGTTACCCTTTATCGGCGGAAACGAGGTGAACAAAGATCCACTTTACCGTCCGCCCTCTCACGTAATCAGCTTTTGGGATTGGCCTGAGGAACGCGCGCGTGAATTTACTGAAGCGTTCGATCAAGTTGAGGAGAAGGTTCGGCCAGTAAGGCAGCGTCGCAAAGCTAACGGTTCTTATGTGCTTGGGAATCCCTTGCCCCAACGGTGGTGGCAGTATGAAAAGGCTCGCCCCGCATTGTACCATGCGATTGGCCGAGGTCACACATTCAGCAATCATCCGGTGGGATGGGTAAATTCTCTCCAAGCCTTAGAGCGTGTCCTAGTGATTTCGACCGGCGTGACGAAGTACCCAGCCTTCACGTTTCTTCCTTCTAATTTGATGTATTCGAACAAACTCTGTGTTCTCGCCGATATGCGATACGAAATGTTTGGGATGCTTTCATCAGATGCGCACGGATTGTGGGCATGGGCGCAGAAAACCTCCCTCGGCGCAGATTTATACAGTTTGGTGTACGCACACGGCAATATTTTCGAAACATTTCCTTTCCCTACCGGCTTTTTGGAACATGGAAATGAGGCGCTAGAAGAAGTCGGCAAGGCGTTCTTTGACGCTCGACAGGCTTACATGGAGCGCTGGGGTAAGGGACTCACAAAATTTTACAATGAATTTCATGATCCGTCGAAGCAGACGGCCGAACTGGCAGAAATAAGAGAAATTCACTCTAAGCTTAACAAGAGTGTTTTTGACCTATTTGAGTGGTTCGACTTGAATCCAGAATGCTCCTTCTGCGAGGTGGACTATCTTCCCAGTGGAAGCAACGTTCGCTTTACGCTCGACGGAGCGATGGCCTTACAGGTCCGTCGCCGATTGTCCGCCCTCAACAAGCGGCGGCATGAGTCCGGCCAGTCCTTCGAGAACACGCCTGCCGGCCAGGCGACAGATTCGATAGAGGTGCTCGCCGAGGACGATCTTTTCTCGCTTCAAAACAATCGCATGCAGGAATCGTAACCGTGGCCAATATCGTCAGTTACGAGAATTGCGGTGATGTCGATCTAATCGTAGACGCCGTCTATGAGGGTGAAATAGGTGGCCGACTATCGGGCGAAGCCCTTTCGAAGCTTCTGCCAGGGGTTGGCAATCAGGGCGGCTTCCGCCCCTCTGGGAGAGGGGACGACAAGAGGCTTGTCGCGCTTTACACGAGTGGTGAAGATAAAGACTGGCCCGATACTCTGGACATAAACACCGGGCAGTTCATCTACTACGGCGACAACAAGCAACCGGGTCATGAGCTTCACGACACGCAGCGCAGCGGAAATTCGATCCTTCGGCGTGTTTTTTCTTTGCTCCACACCGGCCCGCCGCAACGCTCGTTAATTCCCCCATTTTTCGTTTTCAAGAAGTATCCGACGGCGGTGAGTGCCCGATCCTTTCAGTTCAAGGGTCTAGCTGTACCTGGATTCGTGGGGTTGCCACCGACTGCCGATCTCGTCGCCGTATGGAAGACGACCGAGGGGCAGCGATTTCAGAACTATCGCGCTGTTTTTACGGTGCTCGATGCGGGGGTGATTAAAAGGGCATGGATAGACGATCTGGCTACAGGCCAATCGATGACACCCAACGCGCCGGCCGTGTGGGTCGAATGGGTGCAGCGAGGAAGATATCGAGCTCTCACCGCAGAAAGCACCACCGTCATCCGCAGCGTGGCTTCGCAGCTGCCGGAAACGCCCTTGAAGGCGTCTATACTCGAAACGATTTGGAAGCACTTCGCCGCGGCACCGATTGCCTTCGAGGCTTTCGCGGCGCGGATTTTTCAAATGTACGATCCGCGTGTGGTGATCGACGAGATTACTCGGGGCGCCATTGACGGTGGCCGTGACGCGATCGGTCGCTATCGGATCGGACTGATCGACGATCCGGTGTATGCCGAGTTTTCACTCGAAGCGAAGTGCTACAGGCCTGCGAACGGGAACGACAGCGCAAACACGGTCGGGGTCAAGGAAGTGGCGCGTCTAATTTCCAGAATCAGACATCGTGAGTTTGGTGTTCTCGTTACGACATCGGCAGTTGCGCGCCAGGCATATCAAGAAGTCCGAGAAGATCGTCATCCGATAATATTCCTATGTGGAAGGGATATCGTCGATATATTGTCGGTCAATGGTTTCAATACACCGCAGCTTGTGTCCGATCTTCTAAATAACGAATTTGCGGTGGCGGGAGGAGCGTGATGACCGACGAGGCAATCAAGGGACGTGCGGCCAACGCTTGGTTGGTTGTCGACATCAATCCGAAGCGGACGACTTTTCCTTATCCGGAATTCGTCGTCGAACTCGATGGCGAGGGCACAAGCTATAGCGCGATCGCAGAAGCAGATTGGGTTCTCGTCTGTGGGGCTGTCGGCAACGTAGAAAGAGTTGCCAGGGTCTTGCGCGTGCGCTCTGATTTGCAGCGGACGACGTTATACTTTGATAATCTGGCGATGCTCCCGACGGGCGTTTCCCTTGCAGATATCTCGATCGCATCTCACGGTACCAATGCGGTTTCTCGCCTACAATGGACGAGTTTCGCTGCTGCGCTTCCGAAACTCGGATTCGCGACGGTGGACGACGTTCCGCTCGTTCAACGCGAAGCGTACGTCCGCGAATTGCTCCAGCTCGCCGTCATAGACGATCTTCTCGGGCCCGCGAACGGGCCTCGCGAGCAAATCCTCGATATGGGCGTTCGCGATCGTTATCTCGTCGGGAAATTGGCGCCGCGGGAAACAGCTGACGGCGGCATCGAAGGTCTCGAAGGCCCCCTCGCCGACGAAGCTATCGATGAGGAAACTGACGATCTGGCGGTTCATACCGGAAGGCACGATCCGGGCGCGGAATTTGACGGGACTACGGGCCGGGTGGATGCAGAAGCGGAGGCAACCGACGAAATCGACGCCGCCAGCAACCAATCGTTAGTTCCCTCCAGCCTGGGCATGACTTTCTGCGTAGACGGCGATGTCAAAGCCATCACCGTCGAGGCGCGTTGGGGACGTTACGTGCGGGTCTACGATCACGGTCGTACAAAAACCATCAACAGGAAGCTGCGGGACGAAGAGGGCAACGTTGTCGGAGCGGAACCGGCGGAAGTGGCGATCAAGGTCTGGCAGCGCGAGCCGCGAGGCGGAACGCTGAAAATCAACCTCGAACAAGGCGTCATCGGTCACCGAGCGCCTGACGGCGAGCAAGAGGAAATACGAATCCAAGGTACTGTCAGGGGAACAAACGCGAACGGGGATCGCCTCGTCACGCTTTTCCTCGTGAACGCCCAGCAGGAGCCGGAAGAAAACAAGGACTCGGCTTGGGTCTTTCAACCGGAGCTTCACGTGCGAGCGGTGGAGGACGCGGAGGAAAAAGCGATCTTCAGGCGCCGCTCTCCCGCATCGGCAATGGACGACGAGGAGCGTCGAGCACTCGAAATGATCTACCGGCAACAGGTAGAGTTTGCGGTCGGCCACGGCGCTTCGGTGCATGCCGAAGCCGCACCGGGGAATCCGGAGAAAGCGACCGAGATTCGGACGGCGATCACGCCGAGCTATGAAGTACCCGTCACCGAAACACCGGGAGCCCGCGCCGAGGATCGGCCGGCCATGCGCGATATGGTCGAGAAGGGACATCTCGACATGGACGTTCTGGCGGCGATGTCGAAAAACGAGCTTGTGAAAGCTCTGACGGCTCTCGCCGACGACTACGGTGTTTGGATCGGTGAGCAGCAGGCGCGCATCGCCAACGAACTGCATGGCCATGAAGATCAGGCGAAAGCGGCGCTCGCACGGTGCTTGGACATCAAGTTGCGGCTGGAAGAAGGTATATCCGTTCTGGCCAATGAGGGTAACGAGAAGGCACTTGCGGCCTTCCGCATTGCGAACCGGGCGATGGCAAGCCAGCGCATTCACAGTATGTATGCGCTCTCTCGACGCCGTGGCGAAGACCGAGATCTCGCCCAGTTCGAGAAAAGACAGAACCGCTCGTGGCGCCCGTTCCAGCTCGCGTTCATCTTGCTCTCGATTCCTGCACTCGCAAACCCCGCTCACAAAGACAGGACCGAGCCGTTAGAGGCGATGGCCGACCTTCTCTGGTTCCCGACGGGCGGCGGCAAAACCGAAGCTTATTTGGGTGTTGCCGCCTTTGCGATGGCTATTCGGCGCATGCAAGGAAATTTGGGCGGCTACGACGGCTCTCGCGGATTGACCGTCATCATGCGATATACGTTGCGGCTTCTGACCTTGCAGCAGTTCCAGCGCGGTTCGACATTGATATGCGCCATGGAATTGATGCGGCAGGAAGCGGAAGCTGCAGGCGACCTATCGCTAGGAAAAGAACCCTTTACCATCGGCCTGTGGGTCGGCAACAAGGTGACGCCGGGAACGACTGCCGACAGTCACAAGGCAATCCAGGATATTCGCGATCCCGACAAATTCGATGCCGGGGGAACCTCACCGGCCCAATTGACCAGCTGCCCTTGGTGCGGATGCGAAGTATCCCCCAAGCATGATGTCGACGTCAATCAAGTCGGCAAGTACACCGCCATCTATTGCGGCGACAAAAAAGGACAGTGTGCCTTCTCGAAGGGGAAATCCTCCCAAAAGCCTCATCCCGGAATACCGGTGCTCGTCGTCGACGAAGAAATTTACCACCGTCCGCCGACCATGATGATCGCCACCGTCGATAAATTTGCATTGATGGCGTGGCGTGGCGAAGTGAGAACACTGTTCGGTAGAGCGACGACTGAATGCGCCAGGCACGGCCTGCTGTGGCCCGACGCCGACTGCACCGGCAATCACAACGCTTACAAAGGATTGCCCAAGACGACAGTCAAGAACATCGACCCGATCAGGCCTCCTGACCTGATCATTCAGGACGAGTTCCACCTCATCAGCGGGCCGCTCGGCACTATGGTCGGCCTTTACGAAACGGCCATCGACGATCTTTGCAGCTGGAAATTCGAAGGACGCGTTGTGAAACCCAAGATCGTCGCTTCCACGGCGACGGTTCGCAAAGCGGCAGAGCAGGTGAACAACGTTTTCATGCGCCGCGTCGCCGTATTTCCACCGCACGGCGTAGACGTATCGGACAACTTCTTCTCCATCCAACGTCCGATATCGATGCTCGCAGGAAGGCGCTACATCGGCGTCTGCTCGCCGGGAAGCTCCCGACCGGCTATGCTCATCCGCGTCTACACAGCATTCCTCACGGCTTCGCAAGCGCTTTTCGACCGTTTTGGACAGGCGGCCGACCCCTATTTGACGACGGTCGGCTACTTCAATTCTTTGCGTGAACTCGGAGGTATGCGCCGCCTCGCCGAGGACGACGTTCAGACGCGTGCCTACCGCGTGAAAATGAGCGATGTCGACAGACCGGGCCTAGAGCAGCGCAGCGTGAAGAACATTCGAGAACTCACCTCGCGTGTTTCGAGCCGTGATATCCCGAAGTATCTCGATCAACTCGAAATCAAATTCAAAGCTGAATTCGATCCCGCCCAAGGGCGGTACGTAACGCAATGGGAAGATGGTGAAACGCACGCGATCGACGTCGTCTTGGCGACGAACATGCTGTCGGTCGGCGTAGACGTAAACCGGCTCGGTCTGATGGTGGTGAACGGGCAGCCGAAAGGAACGGCCGAGTACATCCAGGCGACAAGTCGCGTGGGACGTTCGTCACCTGGCCTCGTGTGCACAGTGTTGACATGGGCTCGTCCGCGCGACCTCTCGCATTACGAGACTTTCGAACATTACCACGCGACCTTCTACAAACACGTCGAAGCACAGTCGGTAACGCCATTTTCGCCGCGCGCTATGGATCGCGGATTGACGGGCACGCTTCTCAGTCTGATGCGGCTCGACAACGCACCATTCAACCCCAATCCCGGTGCGGGTGCTCTGGACAAGCCCGATCGCAAAGAAGCTACTACGGCGCGTGATCTTCTGGTCGACCGCGCCTGGAACATATCGCACGAGGCTGAAATTCGCGATCTCGCAATGACGGAATTGAAAGAACGCCTGGACGAGTGGGCCACCGAAGCGGGCAAAGGCGGGCGCACTCTTGCTTACGAGAAGAAGGGGCCCGACAAGGCCACGACATATCCGCTGCTGCGCCGTCCGGGCATTCAAGCTTGGGACAATTTCACTGTTCCTATGTCGATGCGAGAGGTGGAGCCAGGCGTTCGCCTCGTTATGAGTACGGCGCGTTTCGGCAGTAGTGATCCAGGATGGAGACCCCAGGCAACGGATAAAGACGACACTGGAGGTGCAGCATGATCGGAGAGAAAACGCCTGTCGGCGAAGTGCGCCCCAGCCAATTGCTTTGGACTTATGGTCCCGGCGCTTTGATCGACTTGCCTAGCCTGTCGGTGGTGACACTCGGCATTGATCGCTGGGAGCTAGACCGCTGCTCTCCGGTCGAAGAGGCGCGCCTTCTCGCTGCTGTTCGCAGAGAATTGGGACCGCAAGTCGAAAGTCTGCGAAGGCCACCGTTCCGCAAAGACGACAATGTCGATCCCTTTTCGGCTGAAGCCTTTGTCGGCGTGCCTGTGCGGCCATTTCCCCGATGGCTCCGCTGCGTCAAATGTGGACTTTTATCGCCGTACGACCTCGGCCTTTTCGAATGCAAGGAACACAGGTTCAGGCCCGAGCGAACGCGCTTCATTCACAAAGATTGTAAAGGATCGAAAGGCGATCAGCCAGCCAAAGACGCCGACGCCGTTCCAGCACGTTTCCTGCTCGCCTGCCGTGGAGGCCATCTAGACGATTTTCCGTGGCACTATTTTGTTCACAACGGTCCCTCGGAATGCAAAGGCATCCTCCGCTTCTATGAAAGCGGCGCTTCGCTGCAGACCGAAAACCTTTGGGTGAAGTGTGACGAGTGTTCCGCGTCTCGCAACATGGCACAGGCTTTCGGGAAAGCGGGCCAGGACAATCTTCCTTGTTGCCGTGGACGTCATCCGCACCTCGATCACTACGACGCCAAATGCAAAGAGCAAGCCCGCGCCGTACTTCTCGGTGCGACCAATAGCTGGTTTCCGATCACTCTATCCGCGCTGGCTATTCCGCTGACGAGGGACCCCGTTCGACAGCTCGTGCAGGACGGTTGGGACTATTTCGCTGAAATGGAGTCCGAGGTCGAGGTAGCCATAACCGTCAAAACGCTGAAGAAGACGGGGGCGCTACCGGGTATCGACAAGCATCTGCCGAAGGCCATCTGGGAGGCAATCCAGTCGATAAAATCCGGCGGGGGCGACGAAGGCGTAACGGAAGCGGATATCAAGGGCCCTGAATGGGCCGTGCTCACGGACCCGCATCCGCCGACCGACTGGCCTCATTTCCTGAGTAAACCGACGGCCGCGCCTAAAGGCTTCGAAAAGCGATTCACGAGCGTTTTGTTGCTCGAAAGACTGCGCGAGGTCAACGCATTGCTGGGCTTCACAAGGGTAGAGGCACCCGAAGAGACGGCGAATCCGGACGAGAAAGCCCCACGCGCAGGTCTGTGTAGAGGTGCGCCGACATGGGTCCCGGCGACCGAAGTACACGGAGAGGGCATATTTATCAGGTTAGACGAAGACGCTGTCGCAAGTTGGGAGGCGCTACCCGCCGTCCAGGCGCGTAACGCGAAACTGGTCGCCGGCCATCGAGGCTGGCGCAATGCACGAAAACTCGATCCTGCGGAAGGCTATCCAGGCATTCGCTACGCGCTGCTTCATAGCCTTTCGCATCTGCTCATAAGGGAACTGGCGCTCGAATGCGGGTACAACGCGGCGAGCATTCGCGAACGTATCTATGCCGACACGGAGAATGGTGAGCGCCAGGCAGGGATATTGATCTATACGGCGGCCGCAGACTCGGACGGCACGCTCGGTGGACTTGTGGACCTCGGAAAGCCGGACAGTCTCGGCCGGCTCCTCAAGCAGGCGCTAGACCGGGCTTCCATATGTTCGTCCGACCCGCTTTGCGCGGAGCACGATCCTCAGGACGATCGTTCTCTACATGCGGCTGCTTGCCATGCTTGCTCGTTCGTTTCCGAAACCTCGTGCGAGAAAGGTAACCGCTACCTAGACCGCACACTCCTCGTACCGACGCTCGAAGTTTCGGACGCGGCGTTTTTCGAGTAGGCGCAATGCAAGCGTTCCTCGATGCAGTCATAGACCTCGTCGCCAACAGTCCGCCGGACAAAGTCAGTCAGCTGGCTTCTGCCGTCCGCCGAATCCATTCCGCCGCCGAGGGCGGCCTCCTCGACGGTTGGTCGGCCAGTCCCGCCGCGCACGCCCGATTGTTGGCCCTTGTCAATGCATGGAAGGCTACCGACGTCCCTTCATCCGAACTCGCAGGTATGCTCTTGGGAGCCGCCGCCGCTTATAATCAAGCGCGAGCGGAACAAGAAGTAGAGCTGGTTTGGACAGGTCCGTCGAGTAAGCTGATAGCGACGCGAAAGACAGAGCAAGCCCTTCTCCAGGTAATAGACGCCGCAAAGCACCGTTTATTTATTACTAGCTTTGTGGCCTATGACGTCGCGTCTATCATGGCGACGCTCAAGCGTGCCAGCGACAGAGGGGTGGCGATATCGATGTTGCTCGAAGCAAGCGAAAAGCACGGAGGAACTGTTTCGATCGACGCCATAAGCAAGATGAAGGCGGCGCTGTCGGCGGCAAGGGTTTATACGTGGTCCGAGAAGGATGGGGGCTTTGCGGGTGGCAAGGTTCACGCGAAGGTCGCTGTCACCGACGAACAGTTCTGTTTCATTTCGAGCGCAAATCTCACCGGGCACGCGATGGAAAAGAATATGGAAGCAGGCGTTCTCGTCAGAGGCGGTGCGACGCCACGCGATCTTCATCGCCATTTGGAGGCCCTTGTGACCACACACGTCATAGCGATGGTTTGAATGGACACTGTCGACTCGCACACCAGGTCCAAAATCATGGCGAGCGTCGGTCAGAAGAATACCGGCGCCGAGATGTTATTGAGACGAGCGCTGCACCGAAAAGGGTTGAGGTATAGACTTCACGATCGGTCTCTGCCCGGGAGTCCGGATATCGTTTTCCCGCGCTTCAAGGCGGTCTTGTTCGTCCATGGATGCTACTGGCATTCACACGGATGTTATCGTTCCACAGTTCCCAAGAGCAGGCGTGAATTTTGGACCGACAAATTCGCGACAAACCGTTCGCGTGACGAACGTAGCGGAAAGCTTCTCGTCACCGAAGGCTGGAGAGTTTTGACCGTCTGGGAGTGTGCTTTGCGGGGAAAATCGTCATCACCGGCCGGAGAAATAGCGGATGCGGTTTGGGATTGGCTCCAGTCCGAAGCTCAGATTGGCGAGATAGAGGGGCGAACGGTGGAGACCATACCGGCCGCGTTCCGGTAGGTGGCAGATATGCTCGAACGTAAAGGATAGCCTGTGCCGACATTCGACGAGGTGGCCGGGTCGCTTGACCAGATCATGGGTGTGAAGGCGGTATGGGGCCGCTCTTCGGAACCCGTGATGTGTTTCGGATCGCGGGGCGACGAGGCTCTAAAGGACCCTGGCCACTTCCAGCAGGCGTGCGTGACCGCGAAGAAGGCTATCCCGCAGCCCTACCTCGTCACCATTGGGGGCGGCGCCGAAGTCGGATCAG
This sequence comes from Agrobacterium sp. 22-221-1, assembly GCF_053522445.1. NCBI lineage: Bacteria > Pseudomonadati > Pseudomonadota > Alphaproteobacteria > Hyphomicrobiales > Rhizobiaceae > Agrobacterium > Agrobacterium sp. 22-221-1. The sequence goes on from NZ_JBNWCL010000029.1 coordinate 28,659, forward strand.
AGCTTCGCGGTCGAGTTCTCGAACTCGTGAGGGTGACGGGGGTCTACGGAGAAACCAAAGCTTTCGTCCGCGATCCCGATCTCATAACGCGACTTACACAGTGGCCGGTGGCTGTCGTGCTTTCGGAAGTCTACCGAATCGAGGGCGCGCCGCGGCTGATCGAGGACCTTGGCTTCGCGGACAAAAACATCCTCAACAACGCATACGATGGCGTGCGGCGCGACGATACGTACATGGCGCAGCTCTGGAGCGCCTTGCGTTCGGTCGAGGTTACGCGGCGCTGGGAAGTGCCGCCGCTGCCGGGCTTTCGCGATCCCGGCAAAGTTCAGCTCTGCAGTTCGCTTTATCCTAACGTTCCGGCAGGGTCGGCGGAAGGAAAGCGCATCAGAAAAGAGATGCTCGATAAAGAGCGCGACCCGAAGCTTGCCAGGGCGGTGAAAGAAGCCAACCGTGCTCGTAATGGGGGCGTGATCGTCTGCGAGGGATGTGATTTCACCGATGAAAGTGGCGCCTTGTTCGATGCCCATCATCGTGATCCCTTGGGTAAGGGGTCACGCTGGAGCTGTTTTGAAAGCTTTGCGGTCTTATGTCCGACATGTCATCGCTGGTGCCATCACAAGGCCGTCGATATACTGCAGCCTCTTGTAATCCCGATCTTGCGAGCGGCGCGGTATACGCCCGTTCCGCTCCAAGCGACAGCGTCTAAAAACTGACGTTCGGGGCGCACCTTTGCAGGTTAGGCTTTAGGAAGCTGCACCCACTGCGTATCTCGCCCTATAGAGGCACAAGATGAGGCCCGGAAACGCGCCGCCAATGCAGCTTTACTTCTCATCCGGCGCCTTCGACCTCTAGGGTGAGGCGACCGGCCACGTCAGGCGAAGCAGGCCAACTTGGCCGGGCGTGGCGGCCCGCCGGCCGGCTTGTCCAAAAAATCGCCGGATATTGACTTGCAACTGCCGGGCGGGCAGACTTTGCAGGTGCACGTGAGTAGAAGGCGACGCCTGGTACCTCGAATACAGTCGCCACAAAAGAAATCCAGCGCCAGTTTTACTGGAAATGCTGAGAAATCCCGGAAACAACATTGGAGAACGTGCGATGCACGATGCCGATACGTTTGCGCGGATGCCAGCGCTGGAGTCGACCGCTGAGCCGCCGCACATTGAAGTGCTGCTTCATACGTTCGAGAAGGAACGCGAAGCCGTTTACAGGCAAGAGGTATATCTTGTCCGGGATAACGGTGCGGTCTCCAGATGCGCGCGGCCGCAAGCCCGAAGCCGGCGCTTAGACGAAGTCTGGACACTCGGAACGTTCAATAAACATTCAGGCTATTTCGAAATCGCCGGGCATGTCGTCCACAGGATTGTCGCAACGGCCTTCCACGGAGCTAGACCTACGCCGGATCATGTCGTGGATCACATCGACAGCAATAGGCTGAACAACCGCGCAGAAAACCTGCGTTGGGTGACAAGGCTCGAGAACATACTTCTCAATCCCATTACCCGTGCGAGGATCGAAATCGCGTACGGATCGCTGGAAGCTTTTTTCAAGAACCCAAGTGCTTGCTTCATTCCCAAGTGGGATTGGATGAGAGTCGTTACGAAGGAACAGGCGGAGGAGAGCCGTAAACGTCTGCGGGCGTGGGCCGAGAAAGGACAGGTACGCGGAGGCGGTTCGTTGGGTGACTGGCTTTACGAGCCGATGGGTCAATCTTTGCCTACGCTGGGGGTGCATGACAACGCTCTGCTGATGGCTGCTCAGCGGGAGGCACTCGACGTCCCGACCTTTACAACGCCACTGATCGACCGCGATGTGCGGCGCCCCGGCGCTGTTTTGAAACGAGCGGTTTTAGAGCCCGAATCGCTAGATACGCCGTCGCTTACGCCGAATGCGTTCCAGCGTAAATGGCGGACACCGACTGAATTTCCAAATTGTCCTGAAACATCAACCGGAAATGCTGTGACTAACTATTTGGAGCGGCTTACACGCGGCGCCGTATTTGCCCGCAATTGCTATGGAGAGAACATCGTTGTTGAAGCGGCGACCGGTCCCGGCAATATCATTTCTATCGTGTGCAGTGCGCCGCCGGATAGCGTAAAGGGTTGGACCCATGCCAAGGTCTATTGCGGCGGGCAAGCGTTCTGCCACGAATCCGGAGGCACGTTCTTCTCGAACGAGGGAGCGATGAAAGCGCATTGTATAACGATCGGCGCTCCTTATGACGCTTATGAAGATTCGATCGACGACTATTGTTAGGGGGTAATGATGGGCGCTTTTATTTGTCTAGGCTGGGGCTCGCTGATCTGGTGTCAGAAGACATTGCCGGTTTCGGGGGCATGGCAGGCCGATGGCCCTGACCTGCCGTTGGAGTTTGCCCGAGAATCTCGGGACCGACGGATCACGCTCGTCATTTGTGAGGGCGCCCCTACCGTTACAACGCTCTGGGCTCGTCTGAATGTTTCCAGCCTCGACGCCGCCAAGCAGGCGCTCGCCAGTCGTGAAGGCGTGACGGCTGGCAATGTCAAGTACAGCATCGGCGCATGGAGTCCGGCAGGAGCCACGGATCACCACGGCGCGGTGACCATCGGCGAATGGGCGTCAGGACGCGATATTGCCGGTGTCGTGTGGACCGCCCTCAAGCCGAAAATCGGAAACGACTATCGTGTTCCCACGCAGGAGGAAGTGACTAGTCACCTGAGAGGATTGCAGGGCCTAGAACGGGATGTTGCTGAAGAATATGTTCGCCTCGCTCCGCGCCAAATAGTAACACCCTATCGCGTTGCAATAGAAGGTACTCTCGGTTGGACTGCTTCCGGACTGGTTTGAACCGAAGACGCGCGCCCAAAAAAATTTGACGAATCGAATTACTGCGAAAGAAATGAAATGGCCAAGAAAAAGAAAACGGTTCCTGGGTCAATTTTGGGAAACCGTGCGCGCGAGCAAATCGAATTAGAGGTTGTCTCCACGCAAGCGCGCCTCCAATTCACGCGTCTGCTCCGCAAAGGTATCCGTGCCCGCAATTCAGAGGACGCCCATCAGATCGAACTCATTCGGATGAACAGGATCATCAACAAAGCCAACACGGTATTGGGCCGACCAATATATGTATTGGAGATGGGTGATTGGGATTACGAGCCTGCAGAATACGCTTGGCATAATGGTGAGTTCGAGCTGATCATGCGCCGTCCTGACACTCCGCAACTAATCGAGATTTTGGTCGACCTTGTAGAAGATGAAGCACTCAGTTTGCGGGACGTAAATGCGATCCTGGAAAACGATCGGTCAGGAATTCGCCTTGAGGACGATCACGATACCACAACGGTCTCGCTGATTGACGTTGCCGATCTCCCCGATGAGCCGATCAGCCCCGACGATCATGTGAATGTCCGAAAATTGTTCGAGCGAATGGATCGGGCGATGCAAGATAAGGACTGGTCGCTCGTACTTCACACTGCAGCCTCGATTTTCGAGACCGTAGCCAAGCAGGTGGTTGCCAACCCAAATATCCAGAACCAAAGCCTCGGAGGTTGGTTTGGCCAATATCGCAAGCATTCTCAGCTTTCGACCCCTTTGCTCGACGTAATGGAGGATATTTTCAAGCGGCGCAATATCGAGCCCCTGGCCGGACATGGGTCTGTTTTTGACGCGTCGATTACCCAGGAAGACGCCGTGCAAATTCGGGAATTGACAATCGCGGTCGTCCGGCTGGAGCGAACCCTGGCCACAATATCCCAAAGCCCGCCAGTGAAAGCGAAAGCAAAAGGGAAGTAAAGGCAGCTTGATCGTCCGGGGGAAACACAGGGATTTGCAGTGGATTTGATAGATGGCTCGGTCATCGGCGTAGATGTGGGGTGTTCTACAACACGGCGATCAAGTGCGGTATGTCGACTTGACTGGACGAGCGCCGCCATCTCTTGGGAAATCATGCGGTTCCGTGCAGTGGAACCGGAACGTGAAAACTTCCTCGCGCAAGTCGTAGGCGGTCGGCCGATAGTCGCAGCGGCTTTCGATGGCCCGATTCGGCGAGGCTTCGAAATCATTGGCCGCTATCGGACAGCGGAGCGGATGCTGACGCGCCGCTTACGTCCTTTGATCGGTAAACCTGGGCAATCCAGCGCGCCTGTCGGCAAGTTGCTGAACCACCACGCCAACGAATGCGTTCGTCATCTCGTCAGAAATTCCGATCTGCAACGGGCGCAACACGCCGTACCGATAGATGACAAGGCGCTGGTAGAGGCGTTTCCGAGTTCGTTTCTTGGTATGATGATCAAGGACCCGGTACGCCTTGCGGCCCGTCGAGGCGATCGATCCGATATCTTTTTCCAGCACCTCGCGACGACCGGCATCTTGCACACGCTTGTCGAACACTGTCTGCCGGGCCGGCAATTGACACAGAACCTGAGCGGCATCGTCAATCACGATGACCGGGCGGCATTTATCTGCGCGTTGTCGGCGCTTTGTGTCGCGACCGGCGATTTCGTTGCAACCGGTGACGATGACGGCTGGATTATTCTGCCGCCGCGGCAGTTCATTCAAGCAGAGCAATGGGCGCTACTCGAACTTAACGCGGGAGAGGAGGCAGGGGTGGCTCTGCATATTTCAAAGCCTATGAAATTATAGAGAGATCTCACTGATATAATGGTGCCCATTTTCATCTCTTCCGGCGCGCCATAATTTCAATAGGTTACATTGACGTGCTGTTACCGCCTGCTTCAGCAGGAAGCGTATGGAAGGCACATGCAACGCGCAGAAACAGATCGCACCAAGGCGTGGCGCATGCCGCGCCCGCCGTTCCGTTAGTGACTGACAGCCTGTAGCCGATTGCAAGCATCGTGAATGGCTGGACGTCATCCGCGCGGTGGAGAACCAAATTGAGCAGCGGCGATCCCATCAAATGCTTTCAGTCAACCTATTTTGGAGGGAATTAGAGGGCTATAGCGTAGACATAGTTCTCATCTTCACCCGGTGCGGCGCGCCATCAACATGCAGCGAAATCAATCACTTAGACCTGAAAATTGGGCTTTTTTACCAGTTTGCTACGAACTTTGCTACGAACTCGCTGTAGCAAAGAGCGAAGTTTCCGTTTGCGTTGAGCCAAACGCCATCCAAACGATCACGAATAATATCGCATTATCAAGTAACTAATCCGACTTGTTTTGAAAACATATTCCTGATTTGGTCTTGTTTTGAGATTTTATTGCTATAATTTTGCATTTCTGTGTTGACTTATCGCGATATATAAGTAAATTTATAGCAATCTGAATAATCGCTCGAAAAAACGGCGCTTAATTCACGGATAAATCCGAAACATTTTGAAATCAATTTTGATGTTGCTTCAAATTGAAGTGGCTTCTTTGCACATATTTGAAAGGAAACATAACATGGAGAAGAATTGCAACCTCATGCTTAGAGGCAAAACCTATTATCTACGGATATGTGTGCCGCGCATGCATCAGAGCCGGTTGGGCAAGGAAATCTGGAAGAGCCTTAAAACATCGAATCGGGATGTTGCTCACATCCTGTCGGGAAAACATATCAGCGAATACCACGCTCGTTTGGATTCCCTCGGTCTTGCGGTGGACGATCTGAATCTCGTCAAGGCTCGGGAAGCCGCAGAGGCTTTGGGAAGCGATTACGTTACTGCCGCTAAATTGAAGCAGCAAGCCACGCCCGAACTTCTCACAACTTTGCTGGACGCAATATCGACTTTACAGGCAATCAAGAGTCCTACTGACGCACAGGTAATCGTTATGGGCGGAGCGATACCTGAGCAATTGAGCCTCGATGAGATGCTAACTCGGTACAAGGAACTAGCAGATGCCAAATGGCTCGACCTTGATGATCGGGCGCGGGACAAGAAATGGAACCGGTATGCAAATCCGGTTGCAGATTTCAAAGCCATCATGGGCGATATGGACGTTCTCCAAATCAAACCCAAGCACGCTTTCGACTATGCCATCGCACTTGGAAAACGGGTTAAGGCTGGAGAGATAAAGAGCGAGACTGCGAAAAAGAAGTTACTCTTCTTATCTGCGATGATCCGCAAGGCGTTTCAGGCGGATTTCCCTGATCGGATAAATCCATTCGCAAATGCCAGCATCGATTATGATGGCGACAAATCTACCCGCAAGCCGTTCACTGAAACGGAAATTGCGGCTGTTACCAAACGACTTGAACAATCGGATGCCAATGACCAGTTGGTAGCAATCCTTCAGATCGCACAGAATACCGGCGCTCATGCGAAGGAAATTTGCCTGCTCTCCGGCAGCGATATTGTTCTTGATGCTCCAGTCCCGTTCATTCGCATCGACGTGAACGAAAATCGAAAGCGACTGAAAACGGGTGGCGCTCGTCATCGCGAGATTCCGCTAGTTGGGATTGCTTTGGAAGCTGCCAAGCGCCATCCAACCGGATTTCCTCGCTACTGCCGCCCTAATGGCTCTGAAGCTCTTTCATCGGCAGCGAACAAGATCCTCCAGTCAGTCGCTCCGGGCAAGACCACATACTCGTTCAGACACCGACTGGTAGACCGCTTGAGAGACGTAGACGGGGTCGAAGACAGCTTGCTTAAGGCGATCATCGGACACAACGGTGGAATGACTGCCGGTTATGGGGCGGGCTTCACCTTAGAGAAAAAACTGGCAGCGCTTCAGAAGGCGCTTGCCAACACATGAACATCAACAACAAACAAACTGACCTTGCCCCCAAGTTTTATCCAGTTTTGAGTTCGCTCCAGCGGTTTTGGGTTGCTGTATTCGGGGCGGTAGCGGCGGGGTGCGGTGCGGAGCCA
>NZ_JBNWCL010000030.1:0-26696 GCF_053522445.1 Agrobacterium sp. 22-221-1
AATGGCTCCGCACCGCACCCCGCCGCTACCGCCCCGAATACAGCAACCCAAAACCGCTGGAGCGAACTCAAAACTGGATAAAACTTGGGGGCAAGGTCATCCCACCTACCAATTTACGACTGATACTCACTCTCGCTCACAGCTGTGAGCTTCACAATTGCTGGTGCTCAAGGGAACATACTACTCCTCACGAAATGCTTTCATTACCTGATCTGTAAATGGCTTCGTTAGGTAAGACCAAGCTGAGCGCTCAGCCGTGTGGACGAAAACCTCAATTGGCATGCCCGGCATAAGCTTGAGATCTCTAATGACTTCCTGTTGGTCAATCATATCAACTGTCGCCAAATAATAGGGTTGACCGTTCGTCTTATCTATCACGGTTGCTGCTGCGACGAATTCGACAATTCCGAAAACCTCTGGAGTCGTTGCGCTGTTAAATGCGGTCAGTCTCATTCTGGCGGCCTGTCCTGGTGCTACTCGATCGATATCTGCCGGCGCGATCCGGAATTCGACCTTCATGTCATCAGTCTTGGGAACGACCGACATTATAGTTGCGCCTGCGCCTATAACGCCGTTGATCGTATGTATCTGCAGATCATAGACAAACCCATCGACGGGAGCACGAACTTCCATGCGTGAAAGACGGTCATATGCGGCGATTTCGCGCTCCCCCAGTTCGGCGAGCTTGGATTCGATTGTGACAATCTCTTTTTGAGTTTCGGATCGTGTTGTCTGGTCAATGGAGAGAAGCTTGATGCGCAACTCGCTGATCTCTCCTTCAGCCTCGGCCACACGGGCTGCCACTTCGCCGCTGGTCCCATCGATGCGGGCTACCTGCTTCTGGAGCTCGCGAAATTCCGATAACTTGATTAATCCGCCTTTGGCGAGCCTCTCGCTGACGCCGATCTCTTCGGTAATTATCTTCTTTTCAACGTCGTTTGCTTTCCGCTGCGAAATCAGTCCATCAATCTGGTCTTCGAGTTGGGATATTTGCATTTCCAGTTGCTGTTTCTGGTTCAGGATCATGCGGCGGTTTTCCTGAAACAGCTTCGTTTCGTTACGCGCAAGCTCGGGGACGATAGAGCCGTCAGAAAATGAAATGGTGTCCTTACCGTCACGTTCCGCCTCCAGCCGGATTTTCATCGCTCGCAACTGCGATAGCTGGCTTCGGATGATGGTCAATTCTACTCGAGTCTGAGTTTCATCAAAGCGCAGAAGCACGTCACCAGCCTTAACTGTGTCTCCATTGGCCACGGGAATGTCAGCGACAATCCCCCCGTCACGGTGCTGAATGGTTTTGACCTGATCTGGCACGACAAGCTGGCCCTGTGCGACAACCGCACCGGCAAGTTTGGCCTGAACCGCCCATCCGCCGACTCCGAACACGAGGAGACCCGCCAGAATGCCTGACACGACGATGCGTGGCGCGATGCCGAAGGATTGTGCTTCTGGCGTGAATTGTTTTCTTGTATTTTTTTGTTCGCGCATCATGTCCCTAAGCTCCCTTATGTGGCTTTTCGCCTTATTCTAGTTAAGTCCTTGCCAGGCCTGCGTCGTCATCACGAGCCGCGAGAATGAAATCATCTTCAGTCAACGCCTGGTGGCTGTAGATCAGCAACTCGAGATCGTCCTGTTCTCCCGCAAGATCAATGACGGCGCGAACGACGGCAGTCTCGCCGTCCGCAAACTCGCTGTAGAGTCGGATGCGCCGGACATCCTGTTGGTCATTGATCTCACCCATGATTCGGTCGAACATCAGCCCACCGATTTCATCTGCGAGATCAGACAAATCAATCCGATCGCCGATCTGGAAGTCGAGAATTTTGTCCCTTCCTTGGCCATCGTTTAAGACGGCCTCCACCGAGCGGAAAATGAAGACGTCGTTGCCTGCGCCGCCGGTCAGGAAATTAATGTCCGAATTGGCTACCAGCACGTCGTTGCCGAGCCCTGCAATGGCGGCTTCGAAGCCCTCCAGTTGATCAGTCCCGATTTCGACGCCTGTAGCCGTTCCTTCTTCGAGATCGATAATAACTGCTGTGATTGTCGCAGAAACGTCGTAGGTATCTATGCCATCACCACCGGAATACTGATCATTGCCATCGTCTGATCCACTGCTTGTGAAGAGAACGACCACAGTGTCATCGCCAGCGTCACCACTGACGGTATCGTTGCCTTTGCCGGCAGTAACGTGATCGTCGCCAGCTCCTCCAACCAAGAGATTATCCTCGTCATTGCCGTTCAACGTGTCGTTTCCACTGCCGCCAATAGCTGCTTCAAATCCGTCGATGTGGTCTGTCCCAATCTGCGAACCCGATGCAGTTTTGGCTGCAAGGTCAATTTCGACAGCCTTTGAAGCAGAGGACGCATCGTAAGTGTCGAAACCGTCACCGCCTGAATATGTGTCGTCACCGTCGTTGACGGCGGGAAGCTGCGCTGCTGCTCGCGCCTCCTCGGCTCCGGGACCGATGACGATGATGTCGTTGCCGGCGCCTGCAATTACCGCGTCGTGCCCAAGACCACTCGAAAACATGTCATTGCCATTACCTCCGTCGAGCAAGTCATCGCCCGCATCGCCGGAAAGGGTATCGTCGCCTTCGTCTCCGAACAGATGATCGTTGCCGGCTCCGCCACTGGCCATGTCATCACCATCACCGCCCGCCACGACGTCGTCACCTTCCTCGCCATACATTTCGTCATTGCCCACACCACCAAAGATGACGTCGTCACCCCCGCCACCGGAAATCCGGTCGTGGCCGCCCTCGCCATAGATCGTGTCGTTTCCACTGCCCCCCATCAGGGTGTCGTCGCCGTTGCCACCGTAAATAACGTCGTTGCTCTCGCGACCGTAGACGAAGTCATTTCCGTCAAGTGCCGCTATCACGTCATCTCCGGGCGTACCCAACAAGATGTCATCCTTATCGGTACCTTCGACTGGATGCGGCGCTGCTTTAACGAGGTCCAGCATTGCCGTCGCCGACACAGAACCAATTCCGTCGCTGACGCTATAGGAGAAGGTGACTTCGCCGATGTACCCGCGGTCGGGCGTGTAGAGCCAGATACCCTCGCCATAGGTCTGTATGATGCCGGAAGAAACCTGAAGGTTTCGAACTGACAAAGTGTCGTCATCTGCGTCGGTTGCGGCCGACGCCAGGTTGTCGAGAAGGATGAGCGCTGAAAGGTTCATCAGGCCGCTTCCAAGAAACACCCGTCCAGCCACAACCGGCAATCGATTTGGACGTGCGTTGCCTGCCGGAGGAGTGCTTTCCCCGGCGGCCGGTCCGTCATGGTCTCTCGGATTTTCATCTGGATCTGCACGAGGCGCTTCGGGCTCACTGGCGTTTTCGCTCCGCTGGTCTTTCGCGTGCCAGATGATCGGAGTCTCGTTGCCAAGCACGCCGAGTGGTGTCAAGGGTGCGAAATATCCGTTGATCCGATGGTTGTCGTTTGCGGACAGTGACTGCAGTAGCGACCGAAAGGAGTGATTATCAAGGTTCAGGTCGGCCCTTGCATGGAAGGAGGAGGGAAACGTAGTGGTTTCAGCCAAAAACCTTACCTTGCGTTCGGCATTGCCGGCTTCCTCGGCGACCTGGCGGAGATACGCGGCGACCTCTTCAATAATGTCGATGTTCGTAGAAGCCTCGTTCGAACGCGTTTCCGTTTCGGCCACTGGACCTTGAACAAGGGGGGCACGCGGGGCATTTGGTCCGTCTACTTGCGTTTCGGAACGGAGCTTTCCAAAAAAAGCGCCGATCGCGGCAAGAGCGACGGCCGGGTTCACTATGCTCCAGTAGCGCGGGACCGGTTTGTCGTGAAGTTCAAAGCGGTTTTTTGGCGCTATGGAGGCTGCCACGTCAGGCAGTCCCAGAACAAGTTTATCTTCCATTGTCTGTTCTCCTCCTGTTGCTTCTGAGCGTTGCAAAGGAACAAGTCTATTCTGCTGCCAGAGTATTGCCGGACGATGCCTGCATGCGTGTGTGTTCCGAACGAAGCAGTTGCGGTTGTGGCCCTTTCACAATTTCGTCCTTCGGACCGAACGCCACGAGTTTTCCGCTCTGGACAACGCCGACCATGTCAACGGATTGCAGGGCGCTTGGGCGGTGGGCGACAACCACCACGATCCCGCCGCGACAGCGAACTGCGGCAATCGCTTTCATCAGTGCCTCTTCACCTTCGGCGTCAAGGTTGGAGTTGGGCTCGTCCAGTACCACCAGGAACGGGCTGCCATACAATGCCCGCGCAAGGCCAATGCGCTGGCGCTGACCAGCCGAAAGTGACATGCCATTTGGTCCCAGGTCTGTTTGGTAGCCGTTCGGCAGACGAACGATCATATCGTGGATGCCTGCCGCCCTTGCAGCCTGTAGAATCGTATGTGCCTCCGGTGTTTCGGCAAAACGTGAAATATTCTCGGCGATTGTTCCGTCCATCAAGCAGACATCCTGTGGCAGGTAGCCGACATGTTCGCAGAAGAAGCTTGAAGGCCATTGCTTGAGATCCGCGCCGTCGATACGCACTGAACCGCGTAGTGTCGGCCAGATGCCGAGAATGGATCGGGCAAGGGTCGTCTTCCCGCCGCCGCTCGGACCGATCAGGGCGAGCGCCTGGCCAGCCTTCAGCTCGAAGCTTACGTCACTCAACAGGACTGCGCCGCTGTGTGGCGCGACCGTCGTAATACCTTCAACCGTGAGAGTTTCCTTCGGCGCAGGAAGATTCAAAAGTCCGGTCTTGTCGTCCAGAACGGCCAGTGTTTCCTTAAGACGAGCATGACTGCGCCGGGCCGAAACCATTCCCTTCCATTGCGCGATCGCTTGATCCACCGGTGCGAGGGCGCGTGCGGTCACGATCGAAGAGGCAATAATGGAGCCGGCCGACAATTCCCCCTTGATTGTAAGGTAGGCGCCAAGACCGAGAATCGCTGACTGTAACATCATCCGCAGAACCTTGGACAGGCCTGAGAACGTTCCGGAGATATCGGAGGTCCTGGTTTGCGTATCCAGGTGACGTCGGTTGGCACGCTCGAAACGGCTCACAGCACGATCGGCAATGCCCATTGAGTGCATGATATCGCTGTTTCGAGCGTTGGAATCGATGACTGCATTTCGCAGTACAGTTGATTTCAGCATCTCTTTGGCGTGACGCCGTGTCAGAAGTTCCGTGCAAAGCGTCAAAAGGCCAAGCACAACGGCCCCGCCAACGGTCAACATGCCAAGCATTGGGTGCAAGAGCCAAACGAACACCAGGTAGATGGGCATCCAGGGCAAATCGAAAAGCGCAATCAGGCCGGGGCTTGCCAGGAATCCGCGGATCGTATCGACATCGCGGCCACGCTCCGTCGCTTCAGACGTGGAATAACCATAGCGCGGCATATCGATGACGACTTTGTGGGCCAGCGGGGCCAGTTGTGTATCGAGTCTCGCGCCAAGCCGAACCAGAATCTGTGAGCGCAGAATATCGAACAGCCCTTGGAAAAGATAAAGGCCGATTGCAAGGCCTGACAACGCGACAAGCGTCGACACGCTTCCGCTGGTCAGCGCACGATCATAGATCTGGAGCATGTAGAAGGCGCCGGTCAGGGCCAGAATATTGATGATGCCGGACAGACCAAAGACGAACATCATCAAGCCACCCATGCCATTTATCTGGCTTTCTTTTTTGTTGCAGGTGCCACTCATCTGAAAGTCCCCCTGGAAACTTTGCCGAGATTCGGCGTTAAGTCCGCGGCATGTCCGGAGTGATCGCGTTGACCCAAGACATCCCATTTCACTTGCAACGCCGGTGCCAGTACTCACCGGCGTTGGGATTTTGAAGCTAACGGGAGGCGCTGCCTCCGTTCGTTCGCGGTTGCTCAGGAAACCCCGGAGAAGTCACTGTTGGTCAGGTGGTGCTTTCCGGAAACGGCCAGTTCGAAGTCAGCATTCCCGTCTGCATCGGTATGACCACGAATGACCGTGAAGTCCTCTCCGTCACGAACTTCGTGCGTAATTGCAATTCCCCCCGTCGCAGTCAGCGATGCTGGACTGTTGATCGTAAAGGTCTGCTTGCCCGAAGCACCCGTGTTGGCGTCGATTGCCGCGAAGTCGATCTTGTCGCCAGGCTGGAAACCGTAGATTGAGTCGCCATTGGCTGCACTTGTCGTTGTGAACCGGAAGGTGTCGTTGCCAAGACCGCCATCCATCACGTTCGCCGCATTCGAAGCAGTGATCACATCATGGCCGGAGCCGCCCACGAAGTTCTCGAAGCTGTAGAACGCGTCGTTTCCTGTCGTTGCGCTAATGACGGTGCCGTGTCCCATAAGGCCCGTGCCTAGATTTACGGTCAGATTTGACGTGGAGACGGAGTAATCGAGCGTATCCTTGCCGCCATCGCCCCAATACCGGTCATTGCCGTCGCCGGCTGTTGCAAGAACGATATCGTCCCCGTCGCCACCCCAGGCCTGGTCGTCACCCGCACCACCTTCGATGGTGTCGTTGCCGGAATCTCCGAAGAGAAGATCCGCCCCGCTATTTCCGAAGAGCACATCGTGGCCGGCGCCGCCATGCAGTTCGTCGTCGCCGCTGCCACCGCTCGCAACATCGTTGTCCGCAGCTGCAACTATGACGTCGTCACCGTCTTCGCCCCTCAGAATGTCGGACCCTGCTTCCCCGGAAAGGATGTCAGAACCGCCGCCCGCGAGGATCGTATCGTCGCCGCCCTGGCCGGCGAGCACTTCACCAGACGCTGTACCGATCAGTGCAACGGCTGCGATCGGGATCGAGACAATCGGTCCGTCGTCATCGTCGTCTTCGTGCGAGCAGCTGTCATCATCGCCCTCCTCGCCGTTGCCATCATCACCGTCCTCTTCGTCGTCGCCGTTGCCGTCGTCATCATCGTCATCATCGTCGTCATCATCGTCGTCGTTGTTTTCCTCCTCGTTGTCTTCGACGCGTGGCGAGAAGATATCTTCTTCAAGATTGGTCAGGCCGGTGTTCCGGGCGATGATGTCGGCAAACTCCTGACCGTCGATGAAGTTTTCATAGAAATCGAAATCGTCGAAACGCTCTGTGTAGTAGAAGCGGTCAGCTTCCTGCAGGCGATCGAACTGCTCCTGCAATACGACCCAGAATGTTTGTCCGACCATGCCGCCATTGATGTGTTTCTCGGCAAGTCCTCCGACCCAAAGATCGACACGGTCGATCCCCTTGACCACACCAGTCCCATTGGATTGCATTACAATCTCGATATCAGGATTGATTTCGCGAAAAGCTGCGATTTCGCCGGCTTCCAGAACGAGGTCCGGATAAGCCTGCCGGAACTGGGTGATTACGGTATCGGAAAGGCCGTTGCGGCTCTGGAAGTCGTCCCAGGATGTGTAGGCCGTCATTGCTCCTGCATAACCCAGCGCTTCTGCAACATAAGGGTCGGTGGATGCTGCGAGGTCCATGCGAACCTGATTGAGCGTTCCAAGTCCGACGTCCCAGCCTCGGGCAACATTGAAGGCAAACAGGTCCGCGTTGATACGGACGAGGTCGTTTCGCACGGCATCGACAATGTTGAAATCGACTGCTTCAGCGGGTTGTGTCGCGATACCTCCAAGGATCGCACTCACACCAAGTTGCTCGTAGCCTTCCTGCGGCACGTATCCGAACTGCGCAAGTGTGCTGAGCGGCAGCTTGAAGGCAGATGGATCATTGGTGGGGTTCAGGAAGGCATCGAACAATGCTACCTGGGTGGGGTTTCCATCTGCGTCAAGCACCGTCATGGTCTGGCCGATCAGCGAGTGGCCGACCCGGTAGACAGCCGCGGCGAATTCATGACTGATCGCAGCCGTGGCATTCGGATTGTATTCCGAAAAACCATGATCCCCATCTCCCCTGATCCCGCCGATCAGCTTGTCCGCAAACTCAGTGAAGACAACACGCTGATATTCGGCTTCATTGATCATCTTGGCGGCCTGGAACAGTTCCTCGGCTGTTCCATCAAAACCGGCCGCCTCAAGGCCTGCCACATGAAAATTGTGGTTTCGGGCCCAGATGGTGTGCATTGAAGTAAGGGCAAAGTTCTCGTTTGCCCGGCCATCGCCTGCCACGTAGTGATCGAGCAGGCTGATATAAGGGTTGGTGTCGAGAAGCAGTGCGTGCGTGCTACCCATGAAGTCCGAAGCAAGCCCGGAAACCATGGCTTCGTTGACGACGCCTGCCGCTACGAGACCCGGAAAGTAGGAGCGGAAGCTCACCTGACCGCCTGCGAGAGTGGGCGAGTGGAAAACGGTGTCGTTCTCCCAGTGATGCAGGATGAGATCACGCAGCGTCGGCATCAGCTTGAAGTTGGGGTTGGATGGATCCGCACCGCCCTGAAGCAGACGTGACCCGAGACCGCCCGATCCATCGCCCTCGCGCAGGAACTGGCCAACTAGATCATTGGAGCCGTAAGCCTGGTTCTGATCGACGAAAGGCGATGTCTTGTTTATGTGCTGTGGAACGCCATCGTCATAATAGGCGACGGTTGCGCGCGTCAGGTCAGCCGGATTGCCAGAGCCGGGGGCGCCGTTGCCAGCCGCGCCGATCTGGATCGTGCCATTTCCACCTTTGCCGAGAAAATCAAGGCCGTGGTCGAAGTACTGCCCGAACGCCATGAAGAAGATGTTGGCATCGGCCTTTGGAAGGCTTGCTTCCTGTGCCCCTAGAATATTGCTGATGTTGCGGGGATCGAGTCCGGCAAAAATCGGATTGATCGCGGAATTTCCAAAGTCGTCCGGTTCCCCGTAGTGAGATTGGGTGATGCGGATGAATGGCGTATCCACAGCGCCTGCCTCGGGATCTGCAGCGTTGTTACCATGACCGGACAGGGTGCGGACACCCGTTGGAACAGGGTCGTCGGAACCGTCCGGTGATAGGCCATTTACGAGCGCCTTGATGCCAGCGAGGTCACTCGGAGTGTATTCGAAGTGACCGGAAATATCATCACCGTCCTCGTCCGAAGTGGCTTCCTGGAACTGGGGCACGACGCTACCGGTAAAGGTTATCGAATGAGCCCCATTTGAGAAGGATTTCGTCCCGTTGCCATTATCGACGAGAGTATAGCTGGAAAGCTGCTGGCCTGGTGCCAGTTCGACCACGTCTTGCGGGCGCAGGGTTCCAACGATCGTATCGTCACCGCCATTGCTGCGGAACAGGATACGATGTGCTGACATCAACCCGGAAATGTTGACAGTCTCGTCGTCCGCTCCACCATTGATGGTGATCGTGTTGAAGCTGAGATTGGTCGGAGAAAAGTCGCCGATTGCCAAGACTGTATCGTTTCCCGCCCCGGTGTTGATGACGATTTCCTCGATGTCGGTCAGCTCTGCAATAATCGCGCCG
This sequence comes from Agrobacterium sp. 22-221-1, assembly GCF_053522445.1. Lineage (NCBI taxonomy): Bacteria > Pseudomonadati > Pseudomonadota > Alphaproteobacteria > Hyphomicrobiales > Rhizobiaceae > Agrobacterium > Agrobacterium sp. 22-221-1. The sequence continues at coordinate 9,336 of NZ_JBNWCL010000030.1, forward strand.
TTGGTGGTGCCATTGCGCGTAATGACGATTTCCGTTGCCGTGGCGATCCCTGTCATTCCTGCGCTGACTGCTGCTGCGCGGGTATAGACACGATAGGTCTCGGCAAGTGCGGAGCCGTTGACAACAAAAGAGTCTCCGTCGAGGCCCTCAGCGCCGCCGTTCACGCTGTCCCGACCATCGGGTAACAGCCCCAGGAGGCTCGCGCTCCAGTTAATAACGTCGTCAGCGCCCAAGGCGTTGATCGTGTCATTCCCGCGGTTTCCGGTAATGATATCCGCGCCTGCGGTACCAGTGATGACGGTGCCGACGTTGCTGGCGCTAATGACGTCGCCGACCACTTCGGTAGCCGGAGAAACGACTTGCTCAGCAGAGCCGAACCCATCGGTGAAGCTGACGACCACGCGCACCTGTTGGCCAACCTGAGGCTGCTGGGGAGTAAAGTTTGCCGAGTTAGCCCCAACATTTGCCCAGGTCGTGCCGTTGGTCGATGTCTGCCATTGGAAACTGAATGTTCCAAGGCCGTTTTCATCGGCGATTCCGGAGGTATCCGCAGTCAATGTCTGTGTCTCGGTGGGCGATGTGTCGCTAATAACCGGTGCACCGGTCGCCGCCCTGTTCACAAGGGCGACCTCGACGCCGTCGGAAAATCGCGCGGCTTCAATGTTCCGCAGGGTATCTACACCGTCCGACACGAGATTTCGTTCGGTCAACGGATCCACAACATTGCTGACGGTGTTATGGGTGACCGTGAAACTGCCGTCAACATTTCTGACAATCGTGTAGTTTGCACGAACATCGTTGAACTCTGCGGTATCAGTACCGGCGAGGGGTGTTGTCGATGAGACAATCTCTCGCACGATATGCAATTGGCTTGGCACGATGGTACGGGAGATCATCAACTCAAAGAGCGACTTTCCAGCCCAGGCTGGATTCTCATCTTCGGTAAAGACATGTTTCAGGCTGTCCACCGTTGCAATCTGATTACCGTCCGAGTTTTCGGCGTCGACAGGCGTGATGCGAATACGAACGTTGAGCCATGCGTCGCCATCGAGGAAGTCATCTCCACCATTGCCCCGCAGCGAGTCACTTCCTGCTCCACCGAGGAGAATGTTGCCCCGGTCGAAGGCAGTGATCGTTTCGGGATCAACATCAGCCGGAGCCGCTGCGATGAGGTTGCCAAGAAGCGCGCGCAGGCCCTCAATGCGATCTACGCCTGCCTGCGTCAAACCATCCTTGAAGAAGATGCCCTCTGTCGTGGCAACCGTATCGCCAGGCGCCAAGTCACCAAAGACCCGGTCGTCGCCAAGCAAGGTGTCATTGTAATTCCAGCCGGAAAGTGCTTCTGTTTTGTCGAAACGGTTGCGAAGGATATCTTCCTGTTCTGTGGTGAAAATCGGGATACGCATATCAGCGTAGGCGTTCATCTCCACATCCTTGAAGATTGCCCAGTCGAAGCCGAACATGCCCTCATTGCGCATGACGCTTTCGCCCTGGACCATAATGTCGTCGCCGGATTCCGCGTCGAAATCGTGTTCTTCATTCCCGGCAAACATGACATCGTGACCGACGATAGACGAATTGAAGAAGAGCTCGGAGTTGTCGCCGGCTGTCGTGTCGAAGCCGCCGCCCGCCTCCATCCAGTCGTCGCCTTCATTGCCCATGAGAAGATCGACGCCGTCGCCGCCAAGAATAAAGTCGTCGCCGTCGCCACCGAAAACTTCCGTGTCGTCGACGCCGACAAAGACGACATCCTTACCGGTTCCGCCCATGACGATATCCATGCCGTTCGAATTGGCGATCACGTCATCGCCTTCATCTCCCTTCATAAAGTCGCCGGTATCGCCCGAGTCGGTGATGATATCGTTGCCTGCTCCGCCATTCACGAGATCGACGCCGGCGCCGCTCTCGATCCGATCGTCACCTGCATCGCCCCAGATACCATCATCGCCGAAATCGGTAATGATGGAGTCGTTGCCGACGGTGCCGCCGACGACCACATGTTCGCCGCCCGTGAACCGTAGATAGTGTCCTGTGGTGCCGCTTTGATCCGTGCTGGTATCGGCGATGCTTTCGTCGACGTCGGCAGTGGTCAGATCATCGCGCTGGACTTTACCGAGACCCAGTGCCGCCATGATCGGATCGTCCCCGACAGGATCGTCCCCTACCTGGTTCGCCGTGTTGATCTCGAGGACGAAGTCGTAATCGGCGAAGACGTCGACGCCGAGGTGGCGGGCGATCACGTCGTCCCCGGTGCCTCGAATTCCGTCAGCGCCGGGCTGTGCGATATCGGTGTTCGCCATGATCATCTTGGCGAACGAATTCTGCTCCAGCATATTCAGAAAGTTTTGGCCCTGTGTGCGGGTCAGATAGTAGAACCTGTCGCCGTCCTGCAGGTTTTCGAGCTGCATTTCGAAGATGGCATTAAATGTGGAGCCCAGCATGCCGCCGAACGGCATCTTCTTTTCCGCAAGACCACCGATCCAGAGATCGACGAGGTTGAGGCCAGTTTCCACGCCTGCCCATGTCCCGGTACCGGTCAGATAGGCAACGCGGTCGAGGGGGGCGTCGTCGCCACCCATGACAAGGGCTGTTGCGGCAGCCCGTTTACCGGCCAGCGTGGCTTCGCCGGTGATCGTCCCGTGTGTGCCATAGGCCGCGATGAAGTTGATGACGGATGCCGAGTTTTTCAGATTGGCGGCAAAATCAACCCAGTTGTCATAGGGTTTGAGGAAGGTGGAGCCGCTTGCCGCATAAAGTTGTGCACGGGCGTCGTTGAGTGAAGGCACGCCCGTATCGCGACCGCGAGCGATGTTGATCGCACCGAGATCCAGCGGCAGGCCAAGCAGGTTGTTGCGCAGGGAACTGACGATGAATTCGTCGATTTCATTGCCGTGCTCGACGACCATGCCACGTACGATGGCTCCGGCTGCCTGATCGGCACTGATGGTGCTGTTGAGAGCAAATGCCACAGGATTGAGGAAGGCCTCGATGAGGTTCAGCTCAGGCTCGGTCGCTGCCGTTTCCGTACCATCGGCGTTCAGGAAAACGCGTGGCATCCCGTCGGTCAGCATGGAGTGCCCGAAGCGATAGACCGTATGGGCAAACTCGGCAAAGATTGACGAATTGACATCCGTTACCGAATTGAAAACAAAGACGTCAATCGCTGGCTGAATCTTGCGTGCGAACTCTTCGAAGACAAGGTGCTGATACTGCATTTCTGTGGCGAACCGGGCTGCCTGGAACATGCGCTCGCCGTCCCAGTTCAGTCCTTGCGCATAAGCGAGCTGATCAATCGCCGGAAGGTTTTCAAAGCCGGCTGGAAGGCCGCTGATATCCGTTGCCAGCCATTCGTTGATGAAGGCGACATCGCCGCTTTGCAGGATCGTCAGTTTCTGGGAATCGACCTGACGATTGTGCTCGGAGTGGAAAATGTGATGAACAGCAGTCAGTCCGATGTTCTCGTTACCGCGTCCATCACCCGTAATGAAATGACGCTCCAGCAACTCGTTGTCATAGACACCGGATGCAAGAGGCCCACTGTTGACAACATCATCTGCGTCCGCAGTTTTCAACGCACCCGTTTGGCTGTTGAAGGGGTTGGCGTTGTGCGCGATGTCGTCCAGGAAGGCATGGCCGGTGCGCAGCGCCAGCGACGCGAATGTGTTGACAGGTGCCGAGGGTGTACCTGAAACGACGGCATCGTCGGCAGTGTTTGGAATACCGTCTGCACCGATACCCGTTACAACCTGCGCATAGCCCGTCAAAGGATGGGGAATGAAATTGCCGTATTGGTCGGTGCGGATCAGAGGCAGGTTGACGACGTCAGCATCACTTAACTGGATGCCGAGGAATTGCAGGGCGTTGGCCTTGATGTCTACCCATGTTGGAAGGCCACCATGTGTTCCGGCGGGAGAACCGGCTGGGGGCGGGCCATCAAGCAAACGACCTGTCGCGACAGTGACGCCTCCGATTGTTGCGTATTCACGCAGGAAAACCTGATGGGATGGATGTGAGGTGTAGGTCTGGTTTTGGTCCACGAACGGAGTTGTGGTGTTGCGGGCTTCGTGATGTGTGTCATCAGCCGTTCCAAGTACACCGTCTGCACCGGGGCCATCAACAGGGTCTGCTCTGGTGATAACCATGAAGCGCAAGCTTGGGGGCAAGTCGTCGGCTGTTCCAGGAAGCCCGTCAGCGCCGAGCACCAATGGATCGTCGCCCTGTAGCGGGATGAATACCGAGCCGTTGTTGCCCTTGCTGATCAGGTCAAGACCATGGTCGAAGAACTGGCCAAAAAATGTCATCCACGCATTGAACGGGGCCGAGAGGCCTTCGTCAGGTGCAATGTTCGGGATTGAAGCAAGGTCGGCATTGGTGAGGTACACACCGTTAGTGCCAAGAGGTTGTCCGGGTGCCACGGGCACCATGCCGGGGTTGGCCTCTTCCCATGCCGCTACCGCCAGAGGATTGTTGAACCAGGCTGATACAGCAGCCGGGTTGTTGATGCTCATGTCGGAAATCAGGTTCGAGATGATGCGCGGGTCTGCGTCCGCGACGTTGCCTGTATGACCGCCATTTGATGGGGAAGGCGTGCCGACGACGCTGTAATCGGTGTTCGTCACCACGGCGGGGCCTCCAAGCGACATCGTGTCGCCATCGGCATCGTTGCGGAAATTCGGATCAAGCGCACGCGGCATGGCCTGATCGGCGGCCCCCCAGAGTTCGCGGCCTGCCACGATGTTGTTGTAGGTGCCATCAACGGTACGAAGACCGACCGGCACATGCGGGTCGGGAATGGCGCGAGGCGTTGCCGGGTTGCCAAGGTAGAGACCTGTAACTGCATCGTATTGTGACCGGTCGGAAATCACCGTTCCATCAGGGTTGAGGCGGATTTCAGTGAGCGGAACGCCTGAGGCGTGGACTTCCGCGACCTTGATCTGGTGAAGCACAAACGCCAGATCAGCCTGGTTGAGTGTAAAAGCAGCCATTTTCCCCTCCGAAGCGCTTAAGCGCTAAAACGCCGTTACATTGGATGGAGGCTTTGAATGTTTCCGATTGGCCACCAGGCACAATCACAATCTCCTCCATTCGCTCGGAGGGAGATTCCCCTAGCCTTCATGATCTCAGGTTGCATGAAACGCTTGCGTAAGAACACTTCACATGGTCCAGTTCTTTCAGGCCCATTGGTCCCAACAGTTCATCGGACCTTGGTCTGGTGGTCCTCAGCCCAAGGGTGACGTGATCTTGCGAAATTCCGAATTTTAAGTTAAATTGCTGAAATAATTATATAATCGTAGCAGAGTATGCCTGCCTGAATCTTGTCGAAGCTTAAATCCGGGACCTTTCGGTCTCTCATGAATGCGAGTTCGACGAGGTTTGTGCATCGAACATCAGCAGGTTGGGACATGAGACATTCGCTGTCTGACGATACTGGTGAAGAAGCAAAATCGCATAGTGGATCTCCTGGAAAATGGAGATCGTCCTTGCGACGTTTGACAGACTGGTTCCGGGATCTGCATCTTTCGACACAATTCATGATCCTGATGTCACCGATCGTGATTGTGTTGATGTCGTGCCTTACGTTCTGGGCTGCCGATCGGGTTGAACGCGCCATGCTCGCTGGAGCTGGCGGGGTTGGAGCTCTTTATCTCGAAACCTTTGTTTCTCCCCTTATCAAGGAGGCTGATCTCCACAAGGACACGATTGACCCTGTCCTGGTCTCGCACCTCGAAAACCTGCTCGGCACAGGGCCTATCGGTCAGCACGTTCGCACGATCAAACTTTGGCGGGCCGATGGCAGTATATTCTATGCGACAAACGATCAAAAAATCGACCATCCAAGAGTGTTCGATGAGTTGAGGTCGGCCTTGTCAGGTGAGATCGTTGTATCCCGTACGGAGGTGGAGAAACATGTTTATACCGGCGAGGAAAAGCAGAACCTTCTGTTAGAGGTCTACGCGCCCCTTCTTCGTGACCGGAATGGCAAGGTCATTCTCGTTGGAGAGTTTTACGAAGAACCGAATTATTTGATCGCTGAGCTTCGCTCTGCGCGGCGCGGAACATTCCTGATTGTGGCCGGCGTGGCTTTGCCAATGCTTGGATTGTTGTATCTCATGGCACTAACAGCAAGCCGGCTGATTGCCCGTCAAAAGCGAGCGATCGAGGCGAACCTCCTGAACGCCCTGGATCTGTGGGAGCAAAACGACAAGCTGAGGAAAGCAGCAGACTATGCCAGACTCGAAGCCGGCAAGCTGAATGAGAAGATACTCGACCAGATTGGCAACGATCTGCATGATGGCCCAGTGCAGGTTCTCACCCTTATAAGTCTTCGCCTGAGCGATATGATTGCAGAGCAGCGCTTAAGCGGAAGGAAGGTCAACCCTGATCTTGAAAAGCTGTTGAATTTCGTCTCAGGCGTTCTTGCGGATCTGCGCAAAATCTCCGCCGGCCTCTCATTGCCTGAACTTGACGAACTCAGCTTAAGTGAAACAATAAAGCTCGCCGTGGCACGCTACAGGGATCTCACAGCGTTTCCCGTTGAGATGGACGGCCTGATACCGCACGAGATGTACCAACCCCACCTGAATGTCTGTGTCTATCGCTTTATTCAGGAAGGGTTGATGAATGCATTCCGACACGCGGCCAATAACAGGCAGAGGGTACGATACCGCATCCACGATAACAAACTCATTATCGTGGTGGCTGATGTGGGGGAGCGTGTTGTGCGTCCAGATCAAAATGCGGCAGCCCGAGTGAAACTTGGTTTGACCAGTCAGAAGCGACGTGTAAGGTCATTTGGCGGGAAAATGCGGATATTCAGGCGCGCGGCGGGAACAATCATTGTCGCAGTTTTGCCCATCAATCAGCTTTCGTCGGACGAGATGATCTAGCGGCCGTCTGGCGCAGAGGCTGTGGAAATTTTGGGCGTCATCCTAGTTGAAGAGATCGCGTGGCCCACCGATTTTTTGTGCGGCGAGAACGGCCTCGACACGATTTCGTACGTCGAGCTTCTGCATCAGGATCGTCATGTAATGTTTGACCGTTTTTTCGCTTATGTCGAGACTTCTGGCTATTTCACGATTTGTCTGCCCTCTCATGAGGTAGGAGACAATCTGTTCTTCGCGAACGCTTAAGCGCTTCTGCTGTATAGCTTTCTGTCTCGCCTCTGCCGCTTTCATCGACATGATGACCCTCGTTGCGAAGCCTGGCGTCATATATGTCTCGCCGTTGTGCGCGGCAATAATTGCGTCGTGAAGGTCTGTTGAACTGCTTCCTTTAAGTACGTAACCGGAAACGCCACAATTGAGAGCTTTGATCGCTGTCTCGATACTGGAGGTCGCCGTGAAGATTACGACCTTGGTTCCCGGCATTGTCTGAACAATCACCTCAATCGCCGCCATCGAGTCGCCGGGCATGCTGAGATCAACGACGATGACGTCAGGCGAAAGCTGTTCAGTGATTTTGATTGCATCTACAGCGTTGTGGCCCTGACCAACAATTTTGAGATCTTTTTTGTTCGAGTAAAGACTTACAAGCCCTTCAAGAAGAATAGGGTGATCGTCCACAAACGCGACGGATACAGGTACGCTGACAGGTGATGACATTGATGCCGCCTCACACTTATTTTGACTGAGAAGATACCACAATAGAATCGGTGTAAACAACTCGCTATAAGTGAATATATTTACGGAAAAGCGAGGCTAAAGTATTACTGCCGGATTAATCATTTCGTGTTATTTGATGGCAATTCCGTGGAATTGCGTGTCAGCGCGCGCGACATTTCCTGATGGTGCGGTTTGGCGTGTCCTTTGGCGCGCGGCGGTTGAACGTCGGCAACGCGCCCGCTTAACTGTCATAAGGCAAGTCGTTGCCCCTGCCTGGAAGCAGACATCGTCTTGGAAAGGAGCCCTGTCGCCTTCGCGCCAAAGGAAATCATATATGTGGCAGTCGCTCGCGAAAATGACAGCACCTGGCGAGCCAGCGGCCGTCGATTTCACCTACAACAGGTCACCAGCGAGTTTGACAAGGTGGGCGACTGATGTTGCCTTCATCTTTCGCATCATGTGGCCTCTGTGTAGCTTCACCGTTGGCTCTGCAAGCTGCAGCTCTGCTGCAATCTGCTTGTTCAGTTTACCGGCGATCACCAATGTCAAAATCTGTCGCTCGCGTTCAGTCAGCGTCATATACCGTGCTTGGGTGGCAGCTTTCGCTGCTTTTTCATCGCGGCGAGCGGCGTCATTGGCGATTGCGCGGTTGACGGCGTCTAGCAGATCCTGCTCACGGACCGGCTTACTGAGAACGTCAATGGCACCCGCCTTCATCGCCCGCACCGCCATGGGCACATCGACATGGGCGCTGATCAAGACTACGGACCGGGGAAGATCGCTCTTCGCCAAAACCTCCTGAAACTCCAGTCCGCTCTGACCGGGAAGGCGGATGTCGAGGACGATGCAACCGGCCTTTTCGGGATCGTCTGCAGCTATGAAATCCTTAATCGAGCCGTGTACCTCAGCGGCGAGCCCGACGGACTCGAAGAGGCCCTTTAGGGCTTCGCGCACGCTTTGATCGTCATCTATGACGATGACAGTGGGTTGCCTGTTCTTCCTGTCATCGATCAACGGCTGCGTCCTTGGAATTCGAGAGCGTGAAGGTGAATGAGCTTCCGCGAGGATGATTGGTTGTGGCCCAGATCCGCCCGCCGTGAGCTTCAACAATGGAGCGGCAGATAGAAAGACCCATCCCTATCCCGTCAGATTTCGTCGTATAGAATGGCTCAAATACCTGCTCGAGCTGTTCCGGCGGTATGCCACAACCTGTGTCGGAAACACTAACCTCGACTTCGCCCTCTGGACCTTGCCTACAACTGACTGTCATGACCGCTTCGGCGCCACGAGGTGTTGCTTCAGCGCTGTTCATGATCAGATTGAGAAGAACCTGCTGTAACTGGGTGCGGTCGCCCAAGATATCGACGGGTTCTGGCGTGAGGTCCATGACGATCTGCAAACCTCGCGATTGCAACTCTTCCCGAAGAAGAAAAAGCACATCACGTAGCGCCCGCTTGAAGTCGATCCTTTCCATCCGCACCGGCGATCTCCGGGCCATCCCGCGTATGCTGGCGACGATCTCGCCGGCGCGGTGGCCATCATGCACGATGCGTTCCGCGGCCAGACGAGCCTGTTCCAGATCTGTATGTCCGTCCTTAAGCCAGCGGAGGCAGGTTCCGGCATTCGTCACGATCGCCATGAGCGGCTGATTGATCTCGTGCGCAATGGAAACCGCCAGCTCGCCGATGGTCGTCAACCGTGTAACGTGCGCAAGGTGGCTCTGGCTCTGGCGAAGAGACTCTTCCGCCTGTTTGCGATCCTCGATGTCGACAACGACGCCGTACCATCGGACCACATTTCCTTCCGGATCGAGCAGGGGGCTTTGCTGCAGGTTGAACCACCTGTATTGGCCGTCGAACCGTCTGATACGGGCGTCTACTGGCTTAGGTTGTTTCGTCGCGACAACCTCTTCCCAACTCTCACGCATCCGTTCGACGTCATCGGGATGAAACATGCGATAGAAGCCGAAGCCGACAATCTCCTCGAAAGGCAGTCCGACGAAGTTGGTGAGATGCTGGTTCCAGTATTCGAGCTGCCCGTCGGGCGTACATGACCATGCCATGGCAGGGATCGTGTTGATGATGAGCTTGAGTTTTTGTTCGCTCTCCCTTAGCGCCGCCTCACTCTCTTTTAGAGCGATCTCGGCCCGCTGCAGATTCTCGATGTCGATATTGACACCGAACCAGCGCACGACGCCATTCGCATCCGTCAGCTTTCGGCCTGAGAAATAGAACCAGCGGTACTGCCCATCAGCACCCCGAATGCGTCCTTTCAACCGGGTATGATCTGAACATTCGAGGTCGCGCTTCCAGATTTCCACCATCTCGGGAATATCGTCGGGATGATAGAGATCCAGAAAACCCCATTCGAGGATCTGGTCGGCAGGCCGCCCGGCATAGTCCAACCAACTCTGGTTGACGAAATCGGCGCTCCCGTCCGGGCGCGCTGACCACACGAGCACCGGAAGCGAATTGATGATGAGCCTGAGGTTCTCTTCGCTTGCCGCAAGCGCAGACTTCGTCTCCCTGAGCGCATCTTCAGCTCGTTTGCGATCTTCTATATCGAGAACGACCCCGTACCATTTGGCAACGTTTCCCTCAGAATCCAGCCGAGGTTTTTGCCGGAGGGAGCACCAGCGGTATTCGCCGTCCGCGCGCCTGAGCCGACCCTCGACTTCCCTTCCCGTCTTGGCAGCCATGATGCTCCGCCACTCGAAGGCCAGGCGGGTGGTGTCGGCCGGGTGGAACAGCCGATAGAAATTCTCCCCGGCTATCTCTGCGAGTGGCAAGCCGACATATTCGAGAAAGTGCTGACTGGCGAAGTCGAGCATGCCGTCGGACGTAGCCGACCATGCCATTGCTGGGATCAAATCGATGATCGCATCGGCTTCCTTGTGCTTGTCCAACTTTGTCCCTCACCGGTATGCGCGGCGCAACCGCCCTGCTTCAGGTTACGCGGTTTCGCGACGCCGCGTTAGGCGAGATTGATAGACGAAGGTCTATTTTCGCACTGCCTTGGTCTAGTTCTATGTGACCTAGATCGCAATTGAGAGCAGGCTTGAACCGGTCTATTCACAATAAAACCGAGTGGGTTAGCCCAAGTGGCCGCCCATCCCGGCCCAGGTTGAAGCGCCTGTTCCGACCGCAGCAGCCATACCTACGCATTTGCCAACACTACCAACATCGTCGATCGATCCGGAGGAACTCCCATGCCTCAACTTTCACGTCGCGCCTTCGGCACCCTGCCGATCGGCCTCATCGCGGGGAGCCTTTTCGGCGGCAGCCTGATAAGTTCCTCCTCTGTCCATGCGGCGACGCGGGAGGCGGCAAGCGCACCTGCTACGGTGACCCCGCTCGCACAGATCCGCATCGGACGGTTCACCGTGACGGCGCTGACGGACGGGTATGCAGACATGCCCTATGACTACTTTCCGGGACGCTCGGCGCCCGAGGTCGAAAAGGCGGCAAGCGCACAGTTTACCGCCCGGCCGAGTGGAGTTCGGTTCCTCTTCAATCAGTATCTCGTCGAGGATGGGGAGCGCCGCATCCTGATCGATGCTGGTGCGGCAGGCTCGATCGGACAGACCGGACAATTACCTCAGGCACTCGCTGCGCTCGGTCTGAAGCCCAGCCAGATCGACGCTGTCATCGTGACGCATATGCACCAGGACCACATGGGCGGGCTGGTCCTGGGAGGCAAGAACCAATACCCGGAAGCCGAGCTTTACATCGATCGTCGCGATGTCACCCATTGGACCGATCCGGCCAAACGCAACGGAGCGCCTGACTTTCTACAGACCAGCTTCAGAATGGCAGAGGAGGTCGTGCGGCTATATCCCAGGCTCCAGGCGATCGACGGAGAGCGGGAAATCGCGCCGGGCGTTTCGATCGTCGATCTGACCGGCCATACGCCCGGCCATATCGGCGTGCGGATCGAAGATGGCGGCAAGAGCCTGATCATGGTTTCGGACATGATTTTTCCGGTCGTGCACCCGGCCGCGACAGATGTGTTCTTCCTGTTCGAGCAGGACCGTGCCGCTGCGAAGGCCATGCGCGATCGCTTCCTTCCGCGTGCCGCATCGGAGGGAGCGCTCATCGCCGCCACGCACATGCCGTTCCCTGGGCTCGGCCGTGTCGTCTCCGATCGCGGGCAGATGCGTTGGGAAGTCGCAGACTGGGCCTTGCAGGACTGACTTCCGCACTTGGCGACCTTGAAGGCAGAGATTGCCAAGCCCAGAATTCGGCTGGCCAAATGGGTAGATCCAGGCTCGCACGGGGGATGCCCATGAAAGCCTGGCTGAGCAAGGAGATTAGGCATGCCATATCATTTCCTTGAGGTCGCTGTGACGCCTAGCGTCAGGGCCGCCCAGGCTGAGATGGGCGTAGAGCAGATTTGGCTGGGCAGTGACAGCCGCCCTTCAGACACCTTCACCGAAGACGAGATCGCCTTCATTGCCTCATGTGACAGCTTCTACATGGCATCGGTCTCCGAAACGGGTTGGCCATACGTTCAGCATCGTGGAGGGAATGTCGGCTTCCTCAAGGTCATAGATCAGCGAACAATGGCCTTCGCCGACTACCGGGGCAACCGTCAGTACATCAGCGCCGGCAATTTTGCGGCCAACGATCGGGCCTGTCTGTTCCTGATGGATTATGTGCGGCGGGCTCGGCTCAAAATCTATGCCTATGTGGAGCGACTTGCGCTTGACGCTGACCAGGAACTCACGGAACTGGTGTCCGACCCGACGTACAAAGGAAGGGCTGAGCGGATTTTCAAGCTCCGGCTCGAGGCGTTCGATTGGAACTGCCCGCAGCACATCATTCCACGCTACACCGAGCAACAGATTGAACAGGCGGTCGCTCCTCTTCGTGAGCGGCTGCAGCGACTGGAAACCGAGAACGCCACCTTGCGCGCGCGTCTGGAGAGCCCCGAACCATGATCGAAGCTGAACGATCACCTCTTCCCCGTTTTACATTCGAGAGCGCAACCCAGAAAGTCAGGCTTGCCGAGGACGGCTGGAACAGCCGCGACCCTGCCAGGGTCGCTTTGGCTTACAGCGTAGACAGCCAATGGCGAAACCGCGCTGAATTTGTGACTGGACGGGGAGCAATCCTTGCGTTTCTTTCGGCAAAATGGCGGCGAGAGCTGGATTACCGATTGATCAAGGAACTCTGGGCGTTCGGCGGCAATCGGATCGCCGTCAGATTTGCCTACGAGTGGCATGACGACAGTGGCAACTGGTTCCGATCGTTCGGGAACGAGAACTGGGAGTTCGACGATCGTGGCCTGATGCAAAGGCGCTATGCCAGCATTAACGACCGGCCTATTCCGGCCGCCGACCGCAGCTTCCGCTGGCCGCTTGGCCGCAGGCCAGATGATTACCCCGGTCTCAGCGACCTCGGTTTTTAGTCGAGCACAGCCAGTCTCTCTTTGCCCTCAACGGCAGCGGCTCAGGAGCCTGTCTTGGATCCTCGGTTTTCAGAACGCATTTTCCCAATGCACGAAGACGCCATTGAGGCCGATGCCTTCGTCAGCCTGCACAGGCTTTCACCCGAACATCTCCGGGCTGAGGAGGATTTCGGATGCCTTGTCATCAACGGCGGATGCGCGATCTCGTTGCCAAGCGCACCGGCGATCGGCCTAAATCGTGTTCTGGGGCTGGGCTCTGTCGAAGATCTGGACAAAGCATATCATTGGATGCGAGCAAAGGCGGGGAACCGCTTCCTGCAATTGAATGTGGACGCTGTCTCGGACGAGGTGAGAAACTGGATCCAGACCAAGGGGCTGCCCGAGCACAGTCCCGGATGGGCAAAGCTTACCCGCAGCGCGCCTTTTAGCAACCTCGATGCGCCGGTCAGTGAGCGCACCCGAAAAGTTCAAGGCGACGAAGCCCTGCTCTTCGGATCGATGATGTGCAAGGGTTTCAACTTCCCGCCAAGCCTGACCGCCCTCTGGTCCGCCATTGTGGGTAAAGAGGGCTGGTCGTGTTTTTTCGCTCTTGATGATGAAACGCCTATCGGCACCGGCGCCATGTACGTCTCGGGTTCATATGCGTGGCTCGGTGGCGGTACCACAGTCCCCGAGTTTCGGAACCGGGGCGTTCAAAAGGCGCTCATCCAGGCTCGCACCGACTACGGTATCGCACAGGGCGTTTTGACGTTCGTCGTCGAAACAGAAGTACCCTCGGCTGGCAAGCTCAATATCTCCTATGACAACCTCAGAAAAATGGGCTTCCAGCACGCGTACAACCGGAAGAACTTCAAGCTTTAGCACATCTGGCGATCTTCTTTCAGGCCAGCGGGTGATTTTCTGGATCGTCACACAAAAGCCTGTTCCTCAACGGTTTGAGGGCAACTACACCGCGTCCTGATCATCGCAGGTGATGATGCCTGGAGGTCTTCCCCGACGACATAGTGAACCGCCATCTCTCTTATGTTGCGCCTCAAGCCTCTATGCAGCACTCCGCTGGCCTCCCGCTTAGGGCGTAAGAGCGGAATAGTTACCGCTTCGCGCCCCCATGTCGGTCGTCACGTCAAATTCGATCGTTTCCTCGAAGCAGACGTAGATCAGGCACTTGAAATGCGCACTTCTCTGATGCTCCTAGCCGACATTTGCGTCGATCCAAGCGCGCGTCTGCTCAAGAACCTCGTCAGACAAGTCAGGATCGTCAACTGCCCTAGCGAGGATGACGGCTCCGATCATGGCCGCCCAGCTCCCGATCGCCGCGCGGCGGGCACCGGCCGAACCCCCGTCCGGAAGCGCCTGCTCAATACGTGCGACTTGGGAGCGCAGTCCCTCGGCCATGACGGCTTTCGCCGCGGGCGTCTGGTGACGAATGGCAGCCGCCAGGCCTGCCGTCGGGCATCCATTACCGGGATTATCCCGGTGACGCGGCGCCAGATAGGAGCGGACGAAATCGCTGAACCCGCCACCTTCAAAACTGTCTGCGCCGAGGGCGTGCGCAAGGGTCTGCGCCACCAGATCGTCTTTTGAGGTGAAGTGGCCGTAAAAGCCGCCATGGGTCATGCCGGCTGCTTTCATGACCTCCGCGACGCTTACAGCCTCGAACCCCTTGTCCTTAAACAACCGGCTGGCGACATCCAGAATTCGGCGTCGGTTTTCCGCCATCTGTTCTCGGCTGACCTTCATTTCAAAATTCTCCACGACGGCTGTTGACATTTACATGATGGTCATCATATTTAACTCAATCATGATGATCGTCATGAATATAAGGTCAGTTAGAGAAAAGAGCAATCCAATGAGCCAAATTCCTACAGTCCTGATCACCGGCGCCTCCACGGGCATTGGCGCAACCTATGCCGAACGCTTTGCGCGCCGCGGACACGATCTGGTGCTGGTCGCCCGAGACGTGGTGCGTATGGAGACGCTTGCGAGCCGTCTGCGCCAGGAAACCGGTGTGACGGTCGTTACCCTCCAGGCGGATATCACCCAGGCGACGGATCTCGCCAAGGTCGAGACTAGGCTGCGTGACGATGCGCGCATCGGCATTCTCGTCAACAATGCCGGAACGGCGATCGGCGGGACCTTCATCGATCAGAGCATCGATGACATGACCAAGCTCGTTGCGCTCAACGCGACCGCACTTGTCCGGCTTGCCAGGGCCATCGCTCCGCGTCTTGCCGAGGCCGGTGAGGGTGCGATCGTCAATATCGGTTCGGTCGTTGGCCTTGCCCCGGAATTCGGCATGACGGTCTACGGCGCGACCAAGGCTTTCGTTCTTTTCCTGTCACAGGGACTTGCGCAAGAACTTGGGCCGAAGGGTGTCTACATCCAGGCCGTTCTTCCTGCCACGACCCGGACCGAAATATGGGACCATGTCGGCGCTGACGTCAGCAAAATGAACAACGTGATGGAAGTGGGCGATCTGGTCGATGCGGCCTTGGTCGGGTTCGACCGCCGTGAGCCGGTTACTATCCCGCCGCTTCCCGACGCCGGCCAGTGGGACGCATTCGACCTCGCCCGCAAGACCATGATGGCCAACTTCGGTAATGCACTGCCTGGCGAACGTTACCGTAACCCTGCCTAAAGCGCGTGCGCCCATCCCGATAGATGGCCGTTTCTGCGGCAACAATATAGGTAAATCATGATCGACAAGACACTTTTCGAACCCTACGCTCTCGGCGGCATCACCCTTGCAAACCGCGTCGTTATGGCGCCTCTCACGCGCAATCGCGCCGCAGCGGGCCTCGTGCCGAGCGATCTCGCCACGGAATATTATGCCCAGCGCGCAAGCGCCGGACTGATTATCACCGAAGCGACGCAGGTTTCCAGGCAGGCCCAAGGCTACCAGGATACGCCCGGCCTCTACACGCCTGAGCAGATTGAGGGCTGGCGCAAGGTTACCGACGCGGTTCATGCCAAGGGCGGACGGATCTTCGTTCAGCTCTGGCATGTCGGTCGCATCAGCCATGTTGATCTTCTTGGCGGTGACGCACCGGCCGCACCCTCGGCGATCCGTGCCGGGACCAAAACGTTCGTGAACAACGGTTTCGCCGACGTATCGGAGCCGCGTGCCCTTGAGCTTGATGAGCTTCCCGGCATCGTCAGCGATTTCCGCAAGGCCGCAGCCAATGCCATCGAGGCGGGCTTCGATGGCGTCGAGGTTCACGGGGCCAATGGCTATCTGCTGGAGCAGTTCGCAAAGGACGGCGCCAATGTCCGCACCGATGCCTATGGCGGTTCCGTCGAAAACCGCGCGCGCCTGATGCTCGAAGTCACCGCTGCGGTGGCGCAGGAAATCGGCGCTGAGCGCACCGGCATCCGGATTTCGCCAGTCTCACCCGCCAACGGTATCTCCTCCAGCGATCCCCAGACGCAATACAACTATATCGTCGATCAGCTCGATGCGCTCGGCATCGCCTACATTCATGTCGTTGAAGGTGCCACCGGTGGGCCGCGCGACGTCGCACCCTTCGATTACGGATCGCTGCGCGGCCGCTTCAGCAAGACGTATATCGCCAACAATGGCTATGATCTCGACCTTGCGACTTCGCATCTGGCCGATGACAAGGCGGATCTCATCGCCTTCGGTCGTCCCTTCATTGCCAATCCGGATCTCGTGGAGCGACTGCAAAGCGGCGCGCCGCTGGCTGAGATCAATCCGACGACGATCTACGGCGGAGGTGCTGCGGGTTATACCGACTATCCGCGCTTTACCGACACTTCGGGCATTTGAGCGATCAGGGGTCTCATTTCGGTGCGGCCCCTGTGATGCCGATCATCATCACCAATCCCTGACAATCAAAAGCAGCGCGGCCGGATGTCGCGCGCCAGATCGAGAAGAACGCTATGGCGACCGTTGCATCAAAAGAACAGAAGACTGCATTCGTGACCGGCGCCTCCAGCGGTATCGGCAAGGCGGCGGCATTGGCGCTTAGCCGCGCGGGCTACCGGGTGATCGGCACAAGCCGCAAGGCGGCACCCGGCGAGATCCGCGATGGCATCAGAATGATCGCTTGCGACGTGACCTCGGACGCTTCCGTTGCCGCCGCCGTGGCTCTGGCACATGTGGAACTCGGCCGCATCGACCTACTCGTCAACAATGCCGGCTACGCCGTATCCGGGGCCGCGGAGGAAAGTTCGATCGAGCAGGTTCGCGCGCTGTTCGACACCAACTTTCTGGGCGTCGTGCGGGTGACGAACGCAGTCCTTCCGATCATGCGTCAGCAGGGTGCTGGACGGATTCTGAACATCGGTTCGGTCGTTGGGCTTATTCCTGGTCCCTTCGGCGCGTATTACA
>NZ_JBNWCL010000031.1:0-20645 GCF_053522445.1 Agrobacterium sp. 22-221-1
CCATCGCCCGCAAACTGCTCGTCATCGCAAACGCCATGCTCAGGGATAAAACCACATTCAGGACACCCTGAGAATAATATCCGCCAATACAGTTGCCAGTCGACGCGCGTCTGCGCGGCGGGAAGAGTCCTTTCAGCCCAAAGACTTGGGCTGGCTGGATTCCTGTGACAAGCACAGGAATGAGGGAGGAAAAACACAGCGACCCCGCCATTCTTGCTTCTTTCCACCACATCCACAGGGCCGTTTTCCAAAAACGGTGGCAATCGCTTTTGCATCGGGTAAAAGTACCCTCGCAAAAGGGAAACTCCGATGAAGATTGCCACCTGGAACATCAATGGCGTCAAGGCGCGTATCGAAAACCTCTGCCAGTGGCTGAAGGATTCATCGCCCGATATCGTCTGTCTTCAGGAAATCAAATCGGTCGACGAAGGTTTTCCCCGGCTGGAGCTGGAGGCGCTCGGCTATCACGTCGAGACCCATGGCCAGAAGGGCTTCAACGGTGTCGCCCTGCTCTCGAAGGTCAAGCCCGACGAGGTCAATCGCGGCCTGCCGGGTGACGATGCCGATGAACAGGCGCGTTTCATCGAGGGCGTGTTTTCAGTCGATGGCGGCGCGATCCGCGTCTGCTCGCTTTACCTGCCGAACGGCAATCCGCCGGACGATCCGGTGAAATATCCCTATAAGCTTGCCTGGATGGAACGGCTGCGGCATTTTGCCGAAGATCGCCTCGCGCTCGAGGAGCCGCTGATCCTTGCGGGCGACTATAACGTCATTCCCGAACCCTTCGATTGCCACGACCCCCGTGTCTGGGAGGGCGACGCCCTGTTCCTGCCGAAAACACGTGCGGCCTTCCGCAGGCTGGAGAATCTGGGTTTCACCGATGCCGCGCGTGCGACGACGGATGAAGCAGGACTTTATTCCTTCTGGGATTATCAGGCCGGGGCATGGCCGAAAAACAATGGCATCCGCATCGATCATCTGATGCTGTCGGCCGAAGCTGCCGACAGGCTGCAATCCGTCAGCATCGAAAAACATGTGCGGGCCTGGGAAAAACCGTCCGACCATGTGCCGGTCTGCGGTTATTTCGATTTCAGTACGGTCGGCTGACCGGCTTCCATCAGACGGAAGAAGCCGCCTCGATCGCCATTCTCAGTCCGGCCCGTTCTCAATCCGGCCAATTCTCAATCCGGATCGTTGAACTGCATGTTCTGCGCCATGGCGATGGCGGCGCGGCGATCGTTCTCACCGGCGAGCGAAAAAGCCTGTTCCTGCAGGTTCTGTATCCAGGTGCAGTCCGCCGCCGTGCACTTGTCGAGCGCCGCCGTCATGAAGGCCAGCCCCTGCGTCGTCTGGCCTTCCTGGAAGATCAGGTTGCCGAAAATCGACATGGCGCCGGCATGGCCGTGCTTGCGGGCTTGGTTGAGCCACTTCTTGGCCTGCTGCACATCGGCGCGGCCGCCCTCGCCGGCGAGAATCATCTCCGCCAGACGGAACTGCGCCTCAGCGACGCCAAAGGTGGAAGCAACCTGGAAATAAAGCTGGCGGGCCTGCGACAGGTCCATCTTCACCGGGCTGCCGGGAATGCCGTGACGGTAATAATCGGCAAGGGAAAGCAGCGCATTGACGAAAAAGCCGGTATCCTCCGAACCCGGCTCCACGCCCTGATTGGCGATTTCGCTGTAGATCTTGAAAGCTTCGAAGTCGTTCTTGGCGACGCCATCGCCATAGGCATACATATTGGCAAGCGCCCAGCGCGAGCCGGTATGGCCCTTTTCAGCCGCGTAGCGATAGGCCTCGACGGCTTCGCCCTTGTTGCCGTTCTTGTAGGCCTTGAAGCCGAACTTGAACAGGTCGAAGGGGCCGGATTCCTTGGTCACGCCCGCATTGATGTCAAAAGCCGCAGCAGGCATTGCGAGCGACGCAAGCAACATGCCCATGAGGAGCGGCTTTAAAACGTTGGCTTCACATTTCAGCATTTCAGCGAACTTCTCTCACTCTTCCCGGCATATAGCCAATACTTGCGGAATACTGCAAAGCCGAACCCCGCCGGGTCGCGATTTTTCGAACACACTGCGTCTTTCCGGCAGCACTTTCCAGCGCACCACCGGTGGTCTTTTGCGGCAATTGCCCTAATTTTCCAGTGAGACAGATATAGGCATAATTTCCGGCAATATAACGGCATTTCACCGTCCACCGGTCAGTGCCAAACAAGAAAGCCGGATGAAATTCCCGTATTACTTGCTTAAACCCTGAATCCAAACCCGTTTTCACTTTCCGGCCTTGCGCACCACCACATCAAACGCCTGCATGTTCTTCCATTCCCGCGTCCCTAAACATAAGCCAAGCACCCTGTTTGTGGCGGGAAATGGACAGATATGCTCACATTCCAACGCGACCACACGCTTGCAGAAAAGTGTTGCCAAATCGTCACAAAACTTTCGGGCTAGAAAATTTTATCGAGCAGGAATCATAGTCGCGCATGAAAAAAGGCCCGGTTGGTAAACCGGACCTTTATTTTAGCATCTACGGAAGGATGATGTCAGAACTTGACCTTCACGCCGGTCGAGATGGCTGCGACGAGATCGTTACCGAAATCGTAGCCCGCCTCGTTGCCGCAGGTGAAGCCTGCACCGCACGGTCCGCCATTGATGGAAGAGCTACCGGAGGTCAGGAGGCCGAGAGCACCGGCAATCTTGAACTCGATGTTCTTGTTCGGGGAGTAGACGATCTGCGTGCCCAGTGTCCAGGTGTCGGTCTGGGTGCCGATGACAGTCGACGTACCGCGATCCCAGGTCAGGCTCACAGCACCGCTCCACTGTTCGTTGAACTTGTGACCGACGCCACCCGAAATCGTCCAGCCGTCGCGATAAAACAGGTCAAGCGTGTTGAGCGTGTCAGCTCCGCTCGGAACGCACGGCGACGTGCCGACCGCGCAGAAAGGAATAACCTGAATCTGGCTCCAGTCCGTCCACTTCACCGAACCGAAAGCAAGCCAGTCCGGCGCGATACCGGATTGCACCTTGAGTTCGATACTGTCAGGCATGGAAACAGAGCCGTAGATCGGCACGAGCTTGCCACCGTATTTCGCAAGAGTCGGAGAAATGGACGGCGGCGTCTGCGGGATCGCCCTGACGTCGGCGAAACCGGTCAGGTCGTGATCGACGGCGCTGTTGTAAACGAGGCTAGCACGGAAGGCGATCTCGGGAATCTCATAGGCCATGCCGGCGCGCCAGCCCCAACCGTCACCTTCCATCTCAAGTTTGCCAACGCCGCTGAAGCTGGACCAAGCCGGATTGAGGCCCAGAACGGCCGGCCCGAGAACCTGACGGTATTTATAACCGCTGAGCTCCTGATAGAAACCACCGCCTATAATCGAGAAATCGCCTTTGCCAAGATCGAACTTCACCCGGCAGGTGGTGGCGTAATTGTGCGACTTGACCTTGGTTTCGATATTGTAGCTCGATCCCTGCCAGATACCGGGATTGAGATGCGCGCCCCAGGGCTGCGAATAGTCGAACATGCAGTCGCCGAAATCACCGATTGCCGCCTTGGCGCCGATCCGGGTCGACCAGAAGTTTTCAGAGTCATCTGCGCTCCTTGACCAGGCCGCAGGCAGCGGGCCGCTCTTCAGCGGATTGTCCCGGGCATTTTCCACCTTGCGCTGCGGCGCGACGAAGGTTGCAGAACTGTCGAGAACATAATCGGACGGATCGAACAGCAGGTCGATATTGTAACCGCCGCGCTCAAGGCCGCCAGCCAGTGAGGGCGTTACCGCCGCGATGCTGACTGCGAAACATACCGCGCCGCGAAAAATTGCAGTTTTTGCCATCTCTCTCCCCAATCAAGGCAATGTGATCATCAAAAGAGTGAAGCGCTTCGCAGCAAATGACAATCTGCCGCACTCTGGCACAGTTCTGCGACACTTCTCCATTTTTTACGTAAGAATTTCATGTCGATCCCCTTGAATAATCATTTTAGGTTATTTTTCTAATCCAATTGAAGCAATCAGACATAAAATGAAACAAATTCCCACTTGAGATGGGAATTGTCGCCAAATAACCACACTTGCAAGTTTCCCGAGGAAACGCGCTTATCAGGCCGTTTTTGTTGGATTTTTTGGCTGTTTCGGAGATTTTTGGCCGGGCATGGCGTGAAATAATCGCTCTTTCGGGTGCCCATGATTCGCCATTGCAGTGCAGCAATCAATCGAGACGAATTGTTACATAGAAACAAAAACGCCCCGTTTCGAACGGGGCGTTTTGTTTTCATAAAAGAGCCGGAGGCAGCTATTACCCCGCTTCGCTGACCCGCGTGAGCGCCGTTCTCAGGCTTGCAAGCTGCACTTCCAGCTCCGCCTTGCGCTCGCGCTCGGCGGCGACCACTTCCGGATCGGCATTGGCCACGAATTTTTCGTTCGACAGCTTCTTGTCGATGCGTTCCATTTCCGCATCCACCTTGCCGATCGCCTTTTCGAGACGGGCTTCCTCGGCCGCCAGATCGATGAGCTTGCCGAGCGGCAGGCAGACCGTGGCCTCACCGACGATGATCTGCGCCGAGCCCTTCGGGGCGACATCGGCGGCGCGGATTTCATCCGCCCGCGCCAGGCGCCGGATGGCGGCGGCGTGGCGGTCGAGCCGCGCTTCGGTGGAGGTATTGGCGCCGACAACCACCAGCGAAGCGGTGGCGCCCGGCGGCACATTCATCTCGGCGCGCGCGGAGCGAATGCCGGAGACGAGATCGATCAGCCAGTTGATTTCGGCCGCCGCGGCATCGTCGCGGAATTCCGGCACCGGCCAGTCGGTCAGGCAAAGCAGATTATCCCGCTCCTCGCCCTCGCCCGCCGTATGCGCCCACAGCTCTTCCGTCATGAAGGGCATGAAGGGATGCAGGAGCTTGTAGATCTCGTCCAGAACATAGGCCGCGCAGGCCTGCGATTCCCTCTTGGCCTTTTCGTCTTCGCCGCTGAAGACGGGCTTCAGCAGTTCCAGATACCAGTCGCAGAACTGGTTCCAGACGAAACGGTAGAGAATGCCGGAGGCGTCGTTGAAACGGAAGTTCTCGAGCGCCGCCGTCACGTCGCGCGCCGTATTGGCAAGCTCGGTCAGGATCCAGCGGTTGATGGTCAGCGACGCGGTTTCGGCCAGGAAATGCGGATCGCGCTTCACGCCGTTCATCTCGGCAAAACGCGTCGCATTCCAGAGCTTGGTGCCGAAGTTGCGATAACCGGCAATACGCGCCGGATCGAGCTTCACGTCACGGCCCTGCGCCGCCATGATGGCGAGCGTGAAACGCAGCGCATCCGCACCATATTCGTCGATCAGTTCCAGCGGATCGATGACGTTGCCCTTGGACTTCGACATCTTCTGGCCGTTCTTGTCGCGAACCAGCGCGTGGATATAGACCGTGCTGAAAGGCTCGACCGGGTTGCCGGCGTCGTCCTTCATGAAATGCAGGCCCATCTGCATCATCCGCACCACCCAGAACGGGATGATGTCGAAACCGGTCACCAGCACGTTGGTCGGATAATAGCGCGCCAGTTCCGGTGTCTGCTCGGGCCAGCCAAGCGTCGAGAACGGCCACAGCGCCGACGAGAACCAGGTGTCGAGCACGTCTTCGTCGCGGGTCAGGATTTCGCCCGGCTTGAAGTTCTCAAGCTTCTCCTCGACCCAGGCCTTCCACGGACCTTCATGGGCGATGTAATGCTGGATGGCCGCCTGAAGCGCCTCTTCTTCGGTCTTCTCGACGAAGACCTGTCCGTCCGGGCCATACCATGCGGGGATCTGGTGACCCCACCACAATTGCCGCGAAATGCACCAGGGCTGGATGTTTTCCATCCACTGGAAGTAGGTGTTTTCCCAGTTCTTCGGCACGAAATTGGTGCGGCCTTCGCGAACCGAGGCAATCGCCGGCTGGGCGAGCGTCTTGTTGTCCACCCACCACTGGTCGGTCAGGCGCGGCTCGATCGGCACGCCGCCACGGTCGCCGTGCGGCACGACATGCTTGTGCGGCTCGATCTTGTCGAGCAGGCCGGCTTCCTCGAAGATTTCGACGATAACCTTGCGGGCGAAGAAGCGATCCTGTCCTTCCAGACGATCCCATGCGCCATGCAGCGCCGCGGGATGGCTGAGACCTTCGAGGAAATCCTCGTTCTCCTTGATGGAGATCGTGCCGTCGATATTCATGATGTTGATGGCGCGCAGGCCGCAGCGCTTGCCGACTTCGAAATCGTTGAAGTCATGCGCAGGCGTGATCTTGACTGCGCCCGTGCCGGCCGTCGGATCGGCATAGTCATCGGCGACGATCGGAATCTTGCGGCCGACGATCGGCAGGATGACATGCTTGCCGATGATGCCCTTGTAACGTTCATCCTTCGGGTTCACCGCAACGCCGGTATCGCCGAGCATGGTTTCGGGCCGCGTCGTGGCGACGACGATATAGTCGCGCGTTTCGAACTCGGTGGGCTTGCCCTCCTCGTCGAAAGCGACCGGGTATTGATAGGTTACACCCTTTTCCAGCGGATAACGGAAGTGCCAAAGGTTGCCCTTCACCTCGATCTGTTCGACCTCCATATCGGAAATCGCAGTCTGCAGCTTCGGGTCCCAGTTGACGAGGCGCTTGTCCTTGTAAATCAGGTTCTGCTTGTAAAGGGTGACGAAGACCTCAAGAACGGCCTCGGAAAGCCCCTCATCCATGGTGAAGCGCTCACGCGACCAGTCGCAGGAGGCGCCGAGACGTTTCAGCTGGTTGAAGATCAGACCGCCGGATTCGGCCTTCCATTCCCAGACCTTCTCCACGAAAGCCTCGCGGCCCATCTCGCGGCGGCCCGGAAGCTGCTGTTCCATCAACTTGCGCTCGACGACCATCTGCGTGGCGATGCCGGCATGGTCCATGCCCGGCTGCCACAGCACGTCCTTGCCGCGCATGCGCTCGAAGCGGACCAGAATATCCTGCAGCGTGTTATTGAGCGCGTGGCCCATATGCAGGGAGCCGGTCACATTCGGCGGCGGGATGACGATGGTGAAGGTTTCCGCGCCCGGCTTGGCGTTGGCGCCGGCACGAAAAGCGTTAGCCTCGTCCCAGGCTTTGGCGATCTTCGGTTCGACGGATGCGGAATCGTAGGTCTTTTCGAGCATTTCCTGACCTGAATTTTAGAGTTCTTGTGTGGATTTTTTTAAATAAGGATGGACGGGAGAGAGTCAACAGAAACCCGCCCACGAGCCAACCATTGAGCGGACCCACGGGTGACTATGACCCCATAACACCTTCATCTTCAACAAAAAAGCCGCCCCGATGCCGGAGCGGCCCCTGTTTCGTCGCATCCGCCGCAATCGCACATGCGGCCGGAGCGGAACTTAGCGGCGCGAACCGCGCGCCACGCGCTCGATTTCCTCGCGCACCAGACGCTCCACGAGTGTCGGCAGATTGTCCTCCAGCCAGTCCTGCAGCATCGGGCGCAGCATTTCGGCGGCCATATCCTCGATCGAGCGCCGCTCGACGCCGTCGAAAACCTCTGCAAGCTCGCTGAACGAACGGGCGATCTGCGCACCGGCAGCGGCGGAAAGAAGATTGAGCGACAGACCGCCCTCAACACCCGCCTCGTCTTTTGCCTGTGGCTCGGCCAGATCGAATGTCGGTTTCTCAACGGCAGGCTCCAGCACCGCTATGTCGAAACGCTCCGCTGTCAGCGGCGTTTCGATGGCACCGCGCAGCGAAAGCTGATCGAAGCGGTTTTCGGCCGAAGGCGCGCTTTCGATGGCGGCAGCGGCAGCGCGATCCTCAGCGGCAAAAGATACCGGCTGCTCGTTCACGCTGGATGCCGGCTGCTCGCTCACGCTCGCGGCGGCCGCAGCCGCCATCAGCGGACGAACATCCGTCGGGCGCTGCGGTGCTGCGCGTTCGGAAGACGGCGCGGACAAAGGCTGCGATACGGTCGGCGCAGCAGCCGACGGCGCGGTCTCGGCTGCGCCACGCTGGGCCTGCGCGGCGAAAGCCTGCGGCCCCATGGCGGCGTTACGGTCTGCGGCGGCACGCACACGGGCAGCAACATCGGCAAGGGACATGGTCTTCTCGGCAGAGCTTTCCTGCCGTTCAGCCATGGGCCCTTCAGAAATCGGCGAGAAATCCTGCGCAGGCCGTGCGCCAAAAGCCTGGTTTGCGGCGGGGGGAACGCGCGCCGGCGGGCTGATGGGCTCCGCCACGAAGGCCGCTTCGCTCGCAGCCTCGTCTTCGTCGTCATAGACCGGCGGCAACTGCCCGGAAAACGCACCGGCAGGTCCGGTCTCGTTGCTTTCGATGATCCGGCGGATAGACGCCAGAATCTCTTCCATGGACGGTTCACGCGCTACGCTTGGCTGAGCCATATCAATCCCCGGTTTCCACTCTTCGAACGCCCTTGCCGCATCCCTCGGACACCGGATGAGCGCTCCTTGACCTGTTCAATTTTCACATCGCGTTTTCGACAACCGAAATCGATCGTCACACCGATGCTCTGAAACATGGCCGGCCAAGCGCTTGAGCATTTCGCCGTCCCTGTCGCAGGATCATGCGGGGCAGAAATACGCACACCCCGAATCACCCTTAGTTTAGGTCAGCATAGCGAGGAACTAAATCACTGATTCGACAAGTTTCGTGATGATGCACAGCTTTGTGAGAACGGCCCGAAAGGATGCGCTCCGCCGGCAAACCGAACATAAAAACGCCGGGGCGGAAACTCCACCCCGGCATCAAAAAAGAAGATAATCGTTTGCCGATCAGAAAACGAATTCGGCCGCCTTGGCAAAACCCGGCAGCGGCTTGACCGAAGCATTGAAGAAAGTGGCGGCCGATGTGCTGTTGCCATCGCGGCGATAGACGGTGGCCTTCGCGGCGCCGCCATATCCGACGACGACAACCAGACGGCCGCCGTCACGCAGCTGGTCGGTCAGTGCCGCCGGCACTTCCTCCACCGAGCCGTTGATGAAAACGAGGTCATAGGGCGCTTCGCCTGCATAGCCCTTTTCGAGATCGCCGGTCACGACGGCGACATTGTCATATCCGAGCGAGGCAAGCGTCTCGGTCGCCTGTGCGGCCAGCGCCTCATCGCTTTCAAGCGAAACCACCGAACCGGCAAGCTGCGAAAGGATGGCGGCCGCATAACCTGCGCCGCCGCCCACTTCCAGCACCACGTCCTCCTTCGACACGGCCGAAAGCTGCAGCAGCTTCGCCAGCGGCGAGGTCTTCATGACATAACGGGCCGGACGGCCATCGCGGGTGGGACAGATCTGCAGGTCCTCGTCCACATAGGCGATCTGCCGCACGCCCGCCGGCACGAATGCCTCGCGCGGCACGCTCAAAAACGCCTTCAGCACGGAATGCGACGTCACGTCGGTCGTGCGCAACTGGCTGTCGACCATATTGGCGCGTGCGGTTTCGAAATCCATCATATCGTATCGCCTCAATTTCACGGATGCCGGTCGGGAAGCCTCGGCTCCAAAAGCTCAAAACGGCAGGGGCTCACCCTCGCCTTTGGATAATCTCATAATTGCCCAAGCGCACGCTTTCAAGCGCGCTAAGCCGGATGTGTGGGAAAAAGCGACAGGATATCACGCCCATGAAGGAGACTTTTTATCGTAACGATCTGTCTTCGTGCGCAGAAACTAAAAAACAAGCGCATTCGAAATTAGGGCCTTGCACCCTAAATGGATTCGTTCTAAATGCCCGCCATCGCTCAAGACGACGAGCGGTTGAGGCCTCGTGGCGGAGTGGTGACGCAGAGGACTGCAAATCCTTGTACCCCGGTTCAATTCCGGGCGAGGCCTCCATATCTTACATCACACCCAATTTCGGTATGAACTGAGCGGCGCCACACAGGCGCTTGAGTTCAACTCGCCTGTCATCATGCGAGCGACGCGGCCCCTTTTCGTATGATCAAATCCGCCCAAGCAGAACCAGGATCAGGACGATGACCAGAACCAGTCCGAGACCGCCTGACGGGCCATAACCATAATTATGGTAGCCCCAGCTTGGCAGTGCGCCGATCAGGAAAAGAATGAGCAGGATGACGAGGATGGTGCCGAGCATGTGTAACCCTCCACTATTGGCATGTGTCCTGCCTGTTTGAATGATGAAACGCGCAAAAAGTTCCCTTTCCTGTATAGCCGGCAGCATAATGGTGGAAAGGCGTCCTCTTCCGTTTCAACGGGTTACACCGAAAATTCGGAAATGCGGCCCTGCCTGCTCCGTCTCGGGAAATAATTCTCTGGCTAATTATATCGCCGCAAAAAGCCCCGAAGGGCTGCGGCGGGCCGGCCTTCACCGGGATCGACCAAAGCAGCGATTTATTCGAGGTAATTTCTCGGCCTATGTCTATCGGCAGTTGTCCGTCATATTAGCGCCAGTCCCCCGTACCCTGAAACTGGCGGGAGACGGAGAGATCTGGTATCACTGGCAGTGCGCCAGATCTCTCCCGCCCCTCCCCACGCTTCTCGAATTCTCCTTTGCAGGCACACGGATATTTTACCGACTGTGTTCTCGTTGCCCTTGCCTTGCCGGTTTCACTCCGGCTAGACCCCGAACCGGGAGGGAGAAACGAGAATCATATGTCCGGTTTTGCGAACCTCATCCCGCTTTTCATCTTCGGCCTCCTCGTCTACTTTTTCTTTCGCTGGGTCGCGCGCGACATTCAGAATCCGAAGAGCAAATAGTCGGGGAAATCGTCTCCGGCCCCCTGCCCGCCGGGAACCGCCGCGCCTCGATATCGTTTTCCCAGACGCACTTCGGAGGACAGGATGAAAACGCTCGTATCGCCGGCCGCTATCGCGCTCACACTGGCGCTTGCCGGATGCACCACGGCCGGACCGGCAGCCTATGTCGGCCCCGCGCCCTATGTCGAACCCATCCCTGGCAGCATCATCTACAGGGGCCAGCCGCGCACCAAACTGACGAAATCGCCGATCGGCAGTACCTTCACCCATGAA
This sequence comes from Agrobacterium sp. 22-221-1, assembly GCF_053522445.1. Taxonomy (NCBI): domain Bacteria; kingdom Pseudomonadati; phylum Pseudomonadota; class Alphaproteobacteria; order Hyphomicrobiales; family Rhizobiaceae; genus Agrobacterium; species Agrobacterium sp. 22-221-1. The sequence goes on from NZ_JBNWCL010000031.1 coordinate 10,956, forward strand.
TTCCGCATCGACGGCAGCACGCGGGCGGTGGAAACCTACCGCATCGCGCCGGACCGCTCGCTGGAACTCATCGACCGCCGCATCATCCGCGAATGGCTGTTCGGGCGCGACGACTGACCGCACCGCAACCGCGCGAAACGGTCCGGGAACGGGATTGCGCATCCTGACCGCTTGGTTTAGAGCCGGGCGCAACAACCACTATGGATAGGCGATGAATACGCGCTGGCAAAAACCCGTCCTGATCGCGTTCGAAACGCCGGGCGACTATACGAGCATCGACACCACGCAGGCGGCCTCCTGGGCGCTGATCGAGGATTGGCCGATTGAAGACGGCGATGCGCTGGACAAGGCGCTGCTGATCTGCGCCGCCGTCGATGCCGGCAGGAAAAAGCCCGAGGATGCGCGCAAGGCCTTCATCGCAGCCGCAATCGAAGCCGGCCTCGATATCAAGGCCTGACGGCGGAGTGACTGCCGGCCGTCGACTAAAAATGCCGCCTGCGGCGTCAGCTTTTCAGAATAAGACGTTGGATGGATCGCAACAGATGGAAGCTTCCGGAAACATGAAAAAAGCCCTGTTCATTTTTCTCCTCTCCTGCCTGGCGATCGGCCTTCTCGGCCACCTCGTGGTGGCCTTCGTCGTCACCGGCTGAAGCGGAAAAATCCTCTCCGCCGGAAGACGGCGCGACTGGACATTAGAATTTCCTGAATTTCATTCTTTCGTTATGGAACCGCGATAAACTCTGACCGTTCTCTTTTCATCCAACAGGAGGAGGATTGGAATGCGTGACGGATTGAACGGTTTTCTCGAAATCTCGATGCTCGGCTTCGTGGTCGCAAGCTGCCTTTTCATGGTCAACCTACCGATCTGACCCACGGCAAAAATTCTTCTTCGACTGTACCGGCGACGTGACGTTCCGGCATTAAAAAATGCGGCCTTGTGGGCCGCATTTTTTTGGACAGATCATCCAATCAGGCGGAAAGCTTGGCGGCCAGTTTGGCGACATGCGCGCCCTGATAACGAGCGGCTTCCAGTTCGATTTCCGAAGGCTGGCGCGAGCCGTCGCCATCGGTGATGGTGGAGGCGCCATAGGGCGAGCCGCCCTTGATTTCATCGACGCCCATCTGGCCCTGGAAAGCATAGGGCAGACCGACGACCGCCATGCCATGGTGCAGGAAGGTGGGAATGAAACCGAGGATGGTCGATTCCTGACCGCCATGCTGGGTGGCGGAAGAGGTGAAGGCCGAACCGACCTTGCCGACCAGCTTGCCGCTGAACCACAGGCCGCCGGTCTGATCCCAGAAATTGCGCATCTGCGAGGCGACCGTGCCGAAACGCGTGCCGGCGCCGACGATAATGGCGTCGTAATCCGCCAGTTCGTCCACCGTCGCCACCGGGGCCGGCTGATCCAGCTTGAAATGGGAAGACTTAGCAACTTCTTCCGGAACGAGTTCGGGAACGCGCTTCACCACGGCTTCCGCGCCGGTGGACTTCACGCCCTCGGCAACGGCATAGGCCATTTTCTCGATATGGCCGTAAGAGGAGTAATAAAGTACCAGAACCTTCGTCATTCTCTTCGTTTCCTTTGCTGGAACTGTTTCCGGCGTACCGGCGACAAGCTTCTTTAAAAACTCAATGATCATCGGCTTTGACCTGTAAAAAGCGTATGACAAAAAGGTAGCGGACGGATCGATCTGCCGCCAGCCGGGGATTGGCATACGCACTGTTCACGATGAGTGAACGCTCGCAGCCATCGTCAACCAATCCCCCTTTTGCGTTTCTTCAAAACCGCTTTGCATTCGCGCTGGCGCGGCGTTAACGTCGGGTGAAACAGATGACGAGTGCAACCATGTCCAATCCCTCCTCCGCCCAATCCGTCGTGACCGCCGCCATGCTTGCCATTGGCGACGAACTGCTTTCGGGCCGCACCAAGGACAAGAATATCGGCCACCTCGCGGATGTCCTCACCATGTCCGGCATCGACCTGAAGGAAGTGCGCATCGTCGCCGACGAGGAGGAAGCGATCGTGGAAGCGCTGAACGCGCTGCGCGGCCGCTATGATTATGTCTTCACGTCAGGCGGCATCGGCCCGACCCATGACGACATCACCGCGGATGCGGTCTCTGCGGCGTTCGGCCTGCCCTGCGAGCACGATGTCGAGGCGCTGCGCCTGCTGGGTGACATGTATCGCGTCCGCGAGATGGAATTCACCGAGGCGCGCAAACGCATGGCGCGCATGCCGAGAGGAGCCGCCCACATCGCCAATCCCGTTTCCGTCGCCCCCGGCTTCGTCATCGGCAATGTTTACGTCATGGCCGGCGTGCCGCAGGTGTTTCAGGCCATGCTGGACAATGTCATGCCGACGCTGCGCACCGGCGCGAAGGTCATGTCGCAGGCGGTGCGGTCGCCCTATGGCGAAGGCGATATCGGCACGCCGCTGACGGCCATCCAGAAAGCCCATCCCGAAACCAGCATCGGCTCCTATCCCAAATATGACGGGCAGCGTTTTTCGACGGAGATCGTCGTGCGCGCCCGCGACGCCGGCGTCCTGAAGGCGGCGGCAGACGCGGTTGCGGCCATGATCGAGACCATCGGCCATGAAAAAAGACTGGCAGCCAGCAAGGGCGATGCAACCGCCTAAGGCAGAAAAGGCTTGAGACCGGGAAGCTTTGACCAAAATCAAGGTGGCGGCCTGTAAAGGCGGCCACTCTCCCCCTGAGCATTTCCAGGAAAAGCGGAACAGCTTTTCCGTCCGGACAATGCGTAAAACAGAGACTTAGATCGTTGTGGCGATTCGAAGAAAGGCCAGAACGATCTGAAAACGACATGTCACCGAGGAGAGAGAAATGGGTTACAAGACGATATTGGCAGTGGTCGACAATGTTTCGAACACGCAAAAGCTCGGCGAATTCGTGGTAAGCCTTGCCGATCAGTTTTCCTCGCATGTGATCGGCCTGCATATGGAAACGCTGGCCGCCGTTCCCCTCGTCGCACCGATGGAAATTCCCGACCCCGCCACCGTGCAGGCGCTGCAGGACGTGGCGCATAAGGAAACCACCGATGTCGGCACTATCTTCGAGCGTACGCTGGCCGCCAACGGCATCTCGCATGAATGGCGCAGCTTCGTCACATCGGTGGGTTACGCCTCCGCATCGGCCATCGACAGCGCCCGTTGCGCCGATCTCATCGTCGCCCGCCAGAGCAACTCCTCCGCACTCTCCGACAGCCGTTCGGATATTGACGGTTTCCTCTATGAAAGCGGCCGCCCCGTTCTCCTCGTGCCGCATGTGCTGACCGTTGCGAAACCGATCAAGCGCGTCCTGATCGCCTGGAACGGCTCGCGCGAGGCGACCCGCGCCACCTTCGACGCCCTGCCCTTCCTCAAGGCAGCCGACAGCGTCGAGATTTTCTCCGTCGATCAGGCCGAGAGCGAAACGCAGTCCTCCGGCCTCGCCGGTGCGGAACTGGCCGCCACGCTCGCCCGCCACGGCGTCAACGTCACCGTGACCTCGCAGGAAAAGATCGCCGGCGTCTCGCCGCAGGCCGCCATCGAAAACCGGCTGTCCGATAACAGCATCGACCTTCTTGTCATGGGCGCTTACGGCCATTCCCGCTGGTGGGAACTGCTGTTCGGCGGTGTCACCCGCACCCTGCTCGATTCCATGACGGCGCTGACGCTGCTGTCGCGTTAAAAATGGATGCGGCGCAAACAGCGCGCCGCAAGCCCCGCCATCTCGGTTAAAATGAGCGTTTGCCCCTTGTTTCTTCTCCCCACCGGGGAGAAGTCCGCGGCAGCGGGATGAGGGGGCAAGGGCAGTGAGTTACGGCAGCGTTGCCCCCTCATCCGACCCTTCGGGCCACCTTCTCCCCGGCGGGGAGAAGAAACAAGCGGCAATCTCCAGCTCTGTCCTTTAAGCGGAAAGCTTGCCTTTTTGCCGGTCTTGCGGCTATTAGCCAAAGCCATCGACAATTTTGACCAGATGGTAGACGACATGTCCCTTCCCGATAAAGCCTTTCCCGTCTCCTGGGACCAGTTCCACCGCGATGCCCGTGCGCTTGCCTGGCGTCTTGCCGGTCTTGACAAAGAGTTCCGCGCGATCGTCTGTATTACCCGCGGCGGCCTCGTGCCGGCGGCGATCATTTCCCGCGAACTGAATATCCGCCTGATCGACACGGTCTGCATCGCCACCCGCCATGATTACGTCAATCAGGGCGAAACGGTTCTGCTGAAGGGTGTCGCCCCGGAACTTTCGGCGGATGGCGGCGAAGGCGTGCTGGTGCTGGACGACCTGACCGATACCGGCAAGACGGCGCTCGAAGTGCGCGAAATGCTGCCCAAGGCGCATTTCGCCTGTGTTTACGCCAAGCCGAAGGGCGTGCCGACCATCGACACCTTCGTCACCGAAGTGAGCCAGGACACCTGGATTTATTTCCCCTGGGACATGGGCTTCACCTATCAGGAGCCGATTGCCAAGGGATCGCGCGGCTGACCAGCCCCGCAGAGAAAAATCACGCTTTGAAACCGCCCCATCGGGGCGGTTTTTTTGTCGGGAAACGCCTTTATGGCGACAGCTAAAAAACACGGAAAAACCGCAGTGTCGCCTTTATGCCGCACCCCGAAAATGCGGGGTTTTGTCTTTCCGTTGCGGAAACCAGCCTCGCGCAAGCTTCAAACTTTCCCGCCAAGTCACTGATTTTTCTAAGAGCTTTTCCTATCCCCGTTTTCCACAGGCACTCCACACAATATCTTGTGGTTAAAAATGGGTTTCAATCTATGGCTTGACGAATCTGTGCCGCGAGAGGAAAGTGACAATTATGTTGCGGCGGCAACGGACCGGAAAGTAACGAGGCCGGTTCCTCTCCATCTTCAGCGCGCATGTCCAAAGCGGCGTCCCGGCCATGAGGGGGCGGTTCGCCGCAGGCTTTTGCGCGCCTTTCGGAACCGCCAAAAACATGACGCGGGGACTGGCGGCAGGAAGCTGTTGATACTATATTTAGTATTCCATGACATGCTTGCAGCCGAATAAGCCACGAGATACAGGGATGACATCCAAGGATGAACATCCCTTTCAGATCGGCAACAACCGGCTGCGCGAAGGCATCGCACGGCTGGACCGGATTTTTGCGCCCTTCACCGGGCGCCCAATGGACGAGGACAGAAACCATGCGCATTGAACGCCGCTTCACGAAGCCCGGCCAATCGCCTTATGCGGAGATCGACTTCCGCAAGGCCGTCAGTGAAATCAAGAACCCGGATGGATCGATCGTGTTCCGTCTGGCGGATATCGACGTTCCCGCGCAGTTCAGCCAGGTTGCCACCGACGTTCTGGCGCAGAAATATTTCCGCAAGGCCGGCGTGCCGAAGTTCCTTAAGAAGGTTGAGGAAAACGACGTTCCTTCCTTCCTGTGGCGCTCGGTGCCCGATGAAAAGGCGCTGAAGGATGTGCCCGAAGCCGAGCGTTTCGGCTCCGAAACCGATGCGCGTCAGGTTTTCGACCGTCTGGCCGGCACCTGGGCCTATTGGGGCTGGAAGGGCAAATATTTCTCGTCCGAAGAAGATGCGCTGGCCTTCCGCGATGAGCTTGCCTATATGCTCGCCACCCAGCGCGTTGCGCCGAATTCCCCGCAATGGTTCAACACCGGCCTGCACTGGGCCTATGGCATCGATGGCCCCGGCCAGGGCCACTTCTATGTCGATCCCTTCACGGCTAAGCTGACCAAGTCCAAGTCCGCTTACGAACATCCGCAGCCGCATGCCTGCTTCATCCAGTCCGTTGAGGACGACCTCGTCAATGAAGGCGGCATCATGGATTTGTGGGTGCGTGAAGCGCGCCTGTTCAAATACGGTTCGGGCACCGGCTCCAACTTCTCCTATCTGCGTGGCGAAGGCGAAAAGCTTTCCGGCGGCGGCCGCTCCTCCGGCCTGATGAGCTTCCTCAAGATCGGCGACCGCGCAGCCGGCGCCATCAAGTCCGGCGGCACGACCCGTCGTGCGGCGAAGATGGTCGTTGTCGATGCCGACCATCCGGATATCGAAGCCTATATCGACTGGAAGGTGAACGAGGAGCAGAAGGTTGCCGCTCTCGTGACCGGCTCCAAGATCGTCGCCAAGCACCTGAAGGCGATCATGAAGGCCTGCGTCAACTGCGAGGCCGACAATGGAGACTGCTTCGACCCGGCCAAAAACCCTGCCCTGAAGCGCGAAATTCGCGCCGCCAAGAAGGACATGGTGCCGGAAAACTACGTCAAGCGCGTCATCCAGTTCGCCGAGCAGGGTTACAAGGACATCCAGTTCAAGACCTATGACACGGATTGGGATTCGGAAGCCTATCTGACGGTATCCGGCCAGAACTCCAACAACTCCGTTTCGCTGAAGGACGACTTCCTGCGCGCTGTCGAAAATGACGGCGACTGGAACCTCACCGCCCGCAAGGACGGCAAGGTCATGAAGACGCTGAAGGCCCGCGACCTCTGGGAAAAGATTTCCCACGCCGCCTGGGCATCGGCCGATCCGGGCCTGCACTTCAACACCACCATGAACGACTGGCACACTTCGCCGGCCGCCGGCCCCATCCGCGCCTCCAACCCGTGCTCGGAATATATGTTCCTCGATGACACGGCCTGCAACCTCGCCTCGCTGAACCTTTTGCAGTTCAAGGATCAGGCAACGAAGCGCATCGATATCGCCGATTACGAACATGCCGTTCGCCTGTGGACGGTCGTGCTCGAAGTGTCGGTCATGATGGCGCAGTTCCCGTCGCGCCAGATCGCCGAACTCTCCTATGAATACCGCACGCTCGGCCTCGGTTACGCCAATATCGGCGGCCTCCTGATGTCCTCGGGCATTCCCTATGACAGCGCCGAAGGCCGCGCCATTGCCGGTGCGCTCACCGCCATCATGACCGGTGTGTCCTACGCCACCTCGGCCGAAATGGCCGGCGAGCTTGGCCCCTTCCCGGGCTTTGCGCCGAACCGCGACAACATGCTGCGCGTCATCCGCAACCACCGCCGCGCCGCTCACGGCCAGTCGCAAGGTTATGAAGGCCTGTCGGTCAACCCGGTCGCGCTCATCCATGGCGATTGCCCGGATCAGGACCTGATCGCCCATGCCGTCGCCGCCTGGGACAAAGCGCTGGCGCTCGGTGAACAGCACGGCTACCGCAATGCCCAGACGACGGTTATCGCGCCCACCGGCACGATCGGCCTCGTGATGGATTGCGACACGACCGGCATCGAGCCCGACTTCGCGCTGGTGAAGTTCAAGAAGCTCGCCGGCGGCGGTTACTTCAAGATCATCAACCGCGCCGTTCCGGATGCGCTGCGTTCGCTTGGGTATTCCGAAAGCCAGATCGCCGAGATCGAAGCCTATGCCGTCGGCCACGGCAATCTCAACCAGGCGCCCGGCATCAACCCGTCCACGCTGAAGGCCAAGGGCTTCACCGATGAGAAGATCGAAGCCGTCAACGGCGCGCTGAAGAGCGCCTTCGACATCAAGTTCGTCTTCAACCAGTGGACGCTCGGCGCCGACTTCCTCAAGGAAACGCTGAAGGTTTCCGACGAGCAGCTCTCCGACATGAGCTTCAACCTGCTCGAGCACCTCGGCTTCGGCAAGAAGGACATCGAAGCGGCAAACGTTCACGTCTGCGGCGCGATGACGCTGGAAGGCGCACCGTTCCTGAAGGCCGAACATCTGCCGGTCTTCGATTGCGCCAACCCCTGCGGCAAGATCGGCAAGCGTTATCTCTCGGTCGAATCGCATATCCGCATGATGGCGGCGGCACAGCCCTTCATCTCCGGTGCGATCTCCAAGACGATCAACATGCCGAACGATGCCACCGTCGAGGATTGCGGCAGCGCCTACATGCTCTCCTGGAAGCTGGCGCTGAAGGCAAACGCCCTTTACCGCGATGGTTCCAAGCTTTCCCAGCCGCTTAACGCGTCGCTGGTGGAAGATGAGGACGAAGAAGACCTGATCGAAGAGCTGATCCAGCAGCCGGCTGCACAGCAGGCCGTGACGATCACCGAAAAGATCGTCGAACGCGTCATCGAGCGCGTCTCGCGCGAGCGTGAAAAGCTACCGAACCGCCGTCAGGGTTACACCCAGAAGGCAACTGTCGGCGGTCACAAGGTCTATCTGCGCACCGGCGAATTCGGCGATGGCCGCATCGGCGAAATCTTCATCGACATGCACAAGGAAGGTGCGGCCTTCCGTGCGATGATGAACAACTTCGCCATCGCGATTTCGCTCGGCCTGCAATATGGCGTGCCGCTGGAAGAATATGTGGAGGCCTTCACCTTCACCAAGTTCGAACCGGCCGGCATGGTGCAGGGCAACGACGCGATCAAGAACGCCACGTCGATCCTCGACTACGTGTTCCGCGAACTCGCCGTCTCCTATCTCGGCCGCCACGATCTCGCCCATGTCGATACGTCGGATTTCTCCAACACGGCGCTCGGAAAGGGTATCCAGGAAGGCAAGACCAACCTCGTTTCCACCGGCTGGACCCGCGGTTACAAGCCGACTCTGGTTTCCAGCAATGGCGGCGAACGTTCGTCTTCCGAGCCCAAAGGCTCGGCAACGGCAGCCCCCGCCCGCGCCTCAGCTAACGTCACCTCCTTCGCCGGCTCCGCCGCCCGCAAGCTGGAACCGACCGTCTCCGTCGCGACCTCAGAAATCGTCTCCTTCAAGCGGGACTATGAGGAGCGCGCCAGGGAACTGGCCGAAGAAATCGCCGAGGAAGTCATCGACGACGTCGCCCAGGAATCCCAGCAGACGGCAACCGCCCTCTTCTCCGACAAGGCCGCCGCCGACGCTGCATCGGCCAAGACGGAAGCCAAGAAGGTGGAAAACGAACGCCGCATGCGCTCGATTGCACAGGGCTACACGGGCAATATGTGCTCGGAATGCCAGAACTTCACGATGGTGCGGAACGGCACTTGCGAGAAGTGCGATACTTGCGGTGCGACGAGTGGGTGCAGCTGAGAAAATACAGGGATAAGTGGCGCAACCACTTTCCACTAGCTTAAGTTAAGCAGAATATATCCCCGCTATGATTTAGTTCATCGCGGGGATTTTTATTGAGGAGGTCTGGACTTTGTCACTTACAAATACATACCTAGTCGGCTCGGGACGAGTGAGAGAGTTTTTTGAAAAAATTAAAAGCGGCCAAGCGCCAGAACAATTCACCACGCAGCTTCTTAAAGATTGGGGCTTTGGCTCATCGAATGACAGAGCGTTTATTCCGTTATTGAAAGCACTCGGATTTCTTTCACCAGATGGAAAACCCACTTCAAGATACCACACCTATCGTGATCATTCTCGATCAGAAAAAGTGATGGCGGAAGCTCTTCGGGAGGCATACTCAGACATATTTCTTATAAAAGAAATTCCGTCAAACTCAGATAAATCATCGATACTTGGAAAATTTAAAAGCTATCACAATACAAATGATAATGTTGCTGGCTTGATGACAAAAACATTTTTGGCGCTGTGCGAGTTAGCAGACTTCAAAGGTGGAAATATTGCCAAAAATGAAGTGTCATCCGAGCTGTCGACAAATGTTTTGGATCGAATGGTAGCTCCCACAGGGCACGTGACCTTGCCCCCAAGTTTTATCCAGTTTTGAGTTCGCTCCAGCGGTTTTGGGTTGCTGTATTCGGGGCGGTAGCGGCGGGGTGCGGTGCGGAGCCAT
>NZ_JBNWCL010000032.1:0-20080 GCF_053522445.1 Agrobacterium sp. 22-221-1
GTTATTATGATCGATCACCATCAATTTTCATCACCTTTTCATCCCACTTCACAATCAGATTCCCTCTCGGCTCCACCAATGAATAATCCCTCCTTCATGCAAAACCCATATAAAATCATGCGGTTACAAGTGGCTCAAGTTCCCTGTCCGTAAAACAAGCAGAATCCGCCAATTAAACTCCCTGCCTCCTGCAGCAATGGTTTACTTACAATATTTATATGTTTTAGTGCCATTTCGGCATAAATTATATGTTTGGCGGCAGCTATCCCCTGCCTCAAATCAATGGCGCGCGGCGATCAATCATTCACTCCAGCCGTAAGTGGTAATTTATTTCAAACATAAAGTATAAAAATAAAAATATATGTATTCATAAAACAAATACTGGCAAAATATTCCAGATATAAATACCCTGCAGCGACCGCCAATCCAACCCTACCGCTCATCAAACATCTCTTCAGTTTCCGCATAAGCGTCGACTGCTGTCCCAGATTCGTCCAGCACAGCGCAAACCATTGTCCGCTCCATTCCCCACGGGAAGTAGAGCCTGTGCTGCCTGCTGCGTTCGAGGCGGACAAGCGTGGCCAGCTACGCTTTTTTAAGGCCACCAATTCTCCTACAACCTTGCAATAGTGTAGTTTATAGACTACGGTGCATCTCATGATCGAGTTAAAGCAGACGGCGGTTTTCGCCAAATGGGAAACCCGTCTAAGGGACAAACGAGCGAGGACTGTCATTGCGGCGCGATTGATGCGGCTGGCTGAAGGCTTGCCGGGGGACGTCGAGCCGGTTGGGGAAGGCGTCAGTGAATTGCGAATACACTATGGCCCCGGCTATCGCGTCTACTTTCAGAGACGGGGCAATGTCCTCATCGTGCTTTTATGCGGTGGCGACAAAGGATCGCAAGCCCGTGATATTGCCGCCGCGCATAAACTCGCCAGGGAATGGAGCGAAAAAGATGACTGAAAAACTGACCACCTATGATCCTGCTGCCGCTTTGGTCGACGATGAAGAAATCGCCGCGTTCATGGCCGACGCCTTCGAAACCGGCGATGCTGCCTATGTTGCAAAGGCGCTCGGCGTCGTCGCGCGCGCTAAAGGCATGACCGAAATCTCGCGCAAAACAGGCCTGTCTCGCGAACAGCTTTATCGATCGTTCAGCGAGCGCGGTAACCCAACGCTCAAAACGACGTTGGCCGTTATGAGAGCACTCGGTGTTGACGTGACCGCCAAGGCCCATGCCGCGCAATAATACGGTGGTCCGCATATGTGCGGCAGAAACAAGCCACTAACAAAGCATCCACTCGCCTGATCCTTCCGCATCGAGCAGCAGGACCAGGCGCGAGGGTTCTCCTTGGAGCCTCGAAGCGTTTGAAGCCATCACTCGCGTAGAGCACCACTGGTAGCGAAAGATGCGGTCGAAATGCGACAATGATCGAAGTCTGCCGCTGTGTCCGCGATTAGCGCTTCCACGCCACGACTGCATTCGGCCCCGAAGCGGACATTGGTGACCGAACACCGAAGGACAGCTTTCCCGCCTTCCTATCGGTCATTCACGGAGCTCTGGCGAGCGCCTCAAAGCAGAAGTTAGCGCCACCAGTCGATGTTGAATTCGCTGATGTCGTACTCCCCGGTACCAACGGCATAATCGTCGACCTGACCGGCGAAGTCGGGCGGCACCTATGGCCGTATGTGGCTCACGGCTTCCTTTGCCGTCTGGCCCTCGCGGCTTTGCTCTCCGAAATACTCAACAAATCTCGCCCAATTATCAGGGTGCCAACTTTTGGCATCGGCCAGACCAGTTAGCGAGCTGCCCCGTAGACCTGCTAAGATAGGCGAGTTATCTCAGGCAGCGACAGCGTTGTCGTCTTCAAACGAATAAAAGTGAGGATCCGCAACTACGTCGCCGGCGAAATTGCGACTGATCTCCACAGTAATTAGGCTGTCGCCAGCAAATGCTGGGCTGAGCTCAAGCGTTAGATATTCAAACAGCGCACGCTCGTGCACCGCGATCACCACTTGCTTGCCGAGACCCTTCGAGAATGATCGCAACAGAGCGGCAAACTGGGCGATGTGAACGTCATCCATCGATTGCACCGGGTCGTCGAGCACCAACCATGGCAGCTGGGACGGTACCGACAGGTTAAGCGCAAGGAACAGGGTCAGAGCCGAAGTGTTCAAATTGCCTTGGCTGAGCATGGCGCCCGGAGGACCGGAGGCCTGCCCCGACCGATGAAAAGTCTCTAGCACAGCCTCAACCTTTCCGTTGTCCTGATCGGGAAGCCGGAATTGCGGAACGAACTGCTCATTTGGAGCAAGCCGGACGAACAGGTCGCGCCAGACCTTGTTGAGCGAGCCGCTGAAAACGTCGCGTACGATCCCCGAACGGACATGGGTTGCCGCGGTCGCGATGGTCTTCGCCCGCTCCCGGACGTCGCCAATCGACGAAAAGGCTCCCTTCATCGTCGCAACCCGCCCTTCAAGCTCGGTGGCGCGCGCCACGCGGTCCGATAGTACCTGGTCCTCGCGAGCGTACTGGTCAAGTTCGGTCTCGACCGAGACGCGCAACGAAAGTGTCGTCTGGACGGCCCTGAGACGGCCCGAAAGCGCTTCGGTCGCCGCGTCGAGGGCCTCTCGCAGGCCCGAAAAGTTCGTCGTCGGTTGGCCGGTTGCCCGTTGCACCACATCATTGATCTCGGGAAGCAGGGACGCCGACTGCAGCCATGCCCGTCTCGTGGCGGCGAGCCTGCGCCGAGCACCATCCAGGCGCACGAACTGGCTCTGTCCATCAGCGGCATCCCCCTGCAGCGGCTCAAGCCTCGATTTGATCGACGCGATCGCGGACCGCCGCCGGCGCAGATCGACGAGCACCTCGGGCTGCAGCACCAGCCGCTCGGCACTAGCCTCGTCCCGCCGCGCCGTCGTCAACCGCTCGCTCTCAGACGCACGCTCTGTCGAGAGCGCCTGCAAGCGCCCCGCTTCCGACGTGAGGTTCGCTATCGTGGCCGCAATGTGTGCGGTCAGGGAGCCACTATCTAGTTCCCCGTAGTCGCGGTTGCAGACCGGGCACATGTCCCCTTCGACATGCGGTGCGATTCCCGCAAGGGCAGCGGCGAGCGTCCGGGCGTCCTTGGCGCCCGCTTCGAGTGCCTGGTTGATTTCACCAATGCGCGTCGCCGCCCTCTCGATCATAGTTCGCGCCGTCGCCAGCTGCTGGCTCGCCGCGCCGTGCTGATCCAGCAGCCGCTGGCAGCGATCAGCCTCGACGAAGCACCATCTGAGCGCGTCCGTGACCTGATCCCCTACGCTGGCGCCATCGAGTGGCGAAAGCTCGGAATGAAACTCCCTGAGGACGTCCAGAGCCTGGGTGATCTGCGCTCCAGGGCCGTTTAGCCATGTCTCGTACGCGGACACGATGGTGGCAGCGTCCCGCTCCAGCGCCGCGAGTTCAGCGTCAGGACTTCTTGCCGCGGTCTGCTCAAGACGGCTCAATAACGAGCTTACCTCTGTGCCCTGCTGGGTGACGCTGGCGAGTTCGGCCTGGTCCCTATCCCGGTCTCCAATCCGGGCTCGCAGTGCGGCGACATCGAAACCGATACCGATCGGCACTGCGGTGGGGTCCAGTACGGCCAACAGCTCGTTGAGACGGGAGATGCGCTGGGTTGTCGCCTGCCTGGCGCTCTCGACGCTCGAACGTTCACGCTCGAGTTGCTTGTCGAGCAGATCATGGGCCTCTTCGAGCTGCTTGTAGACTGGGGCAAGCTTGCGTATCCGCTTGACATTGAATGCATAGTCGAGGCCTTCCACCAAGGCGTCGAGCGCATCCAGGCGGAGCAACTCTTTGACGAACTCCGTAAGCCGCGAGTTCGTGGTCTTCTTTTGGTCGTAGATGTCCAGCAAGCGACCCAGCACTGCCTGCGGCAGGTAGCACCGTTCAGCGAAGAAACCGGCATCAGCCGCATTGAGAGCTGGCGTCGCGTCGAACGCGTTCGGGGCGAACGTGACTTGGCCATGCCGTAAAGAACGACCATTCAGCCCTTCGACGGCAAGCTGGATAGAACCACCCGCGGTGTCAATATGGGTGAGGAAGTCGTGGTACATCGGCTGGTCTTCGAGATGGGCGATCGAGCCGGTAAGTCCAAGTTCGATGGCCGACAGCACGCTGGTCTTACCCATGCCGTTGGTGCCGTGAACCAATACCACCTGCGCATCGAGCGGAATGACCACCGATCCGCGCATGGATCGGAAATTCTGGATCGAGAGCGACTTCAAACGCGGGTTCATGATTGCGCTGCTCCGTCCTCGAGCACCTTGTCGGCAAGCGTCGAGATTTCAAGGGCAAGCGCTGCCTCTACGGCCTCCTTGCCTCCTTCGGCCAGCTGCACGAACCTGCCAACGGTCTGTTCGTCAGCGGTATCTTCCAGACGCTTCTCCAGGTTGGCCTTCCAGTCAACCAGATGCTCGACCGGCGGGGGACTCTTCAGCGGCAATAGCACCGCCAACCAGTCCCGCACCATTTCCTCCGCCATCGGCCCGATCGGTGCCCCGACTGGCAGCACGCGGCAGACGCGACTGATCGAGTTCACGAGGTCGTTGTTTGCCTGACCCGAGGTCAGAACGGCGGTTACCGATCGCTTCGATCCCAGCACATCTAGCGCACGGGTAAAGGCGAGGATGGACCGGGTGACTTGTGCGTCTTCGGAAGGGCCGGTGAGTTGGATCACAACGACAAGGTCGTTGGCCTTTTCGCCGGCCACCAGCACGTGAGTGAAATCGAAAGCCTGCGAACCGATCCTGATCGGTTTATCAAGCGGCCGGTAGCCGCCCTCCTTGGTCAGAATCTCAAAGACCGTTTCCGCTGTCGTCATAGTCCGACCTCAGAGTTGAACCTGCTCTGGACCTCGTCAAAGGATGCCGAGCCCTCGAGTAGGTTGCTGACGCTAACATAGCGCGGCAGCGCCTTGCCTGTCCTCCAAGACTTAGATGGGCTTCGCTGTTGCCGGGGCGTGACCTTGCGCGAGCAAATGACGACAACGTCGTCGTCTGTCTCGTCGAATGCCCCGGACGCGACAAGCTGGTTGATGTTGTCGTCATTGGCGGCAAGAAATACACGGGCCGCTGCCCCCGAGGCGATAAGTCGCAGCGCCCCACTCGTAGGTTGCTCCGGATCGTCGACGGCGACCGACCACTGGTTGGCGACGAGCCCCTGGCCGATCAGCCCCAGTGCTGCAGCGGCCTCCGGCTTGGCAGAGAACACTGCCGCCGGGTCCTGCTGCATCACATGTGCCGGCTGCGTACTCAGCGGCATGTAGGGGCGGCGGCCCGGGCTGCCCGGCCCCCCGAGAAATTGTTCGGAGACCCGCCCCATTAGCGCGGCAATGGTCCGGGCGCACTCGTAACGGTTGGCGTCCCCGGCCTGCGCCGCGGCACTTTCGAGCGCTTTGAGGCCATCGACGAGGCTCTGCTTGCCCGCAGCGCCAACGGCAGGTGACGTCAGCAGATCTGCGAGCGCGGCAAGCTTTCCGAAGATTGTTCTAAGCAGCAGCGCCAGCAGTAGTGGTTTTCCGAAGGCAGGCAAGGCGGCATCCGTCCGAATCTGGTCGCGGTTGACCTCATAGTCGTCCCGGTACGCGCCCTCGAGGATAGATTTCTGGCCGTCAGATAGCTGCTGTGCAGCAAACACGATTGGCGTCGGGACGGAGTTCCAGGCACAATCATTCGCGCTAAACAGCTGCTGGATGTTGGTGTCCTGCCCAGAAAGCCCGATCATCAGCGTTCTTGAACGTGCAATCAGTGCCCGGAGCTGTTCCCGCATCTGGGTGAACCGCGGGTTCAGAGCCCAATGCGTAATGGCCGCTTCCCTCGCAACGAGCAGTGGCCGATACTCGGCCTCGTTCGCTATTGCCCGGTTCGCGCAGCCGTGGAACTTGTACAATCTCCCGATCCCCGGAGGTCCGTGCAAGTCGCCCCCGGTAACAGCGACGAGAAACGTCTCATTCGGCCGACCGAGTTCAACCATTGCCGCTTCCAGTAGACCATCCCAGTTGGCCGTTGCAAGATCCGACACCACGCCTTCGAGAACCAGCATGCCGATCGCCAGATGCTCGGCGTCCGCCTTCTGCGCCGCAAATGTGCTGGCGAAGTCGAGGATGTCCCACAGCAGGTAGTCGAAGGGCCGGCCCTGAACCTCGGTGCCTAGCACCTTGGAGTACTTGTTCCAGAGCCGGTCGATGAGTGCGTCGTGGATAGTCCACGACGCAACCGGCTGCGCGAGGTCGACCTGTGATCTCTCGTCGACAGACAGGTCGGCCAGACCGAGGATACTGTCGAGCGCGCGATGGTGCTCGCAGTCAGCACCCGTGATGCGCTGACGCAGGTTCTCGAGCAGCTTAGATAGCACACCGTCCAGTCCGACCACGCGGTCCCGAGAAATGCCAGATCCTAACCAGAGAGCATACTGCCCAGCGCGGAAGCCCGCAGAGAAATTCTCCTGCGGTCCGTCGAGTAGGTCCAGCGTCTCCGCAATTGAAATGGTGTTAGCTGTCGGCAATTTTATCCCCCTAGCGCATCAATACCGTCATAGCGGGCTTATTGCTAGAGTGAGTTGTGTGGAACTCGTACCCTGCCAGTTGACGGCAGGTCACCGCCGCTTGGGCTCATGCCCCCTCGCAGCAGGGAGCAGGCAAGTCTTCACATCCTCCCTTCTCTTTGCATTCTAGTCATATGCCTCCCCGATTGGGGCGAGGCGCACTGTACGTGAAGTCGGCCACCCAGACCATATCGGGCCGCGCCGGGATCACATTGCGATAAAGGTTCGGGTAGATCGGCGAATCGTGGTTGCTATCCGTCGTGCGAACATACCGCTTGCGAGGCTTGATCCCGAGGCCATTGGCCCGCATGACGCGGGCGACACGCTTGTGATTGACGAGGTGGCCTCTTCGCTGAAGCTCGTGTGTTACGCGTCGGTATCCATAGCAAGGCAGCTCGTCCTGGATGTCCTCAATGATTGCAATGAGCTCACTGTCGCCGAGATTTAAAGCTTTTGCCGTTGATCGGTAATAGTAAGTGCTCCTCGGGAGATCGATCATTTTGCACCCCCGTCTGACAGAGCAGGCCGGGGACCGGTGATGATGGAGGAGCTCCCGCTGTCGCCGGCGATCAACTGGCGCGGTGTTTTTTTAACCAGGTCCAGCTCCATGGTGAGCTGGCCGACCTTGCGTTCAAGCGCCGCAATGTGGGCGTCGTACTCGGCAATGACGCTGGCCTCAGCCTCCTCATCGTTCAGATCGCCGCGATCGAACTGCGTCAGCCATAGCTGTATGAGGTTTACCGAAACGCCGTATATCCGCTGTGCGTCGCGCCGTCCGATGACGCCGTTTCGGATATTCTGGCAAAGCTGCAACTTGAACGGCGTCGAATGCCGGCGATATGGACCTCGGGACTTCATGAGCCTTCTCCGATTGAGGCCCGCAGAGTGTATCAGTTTTTCTGGGTCCCGTGGTCCAGCCCAAGGGGTTCACTCCAATCCTGGGTCAGCTCTCAGCGCAAATCAACACTGGCGATCCGCGTTGGGCTCAATTACCACGTGCGGTTGCTAAGACTTCAAAGTTGTGCAAATGAAGCTTTGCAACATTCCTGGATTTTCGATGAGTCTTACTGTTCAATTCGGAGCTTGCTCCCCAGCTGCGCGGCCGATAAGCGACGCAGAACGATCGTTTAAGCCAGCAAGCCTTCAAAAACTTGACAGCTTGACCGCTCCTCATCTCAAGTCTTACATCGACTCTGCGGCTGGTTTGCTCGCCACTCAAGTTGTAGGCTGTCATTGTGCTATGTTATGGGTGGTGGACGAGCATGGGGATATTCATTTTGCGCTCGAGGAGTTAGTTGACGAAAACACTGGTGTCTCTGTTGCCGTTAAGCCGAGAGCAGATTTAGGGCCAATTGAGGGGACCATAAAACTCGGGCATCCAGCGTTGATTTCCCACCCGAGCAAAAACGCGAGGATCGGCGGAGAAATTCTTTACGATCGGGTCGCAAAGGTATGGGAGATCAACAATCGCTCTGGAAGATATGGAATTCGTCGTCAGGCGAACCCATCTCACTTGGTAGAGGCCGCAAAGAAATTTAACGCTCTTTGCGGCATAGTTCTCAAACCGGTTTTCAGTAAACCTAGGGCAAGTAAATGATATCCTTAAGCGCAATGAGCTCTAGTGAGTTCTCACGCCTTAAAGACGACCTGAAAAGAGGCGCAGTCCGTCTGCAGTTTTTGAAAGCGGTGAACCGTTTTCTCAAAGCACACCCGATGGACGGAGGAGCTGACTCCGATCTCGTGTACATGGTTGGAGAATCGCTTGCGTCTGTAAACGTTTGGGAACGGATCTCGCCAAAGATGATCGCGGAGTATGTTAGCTATGATAACAGTGCTTCGCTTGAAGTCCTTTTGGAGACCGTCCCGGACTATCTCGAAGTCGTACTTAAGGAGTTGGATCGGGCGCATGAACGCACCCGCTCCTTCTACCGCTCGCACATGGCGATTATTTCACCTGAAGGTCGCACAACTGGGGAGCGTATCGATCGGGGTGGTCATGTCGTTGAGGCGATCAGTGATCCCATCATCTCTCACCTTCCAAGAATTAAGGCAGACCTGAACCAAGCTTGGGCGTTTTACAAAGGCTTGGATCATGTAAGCGGCTCGAATTTGAAGACTGGTATAAGCTTGAGGCATGCAGTTAAATTGGAAGTGTTGCCCCAAGCTGTTTACCGATTTGAGCATGAGCCCAAAATTGGCTTTGCCTGGACCAACCTCGAACCACGCAACCCGGCGGCAGAGAAAAAAAGGCCGAAGGCTCACCCGAGCAAGAACAAGTAGCTTCAGATAGAAATATTCATGCACTCGCCGAAAGGCGGGGAGAGCGCGCCGAAATCCTTGCTGTCCCGGCAGTAGACGCCCCACAGCACTGACATTGGTGGCTGCTCGCCGAAGTCGCTGACATACATGTCCGTCAGATAGATTGTTGCCTGTGCATCCGGAAACTGCTCCTCAATCTTCTCGAACGTATCGCTGAACGCTGTGCCACCACCGCCGGCCGGGTGCAGGGCCAGCTCGTCGCCGTTCTAGAACTGCTCGATATCCAATGGTGATGTCCTGATTCCGTGTCGCGCAGTTCACGAACGTCTGTGTCTGGGACAGGCTCACGTCTCTGCGAACGGCGTCGACGGCAAACAGGATCTCGAAGTCACGCACCTCGAGTGGGCGGATGTCCCCGAGCGCTTGGAAGGCTGGCGTCGCGATGCTCGGGGAGCGACAGAGATCAGCGTCGTCCGGAGCCGCTGTTTGCACGCAAGCCGGTTCTGGCGGCTCAAATTCGGTGATTGATGTTGTTATCCGGGCCGGAACGGCCTCAGCTTGTCGCTTACAGAAGGAGCGAATGATCGGAAAGAATTGGGAACGGAAGGTGAAGCCGTTCCGCAGCCTCGCGTTGATACTCCATGGTCTGGGTCGAGAGGCCGGATAAAGCTTACGCCCAGTTCCTTCAATTCGGCAAAATGATCACGGAACGCGCAAGATTGCGGTGTACATCATCTCGCGCCAGGGATTGCATCCCACCCTTCATGTGCGTTACCTCCGGGTGGGATTGTCCGAGGATATCCAGCTGAAAATAGCAAGGTTATCCGGTTCGGCCTTTTCTGCGACCTCAAGCCCAAAAAGGCTGAAGAAATTATCCGCGAAATACATGCACATGTCGAAAACTGGCCAGCCTTCGCGGAATTGGCCGGTGTAGCCGAAAAGACCGCGCAAACTATTCACCGAGCCATGCGGCGGGAAATCATAATGTCAGCCTAAGACATCAGGTCCTGATCAATCATATGCTAACGAGAGAACCGTGAATAGAGCAGTAGCCCCGGCCTGTTTCGCCCATCTTCTGTGTTTCGGCCTGGCATTTGACCCCACCATCGGCGCGGAAGGCTGACCCCCGCCATATCGACGAAACGGCACATTGATCCGCGTGTTAACCTGTCCCAACCGGGGTCAGTCTTCCGCGCCGAAACGGGGCATACTTCAATGCTTAATCAAAGTTTTTCTCGCGCCCAGCGTTTTGGGAGAGAATGCCACCCTCAAACTCGCTTGGCTGCGGTTTGACGATACGGCGAAGCTGCGTCTGTCTGCCGTCTAACGTGCCACGAACCTCGTGGGCTTTAAGAATATTAGGACGTTCCACATCCCAAGACTTTCATTTGTTTTGGCACCCAAGTCTTGAGATCATAGAACTGCCGGGATGCGGGCGTGGATCCGCATATCGATAATATAAACTCACGTTAAAACGCCACGCTCAATAAAATTAAGCATCAGTCGTGAAAGTTACTTTCACGTCCCGATACTTATCACGCAAATCCTTACCCAACTCATCTACTAACATTCTGTTTTTTTCATTTTTAGTAATCGAGAATGCAACGCCATCTTCGCCTTCGGAAAGGATATGTATCGCGGGGAAATATTTCGGAACGACATCTATGATCATTTTACCGATCTGACGCGTCGATGTTATCCCCATCGCTTTGATTTGCACCACGTCGGCTTTAACCGGAAACCGCTGTTTAGTCCTTGAGACCCCATGTCCTGACATTCTTTCTAGGCCGAAAATCGTGTCACGCTGCACCGCATCCTCTAAGAATCTCATTCGGTCTAGAATGGCGGTCATCTGGTCCTGAACAACCTTTTCAGCCGGAGTTGCGCTTTTCTCGAACTCAATTTTCCCCCGCGAGAAGGTCACTGGGTTATCGACTTGGTGTTCTGTAGATGTCGCCTCTCGAATAAACTCTTCCAGTACCGCTCGCGCAGCTTTTATGTCCTTCGGTCGTTGTCGTGAGAATTTGACTGATCGAAACGGCGCTATATCGAAAGGAATCCTTTGCCCTTCTAGGTGCATGTGGATAATAGGCTTTTGCACCGTGTGCCGAATACCTATCTCGTAAAAGGCATTTGGATTCAGTGTGGTCAGGTCAGCAATTACAAGATCAGACTCGAGCAAAGCCGTAATAACTTGTGACGTTATCTGACCGGGATTAGAAATCTTATCAGCTCTAGTTACAAGAAATTCGGGAAAATGCTGGTCGAAGACTGGCTCTATAATATCTTCAAGAAGCCAATCCGCATGGATACGATCTTCGCTTTCGTCATCCCCGATGGGACCGACCACAAAGCATGTTTTCTTTTTCGGTTTACCAGCCATAAAACCCTCAACACACGAATCGGTTTCTACTTAGCGCTTTATTCAGCCCTTCGCCACAACAGGCTGTGGATTGTGTGCGGTTGTGCAACATGCCATCGATTTTGTTGGATGGAGCGTGCTAAATATAGTGACATAGTTTGGCGAGGTGCGCTTTGGACTGGCAGACGATTACATTAAGCTGGGGCTTCAACTACGCAACGCTACTAGGATTTTTCGTGACTGCAGGGCTTGCTCTATGGACGTATGTTTCGCTCCCTCGGGCGCGCCTAGCTTACAATATCCAACATTCAACGATCATAGGACGAAGCCAGACCACTTTTTCCGGCGCCCTCGAGGTGACGTACAAGGGCGCTCCAATTACTCGTGCGACTCTGACGCGCCTGTATATTTGGAATGATGGAAACCAGACAATCCGTCGATCAGATATCACTCGCAAACACCCTTTAGGCATATCTGTACCCGGCGGTGAGTTTTTGTTGCAGTCACAGGTTTCGCAGTTGGCTCACCAGGCTATGGATGTAAGCTTCTGTGATGGTGATGAGGCGTCCGACAATATCACCTTCGAATACATCGAACCCCGTCAAGGGTTCGTGTGTGAAATACTTCACACAGGGTCAGATTCAGATTTCGCGTTTTCAGGCACGCTGATCGGAGCTGGGGAGCCCGTCCGAAAAGAACTTCCGGGACCCAAAATCTCTATGCCGCTCGCCCTCGCAGTTGCGACGCTGGGCATCATAACGCTCTTTATTCTCGTAAAGGTGCATCAAACATCCATCCAGACGGATCAAAGGCTATTGTCCTACGTCTTTGGGACAGCCTTCATGGCAGCGGCCGGAGTATCGAGCATTTTCACTTGCTTAAAGATTGTAAAGGGCACTTTGCCGCGCGCAAATTTTGGCAGCAAACAGGACAAAATAACCGCTTAAACATTGCTAAATCTCTGGACGAGATTCTGCCTCCGACGCAGGATGAGAACCGTAAGCCAATCATCTTTCGGGAGACATCTCGTGAAATTGTTACCGGACACACGGGCGCGCAAGCGTTCGCAGGTGTAACGCGCCTTCAATCGCATTCAGATCGCTTCCTCGTTGCACCTTCACAGCAAGACGCACGCCCGTCCTGCCGCTCACTTCGGCGCTATGGGGGAGCGCGTTCCCGTCAGGACAGGCTCGATCACCGCCTCGATTGCTGCAGAAGTTGATACCGACCCTTTTCCAATTCCCTGGCGATTGGAATTATCACTCATGATAATTGGAAGTCCACGCCAAAGAGATCCAAGGGCCTCCGATGCAAGGCTACGATGCCAAAGCCAGACTGCCTTTTTGTCATCATTCCCGTCAGACTGGATCGAACATCTCCCTGAACTCCGGATCAGCAAAATAGGCAAGCTTTTCAGCAAAAATTGGTCGTTGCCCGGCCAGGAACAGCAGTTGTCCTTTTGCGGGCAGGTTGCGCACCTCATCAGGAGTGAGTAGCGGCCGGCCGGTATGCTGTTGGCTGTAGGAAATCCCCGTCTTATCGGAATCGAGCGCTCTGGCCATCGTCTGGAACACGACCGTTTCCTGTCCGAGCAAATCAGAGATGAGGCGGGCGCTGTCATGATCGTTGACGCCGAAGACCTGCAGCACGCCGGCATTTGACAGGAAGGTTCCGGCGCGGTGGCCGTATGTGGCACGCAGCTGATGGATGTCCTGGAGGATGGGCCAAAGCTGGACACCATAGCCCGCCATCAGACCCATCGCGCGCTCGACCGGTGCCAAATGCCCGAGGGATGCGAACTCATCGAGCAGATAGAGAACCGGCATAGTCGGCTTTGTCGGATCGCGGGCCATTTCGAGCAGGCTTTGCGAGACAAGCAGTCGCAGCCAGCGCGAATAGGTCGAGAGGCGATCAGGCGGAAGGACGAGGAACACCGTCATGTTGCTGCGCTTGAGATCGGCAAACCGGAAATCCGAGCGACTGAGGACGTCCGTCATGCGCGGTGAATCAAGAAAATGCGTATGGCGTTGGGCTGCGGAGAGAACGCCCGCGGCTTCGCGATCGGATTTACCGAGGTGTCGGTTTGCGGCGCGCGCGACAAGACCTCTTGCCGCGTCGCTGTCCTGCATACGTTTCAGTAGTGCTGCAAACTGTTCCGGAGCAAGGGTGAGATAGTCGCGAAGTGTTGCAAGGTGCCTGCGTCGCAAAGGCTCCGCCGCAACGATCTCGAGCAGCAATCCGGCAATCAGCGCTTTTGCCTCCTCGTTCCAATGCGCCTCTCCCGCCATTCCCGGTTCGTCGAACACGAGAGCGTCGGCAAGGGCACTAGCATCTTCCGCGACATCGAGGTTTTGGGGATCAAGCATGGCTAGGGGGTTGAAGGCTGCCGAGGGTCTGCCGGTGATCCCGAAAGGATCGAGCACATGAACCGGACCGAACTTCTGGCGCGCACGGCCGGTGATCCTTGCATTCTCGCCTTTTGGATCGACGCAGATCACGGAACGGTCTGAAGTCAGCAGGTTTGGGATGATCGTGCCCACACCCTTGCCGGTACGCGTCGGTGCCATTGTGAGAAGATGGGCCGGGCCATCGTAGCGTAGAGGCTTGCCTGATTTCACATCACGACCAATCAAGAGGCCGGAGCCGGATGAGGTGAGAGCGGCTGTCTCCTTGTCTGTCGCGAAGCGGGCGGAGCCATGGGTCTCAATGTCGCTATCCCCGAAATGCAAAATCAGCGCGCTAGTGACAAAGCGGAAGGTGATAGCGGCGAGCGCCAGCAGGGTGACGAGATCGGGGATGATGTAGACAACCGACCCGCGCCCGAAACCCGTTTGCTCGAGGAAATAACGGCCACCCATGCCGATCACAAACGTGACGATGATAAGGATGAACATAAATCCGAGGAGCCGTTTCCAGATCCGGAAGGGCATGGCAATCAAAGCCAGAAATACCCAAATCGGATCACGGACGGCGGCTCGCATCATGTTCTTGAATGCGCCCCGGGCAAGTCGCAATCGGTTCATGGAGCGCCCTGCGCGCCGTCACCATTCTGTGCTGCGCCCGACTGTTCTGGTCCGAAGAGATCGGCAAACAGCGCCTTGTCATTGTCACGTGTCAGAAAGTCCGGTAGTTCGCGACGCAGCCATTCACCGAGTTGCTTCTTAAAATCCTGATCAGTCGAGGTCTCCAGGTGATGCAGAACGAGCGATCCGATCAGGACCTTGCGGCGCGTATCATTGTTGCGCTCGGTTTTCGAGAGCCGGGCCTTGAGTGCGGAACGTTGCGCCTCCAGTTCGGCCAGGCGCTGTTCGATGGTTTTCCTTGCCACGATTATTCCTTTCGATTGCGGTCACACCGGAACTGCCGCTGTTAACCACGGCTTTGCTCCTGGAAGACAGACCAGTTTCTATGAGGAGATCGACATAGCGATTGTAAGAGGAGGTCGGACCCTATGGTTCATGACGCTGCGGTGGCTGCTGCCTGAGCTCAAGGTTGTTGAGCCACCCGTGAATCTCAGTCGCTGGCGTTCGCGGCCTGTTCGAGCTTTTCGATGTGCTCGCGGCAAAGCGTCTCGACCAGCTTGTGAAGTTCCGCCGTGCGCTCCTGAAGCCAGGTGAGCGCCTCTTCGGAAACCTCGAAACGCTTCGAATAGCGTGCCTTCACGTAAGCCTCGTTCAGGATGTTGTACCATGTGGTAAATCGCTGACGGTCGCGCGGCCAGATGTCGATCAAACGGTGATCACGACCTTCGGAAAGTCCACGCAGGAATTTGAGGTTGTGCGAAGCAGGCGAATAGTTTGTCAGAGTCAGGAGGTAGCAGTTATAGGCGCTCTCCACTGCCTGATGGAGTTCGAAAACAGCATGCTTTATGCGCTTGTCTTTCAGATACAGCGACGTATCGAGAAACGAGCGAGCGGCAGCCATTTCTTCGTAAAAATGCTCTTCGGCTACTCTAAGCGCATCTGCCGGTCTGAGCGGTTTCGGTTCAGCCAGAGGCCTATCGTCGAATTCGTAAAGCACGATGCCTTCACGGGCGAGATCAACAAAGAATGGTTGGCCGTCATTTAGAAAATTGCTGATCTCGCGAGCGCCGTGGACAATGAGCCCCACGGGTGTTTCGATTTCCTTGTCCCACATCAGCCGATCGGTTGCCTTGTCCCAGTATTTCGGATCGGCCAGTTCCTTGTTGCTGACGATGACGAGAATGTCGAAATCCGAGCGATAGCCTTTCGACGTATGCGGTTCATCCACCCAGGTGCCACGCGCGTAAGAACCGAACAGAATGATTTTGAAAATCCGCCCGTCCTTCTTGGCGTCAGACTTGGAGCGCTCGACCAGATCAGCAAACTCTTCCTGGATAATTCCGACGACGCGTGCGAGCTCGCGTTGCTTTCGTTCCGGCAAATGTTCAAGGCTGGTCTTCATGTCTGCTCCGTTTCTGGACGGTATCCTGTATGGGCCATTGTAAACTTCTTTGAAACTCCGATTTTTGGCAGCCACCAATCGATTGCCTGTCTTGCCGGACTATCCACTGCGCGTTGTCTGCGCCCGCTCCTGTTTGTCGAGTCGCGCATGCAATGGTTTCTTCCGCTCGTCCAGCTCCCTTGTCCTTGATCAGTCGTGCGATCAGCCTGCGTATATCGCCCTCCGCGGATTGATGCGTTTGTTTCTCCTATTCAAACACGAGCAATGACCGGTTGGCGACTACTACTTTTAGTAGTCGAAATGCCCATTCAATGTTGCTAGCGTTGCCACCGGTAAACAGACAAGGGCGCACTTACGACTTGCCGCGCAGTGGAGCGCTGAATTTCCCCGTTGCGGATCGGAGATTTCGTTTGGCGATTTATCATCTCAGCACCAAACCGGTCTCGCGGTCATCCGGCCGCAGCGCTGTGGCATCTGCCGCCTACCGTTGCGCGGTTCTCCTCACCAATCAACGCGATGGTCTTGTGCATGATTTCACCCCGAAGGAGGGTGTCGACCATAGTGAGATCGTACTGCCGGAAGGTATATCTGCCGACTGGGCTTTGGATCGTTCGGCTTTGTGGAACGCCGCCGAGTTTGCAGAAAAGCGTAAGGATGCCCGCGTTGCCCGTGAATTCGAAATCGCGCTTCCGCATGAGCTGTCGCCAGAAGGGCGGTTGAAGGCTGCACGCGCCTTTGCCCGGGATCTGGCAAACCGCTATGGCGCGGCAGTGGATTTTGCAATCCATTCGCCAGGTGAGCATGGTGACATCCGAAACTACCATGCGCATGTGCTGATGACCACGCGAGAGGTTCGCCGGGTCGGCCTTGGCGAGAAGACCCGTCTTGAGCACAAGAACGCAAGGCTGTTGGCAAACGGTATGGCGACAACCGACATGCAGCTTCAAGATATCAGGCAGTCATGGGAAGGCATCGCCATCCGTCAGCTTCAACACGAAGGCCTGGATATCCGCATCGATCATCGCTCACTTGCGCAGCGCGGCCTCGAGTTGTCGCCGACCGGGCATATGGGCGTGCATGCGTCGCAAATGCAGCAGCAAGGAATGGCAGTCGAGCGCGGCCGGCTGGATGACAAGGCAGCACGGCGAAATGCCGAGCTGATCCGCCAAAAACCGGAACAGGTTTTGTTGCTGATCAGCAATGAAAAGAGCGTGTTCGATCGACACGACATTGCCAAGACCCTGCATCGCTATATCAACGATGACGCACAGACATTCCGAAACGCTTTTGCGGCTGTCATGACATCACCAGCGCTTGTGGAACTCCAGGCTGAGCGCATCGATCCTGAGACAGGCAACGTCTCCAATGCGCGCTATTCGACGCGGGAGATGATCGATCTGGAACTCGCAATGGCGCGGTCGGCCAAGCGGTTGCATCAGGCGCATTGCCATCGGGTCGATCCCCGCCATGTCGAGCGTGCAATGGAAAGGCAGGATCGCTCAATCCGGAAAAGCTCTGGCGGAATGGTGGCTGCGAGCGATCCTTCATCAGGATTGTCGGACGAACAGCGTCATGCGATCAAACATGTTGCGGGCCCCGAAAGCATCGCGGCTGTGGTCGGGTTCGCTGGTGCGGGAAAGTCCACCATGCTGGCCGCCGCTCGTGAGGCCTGGGAGGCTCAAGGCTATCAGGTCCATGGTGCGGCGCTGGCCGGAAAGGCTGCCGAGGGTCTTGAGGAAAGTTCCGGTATTCAAAGCCGCACCCTGGCGTCATGGTCTTACAGTTGGGGCCATGGCCGGGGCATGATCGACAGCAGTGACGTGTTCGTCATCGACGAGGCCGGCATGGTCGGGAGCCGGCAGCTTGCCCGGTTCATCGGCGAGGCTGAAGCGCGCGGCGCAAAGATCGTTCTTGTCGGCGACCATGAGCAGCTGCAGGCAATCGGGGCCGGTGCACCCTTCAGGGCGATTGCCGAGCAGATTGGCCATGTCGAACTTTCCGACATTCGCCGCCAGCGCCATGATTGGCAGAGACAGGCATCGGTTGCCTTTGCGACCCACAAGACGGCCGAGGGCCTCGCCGCCTATCGGGATCACGGTGACATTCACTTTGCGGAAAGCCGCGACGCGGCGATGGCAGAGATCGTGCGTGATTATGTTGCCGATAGTGAGAAGCGTGCCGATGGCACCCGGGTTGCCATGGCGCATCGCCGTGTGGATGTGCGCGCCCTCAATGCCGCCATCCGCTCCGAACTTCAGAACAGACAAAGGCTGGAGCGCAGCCACGGGCCGAGCGCCGGTGCGGACCGTGGGAATGGCGAGGACGGTCGTGAACTAACCTTCCAGACCAATAACGGCAAACGCGCCTTCGCCGCCGGTGACCGGATCATCTTCCTCGAAAACAACCGCGACCTCCGCGTAAAAAACGGCATGCTTGGCACCGTCGAGCATGTCGAGCCGGATAAGATCATCGCCCGGCTTGATGGCCGAGGCGACGACAGTGTCAGCATTCCCACGGACAGCTACCAGGCGATCGACCACGGCTACGCGACGACGATCCATAAAAATCAGGGTGCGACGGTCGATCGCGCCTTTGTGCTGGCGTCCGGCACCATGGATCGGCATCTGGCCTATGTTGCCATGACCAGGCATCGCGACAGCGTACAGCTCTATGCCGACAGCCAGGAGTTCGCCAAGGCCGGCCGGCTGGTTAACCACGGCGTTGCGCCCTATGAACACAATCCGCAATCGCGAGAAAACTATTTTGTGACGCTGGAAAATGACACGGGCGAACAGCGCACGGTGTGGGGCGTCGATCTCAAGCGGGCCATGCGAGATGCATCGCCAGAGATCGGAGACAGGATTTCCCTCCAGCATGAAGGCGCCACGCCTGTCACGCTTCCGGATGGCACGCAGGCCGAGCGCAATGCGTGGCGTGTCGTCAAGGGGGACGAACTGGCCTACCAGCAACTGACAAGCCGCCTGTCGCGTTCCGGCGCGAAGGAGACAACGCTGGACTACATCAGGGACTTTGCCGAGCGGCGCGGGATCGCCAGCGACCCATGGATAGCGGAGCAGCTCGGGGTCAGGAGCGAGATCGAACTTGCTACCGCCCAAAAAGAGCGTCAAGAGGTTTTGGCCCGTGCGGCCCATCCGGTGCGGGAGCAACAGGACCGGCCATCGGAGCGTCAGCAGGTTTACGAGGAACGTGCCGGCGATCTGGCCGGCCCTGTTCGCCGCGAAGATCGTCGCAATGAGTTCGCCCGAACAATCGATGGCAGTCGGAGGGACGACCGGACAGAGGACAATAAAGGATATCGCCGCATCCGGTGGTCCGACCTGATGTTGAAAGACGGCGCCGTCCCTGCCCCCACAGAAACTGTCGGCCAACGATTGCCGCTGGAACCCGGTAAGCCCGGTCCGCTGGTGCCAGCAATCACCCGTCACGACCACAGCATCGAAGAGGTGGCGCAGCAAAGGGCGATGTCCGTCATTGATCAGAGATTCGATACGGTGGAATCTGTAGCGCTGCACGTGTTCCGTGATCCGGTGGAAGTCTCTGCAAGACTGCGCACCGCGATGACCGAGAAAGAAGGCAATGGCAAGATCATGGCGAAAGCCATGGCAGAGCAGCCAGAGCGGTTCGGGGAGCTACGTGGCAAGTCGGGTCTGTTCGGAAACAACAGGGAGCGGAAAGATGCGCTGCACTATGCAAGGTCTCTCTCTGCCCATATCGGCTATGTCTCCGAGGCGTGGGGGCGCCGTCTGGGCGAAGAGCGCGAGAGCGAACAATGGCAACGCGAACAGCGTGACGTGATCGAAGTGCCAGGCCTCACGCCGCGCAGCGCCGAGATCATTGCCAAGGTAGAGAAGATGCCGGTCGAGAGGCGAAGCAAGTTCATCAAAGAGCTGCGATCGTTACCTGAGGGCCGAGCCGCGCTCGATGAGGCCAGGCTGATAGCCGAAGCAATCACGCGGCGGTTTGGTAGTTCGGATTCTCGCAGGATTGCTGAGGAGATCGCTGCACGCCCGGAGCTCGCAAAGCAGGCCGAGCAGATCAGGACAATCGCCCGCCTGGTGCATCGTGCACGCCATGCAGAACTCAGCCATGACCATACGCTGAAACAGCAACTCAAACGGTCTCGCGGGCTTGGATTGAGCCGATAATAGGCCGATCCTCATTACTTTGTGCCCGATCGAATACCCGCGATGGCTAAACTCGTCAATCCGGCGCCTCGAAGGGATGTGAACCGTCGGTCAGGCTCGACTGTGGTCGATCAGTTTTGCGGCAGTATTCTGGCCATTTCTGCGCGCCATGGAGTACGCGAAGAATTCGAACTGTCGTCTCGGTGTTGATTGCCACTGAGAACTGACCCGGCGTTTCCACCGAGAATTGACCCGCCTGTTAGGTATGTTTCGGGTCTGCGGTCGTGGTCAAGTTCCTCGTTT
>NZ_JBNWCL010000033.1:0-14805 GCF_053522445.1 Agrobacterium sp. 22-221-1
CGCCATCATCGCAACCGTGCGAAAGCTCATCACAATCCTCAACGCAATCGCTCGATCAGACCCGGCATTCGCACAGTAGATCCACGGTTGCTTGTCCCGCGCATCTGCAACGTCTTCATTTTATTGAATGTGATTAGATCTCTGGGACAAGCCCAAGGATGACGTCGTTCCTTGAAGCGGCTCTGTGTCCGATCAAAAACGCTCGCCGGCGAAATGGGCGATCTGTGCGCCTGCCTCGTAATAGGCTTCCTTCACCGTCCGGAAAGCCTGCGCTTTCTGCTCCGTCAAAGGCAGCGGCAATTCGGCTTCAGCAATTTCACCGAGAATATGCTGCGCAATGACCTTGCCAAAGGCCGTGCCCGGCGCGATGCCGCGGCCGTTATAGCCTGAAAAGCCGACGACATTTTCAGCGAATTTGTGAAACCGTGGAACGGCATTGTCCGTCATGCCGATCTGGCCGTACCATTCACATTCGAATTCCGTATCCCCGAGCTGCGGAAAAAGCCGCTTCAGCGAGCGCTTCGCCCAGGCACGATGAATGGCGGCTCCGGTGCCGCGCAGGGCGCCGACGCTGCCGAAGACCAGTCGGCCGGCTTTGTCCATGCGGAAGGATGAGAGAATCTCCTTCGTATCCCAGCAGCCTTCACGACCAGGCAGGATGCTCTTTTGCAGGTTGTCGCCGAGCGGTCTGGTCGCGAAATTGAAATAGGGCAGGTAGACCTGTTCATCGCGAACGATCTGCCATGGGCCGGTGCTATAGGCTTCGGTGGCCACAACGATCCAGTTGGCGATTACATACCCTTGCGGCGTCTTGACCACCCATTTCCCGTTGCTGCGTTCGGTCGCTACAACGGGGCTTTCCGTGTGCAGGCGCACGCCCGCTTTCTGGGCGGCTGCGGCAAGGCCTCGAACATAGGCGAGCGGCTGTATCGTACCGGCGCGTGTATCCAGAAGCGCACCGGAATAGCCCGTGCTGCCGGTGCGTCTCGCTGTCTCTTCGGCATCGAGGATGCGGACGGGTGCGCCTCTTTCTGCCCATTGTTCGCAGCGCTCACGGATTTCGGCGAGCCCTTTTTCTCCGACGGCGCAATGGAGCGTGCCGTTTGTTTCGATCTCGCAGGGAATTGCGTGTTTTTCCACCAGTTCACGCACGAGAAGCGGGGCATTGCCCAGAAGGTCGAGAAGCCGCTCGCCGTAAACCTCGCCCAGCACGCCGGGTAGCTCTTTCGGCATGACCCACATGCCGCCATTGATGAGGCCGACATTCCGGCCTGCGCCGCCGAAACCGATTTCCCTTGCTTCGAGAAGAACGACATCCACACCGCGTTCGGCAAGATGAAGGGCGGTGGACTGGCCGGTGAAGCCACCTCCGACGACAACGACATCAGCAACCGCTGCGCCCTGCAAGGCGGGCGTTACGGGCGGCTGCGGCGCGGTCTTTTCCCAGAGGCCGTGCGAGCGGGGGTCATTATACATCGTTCCACCATGTTCCGGGCCAGTTCATTTGTTCTTCGTATGAGTGACAAGCCCTTGTTTATAAGACTTTACAAGCGGTATTTCCTGTTGAATATCGACATATCGTCAAGAGTTCATTCCGTGAGGGAATATGGTCCTGCCGCCACGCCGTTTTCTGCCGTCGCTTTCGCTGCTGGCGGCTTTCGAAGCCGCTTCGCGGACGGGCAGCGTCACCGCCGCTGCGAGGGAACTGGGGCTGACGCAGGGTGCGGTCAGCCGTCAAATCCTGGCGCTCGAAGAGCAGCTTGGCGTGGCGCTGTTCCTGCGCGAACGGCAGACGATCCGGCTGACAAGGGCGGGGGAGGGCTATGCGCGGGAAATCCGCGAGGCGTTGCGGCGCATATCGACTGCCTCGCTCAACCTGCGCGCCAATCCGGATGGCGGCACGCTCAACCTCGGGGCTCTGCCGAGCTTCGGCACGCGCTGGCTCGTGCCGCGCCTTCCCGATTTCATCGCCAGACACCCCGGCGTTTCGGTCAATCTTCTGACGCGGTCATCGTTGTTCGATTTCCGCACCGATACAGTCGATGCGGCGATCCATTTCGGATTGCCGCATTGGCCGGGCACCGAGCTGGTTTTCCTGATGCATGAAAAGGTCATTCCGGTATGTAGCCCCGCCTTCAAGGCGCGACACGGACTTTCAAAGCCGGACGATCTGCTGCATGTCCCGTTGCTGCACATGACGACACGGCCTGATGCCTGGGAACAATGGTTTCGCAGCCACGACGTTGGTTTCGACAATGTGCATGGCATGCTTTTCGATCAGTTTACGACGATTGCCGAGGCCGCGAGCGCAGGGGTCGGGGCGTCGCTCATTCCTTCTTTCATGATCGAGGAGGAGTTGCGAAGCGGTCGTCTGGTCGCGGCTGTTGCGGGGGAAGTGGAGAGCGAGGAAGCCTATTATCTCGCCTGCATGCCGGATCGCGCCGGTTATGCACCGCTTGAGAGTTTCCGGCGGTGGATCGTTTCCGAGGCGGCAAGCGGCGCGAACGGCAGGACCGGGGAGTTTTCGGCGTAAACCGGTAAGCGGTCTTGCAAGACGGACGCTGCTCAGCCAATAGTGCGCCATGACGCGTGGCGCGAGCAGCCATGCACCGAAAGTTCAAATACGGGAGATGTCCGTGAAGCCCATTTTTGTTCAGCTTCAATGTGAGCCCGGCAAGACCTATGATGTCGCCGACGCCATCTATAAAACGGAACTGGTTTCCGAGCTTTATTCCACCAGCGGTGAATATGATCTGCTGCTGAAAATCTATCTGCCGCAGGAAGAAGATATCGGCAAGTTCATCAACCAGAATATCGTCAATATTCCGGGAATCGTGCGTTCGCTGACGACGCTGACCTTTACCGCGTTTTGATGCAGCCTATCTGACGATACATGCATGGCGGCGGGGTAAAGTCCGACGAGTGCCATTTTGCAGGGCGCCATACACCACTTTGATTCTGCTGGAATGTTTTCTGTCTGACGATGGGAAGCGGGTGGGGCGCTTCCGTGCTCTATTCTTCAGAGCGATTTGGCGATCTACGGCCGGCGCGATGCAGGCAGCCGGATTATCATCGTGCAAGACATGCAAGAGAAGAGCGCGCCATCGGGCCGCTGTTCGGGGTCCGATATTTGGCGCGCTCTGATTTTGACGGTTCTGTGAGCGGACGAAAGTTTTCCCGCATCAGGCGACCGCGGCCAGATTCCGGTTGCGCACGAGATCGCGGATCGCAATCCGCACGTCGTCGGCGCTGTCGAACTTCTGTTCGTCCAGGTCGTGAACGTGGAACTTCACCGCGATGAACTTCAACCGGTCATTATCCGGGATGACGATGCCGACGGGCTCGCCAGCGAATTCAATAACTTGCTTCTGCATAGATATACTCCCGCTGTGGCTACTTCACACAGCATGTTGTCGAACTGATTTTCAGGAAATTGAGACCGTTAAGTCACATTCGACAGCAGCGGGAACACGTGGATTTAAATCCAGCGTTCCAGGACTCAAAACCAAGGATTGCGTTGATGTTGATATGTTTTGACATGACACACTCCCTGTATTGGTGTTGGCCCGGAATCAGGAGACTCGTTCTCCAGTTCCACACTGATAATCCAGACCAGCACTAAAATCAATGCTGATTGTTATAGGTAGAATATTTTTCTTTATGATGACAGGAGAGGGGCGGAAATGTGAAATTTTTGTTTTCGTTGGCCGCCGTCGCGAAAAGCCCACTGTAGCAGGCTTTTTATGTATTTTTTAATCGCTGCCGGTGGCTGGCGGTGGGTAAATATGATCGTTTCCGTTGAAATCTGAAACGGAATAACAGCCATCGCGGGTCTTTTCGGCCGCATTTCTGCCAATTGCCGCTTTGCCGTGGCCGCCGGGAATGTCGAGAACATAGGTCGGCTGGCAAAGGCCGGAGACATGCCCCCGCAAAGCGGAAACGATTCGCTGCCCCTCTTCTATCGTCAGCCGGAAATGGCTCGTGCCGGGCGCAAGATCGGGATGATGCAGGTAATAAGGCTTGATACGGGTCTCGACAAAGGCGCGCATCAACTCGGCAAGAACCGCCGGGTCGTCATTGACACCTTTCAAAAGGACCGTCTGGCTGACCATGGCGATGCCGGCGTCGATCAGGCGTGCCGAAGCCTGTCTTGCGGCTTCGCCGAGTTCCCGGGAATGATTCGCGTGCAGGGCCACATAGGTGGTTTTGCCGCTGGCCTTCAGCGCATCGATCAGCGCCGCGTCGATACGGTCGGGATCGACCACCGGCACGCGGGTATGGAAGCGGACGATCTTGACATGCGGTATGTCTTTCAGGCGCGTCATCAGGTCGGACAAGCGCCGTGGGGAAAGCACCAGCGGATCGCCACCGGTCAGGATGACCTCCCAGATGGCGGGATTGGCCTTTATATAGCCGAATGCGGCGTCAAGTTCCGCCGGGCTCATCATGCCGTTGCCCTGCGGTCCGACCATCTCCCGGCGGAAACAGAAGCGGCAATAAACGGGGCAGACATGCACTGCCTTTAAAAGCACCCGGTCGGGATAACGGTGGACGATGCCGTGGACGGGGCTGTGCGCGTCGTCGCCAATCGGATCGTCCCGTTCTTCAGGAAGATGAACGAGTTCGGCCGGATCAGGAACGAATTGTCGGGCGATGGGATCCTGCGGGTCGCGGCTGTCGATCAGCCCGGCAATCGATGGCGTGATGGCGAGCGCGTAACGTTGCGTCACCGTGCGCAGCGTCTCGAGCGTTTCGGCTTCGATAAGCCCCGCTTCGAGAAGTGCTTCGGCTGTCTTGATGGTCTCAAGCCCTGTCATCGTCCATATTCCGCGACTGGGGCCCACATGACGAGATCGATACGGGGCGCGCCGGTTGCCAGCATCACCAGCCGGTCGAAACCGAGCGCTATGCCGCTTGCCGGCGGCATGATTGCCAGCGCGGCCAGAAAATCCTCGTCCAGCGGATAGGTTTCGCCGTAAACCCGCTGCTTCTCGGCCATTTCCATTTCGAAACGCCGCCTCTGCTCGGTGGCGTCCGTCAATTCGCCGAAGGCATTGGCGAGTTCAACGCCGCAGGCATAAAGCTCGAAACGCTCCGCCACCCGCGCATCCTTGGGTGACTTGCGGGCAAGGGCCGCCTCACAGGTCGGATATTCATCGAGAATGGTCGCCCTGCCGAAACCCAGCTCCGGCTCCACCCGCTCCACGATGACGCGACTGAACATATCCGCCCAGGTATCGTCATCGGCCACGCGGATGCCGGCATCGGTGAGGTTCGCTGCAAGATGGCGAGCGTCGGTTTCACCGTTTCGGCTGATGGTGGCCAGCAGGTCCACGCCCGCATATCGCTCGAAGGCTTCGGCGACGCTTACCCGCTCCGGTTCGAGGAAGGGATCAACGTTGCGGCCGCGATAGGTGAAATTCTTCGTCTTTGTGGTTTCGGCTGCCAGCGCCAGAAGATTGGCGCTGTCCTTCATCAGGCTCTCATAGGTTTCGCCGACCCGGTACCATTCCAGCATGGTGAATTCCGGATGATGCAGGGGGCCTCGTTCCCGGTTTCTGTAAACATGGGCAAAACAGGTGATGCGTTTTTCACCGGCGGCGAGCAGCTTCTTGCAGGCGAATTCAGGCGAGGTGTGCAGATAAAGCGGCACGGCGTCGCCGGCCGGCGTCAGGCCCTGTGTGGAGAAAGCATGCAGATGCGCCTCGTTGCCGGGGGAAATCTGCAATGTCGCGGTGTCGATCTCAAGAAAATCGGCGCTGGCGAAATGGCCGCGAAAAGCCGACTGGATCGCATTGCGCCCAATGAGAAATGCGCGGCGGTCGGCGTGAACGTCCGGCGTCCACCATGGCGACATTGTCTCGTTGCTTGCGCGCATTCTCTGTTCTTTTCCGTCTTCTCTGCGGCGCCCAATTGCGGATAAACGGCCCGCAAAACGCCTTATCGCGTCATTTAAAGCTATTCCGGGCGGAAAACCGCTAGGCACTCTTCCGCGAATTGCTGTAGAAGGCTGGCAATTCGTGCGGATTTAAGGTAGTTGCGCCCCAGAAAAAAGACAAAACGTCTGCCGGGGCCGGTGCTGCCGCGCAGTCCTTTACGACGCATTTCATCGAGTTACAAGGAAGTCATATGGTCAAGGTTATCGCCTCATCCGTCCGCAAGGGCAATGTTCTCGACGTGGACGGCAAGCTTTACGTCGTTCTTACCGCGCAGAACTTTCACCCCGGCAAGGGCACGCCGGTCACGCAGGTGGACATGCGTCGCATCGTTGACGGCGTGAAGGTCTCCGAGCGCTGGCGCACCACCGAGCAGGTCGAGCGCGCTTTCGTTGAAGACCTCAACTTCCAGTTCCTTTATGAAGATGGCGAAGGTTTCCACTTCATGAACCCGGAAAACTACGATCAGGTTGTGGTCGACGCCGAAACCATGGGTGATCAGAAGGCCTATCTGCAGGAAGGCATGACCTGCATTCTTTCCATTCATGAAGGCAATCCGCTGGCCGTCGAACTGCCGCGCCACGTTACGCTGGAAATCACGGAAACCGAACCGGTCGTTAAGGGCCAGACGGCGTCTTCTTCCTACAAGCCGGCTATTCTTTCCAACGGCATCCGCACCATGGTGCCGCCGCATATCGATGCCGGTATCCGCGTGGTCATCGCGACGGAAGACAATTCCTACGTCGAGCGCGCCAAGAACTGAGCCTGACGGGCCTGTTAGACAAAAGCACCGGGAGACCGGTGCTTTTTTTGTGTCACGAATAATAAAAAAGCCCGCGTCGAGACGCGGGCTTTTTCTTTGCCTCGCGGCGTGTCTTACATGGCCTTTGCCGCAGTCCGGGTCGGGCCTGGCGCCTTCTTCGGAGCCGTGGTCTGGCCAACGGCATAACCGCCACCGAGCGCCACGTTCAGCGAGACGTAGTCCTGCGCGGTCTGCTGAACAGCCTGTGCAAGGCTTGCCTGCGCAGTGGAAACCTGGCGCTGCGCATCGAGAACGTCGAGCAGCGAGGAGGCGCCGTCGCGGTAGCTGGCCGTCGAAAGCTGCAACGCTTCCTGATAGGACGCCACGGTCTTGCGCAATGCATCGGCCGTGCGCTGATCGCGGGTAACGGCGGCCAGAGCGTTTTCGACTTCTTCCACAGCGGTCAGCACCGTCTGCTTCCAGACGAGATATTCTTCACGCGCCTGGGAATTGGCCAGATCGATATTGGCGCGGATGCTGCCGCCATCGAGAATCGGCAGTACGAGGCTCGGACCGAAGGACCAGCTATTGGCCGTTCCCCTGCCGCCACCGCTCAGGAAATTGTAGCTTGGCGTGATCGAGCCGCCGAGCTCGATGCTGGGATAGAGCTGGGCTTCCGCGACACCGATTGAGGCAACTGCGGCGGCAAGATTGCGTTCGGCGACACGAATGTCCGGACGGTTGCGGATGAGATCGGCCGGAATGCCGGTGCGCGGAATGCTGCGGGCAACCGGCTGGCGTGCGCCCTTCTGCAACTCGGAAATCAGAGATGAGGCCGGCAGGCCGAGAAGCGTGGCGATGCGATGCGCCGCCTTGCGGAAGTTGGTTTCGAGGCCCGGAATGTCGGACAGCGTCGAGTTGACCAGACCTTCGGACTGGACGACATCGAGACGGGAGGCCGCGCCCGCTTCAAGCTGCAGCTTGGTCAGGTCCAGCGTTTCGCGGCGGGAAGCCAGGTTCTGACGGGCAATCGCCAGGCGTTCCTGATAATAACGAACATCGATATAGGCTGCGGCGACCGAGGAAATCAGCGTCAGGCGCTGAACATCGACGGTGGAGTAAGCGGCATCGAGCGATGCATTGGCGCTTTCCGTGGCGCGGCGATAGCGGCCGAAGAGGTCAAGCAGCCAGGAGACGCTGAGACTGCCTGAGGACACGTTGGTGACGGGAACATCACGGTAGCTGCCCTTGGTCTCGCTGGTCGTGTGGCTGCCGTTAGCCGTCAGGCTCGGCAGACCGCCTGCGCCGGCCGAGATAACCTGGGCTTCCGCCTGATTGATGCGCTCGATCGCCTGCATCACGGTCAGGTTCTGGCTGAGGCCAGTGGAAACGTAACCATTGAGGCGGCTATCGTTAAAGGCTGTCCACCACGCAACGCTGCTGATGTCGCCATTACTGGTTTTTCCGGCTTCCGCAAACTTTCCCGGCAATTGGATTTCCGGCGTCTTGTGGTCGGGCCCGACAACACAGCCTGAGAGCAGCAGCATTGTCAGGGGAAGAGTAGCGCGAATAGACAGCATGTAATTTTCCCAATTCTCTGGTTGGCTTACCGAGCGCGGCTTGCTGACAAATGGGCTGCGCGGTCGATATGCCGTAGAAACGTGCATTTGCCAAATCGGCAACATTTCTAGCAGCGTATTAACGGTTGGCACAGCCCATTTTTGTTTTGTTAACGCCTTGAAAGGCGACGAATGATGACGAAAAAGGACGGAACGAAGAAAATTCCGAGCAGTGTTGCAGAAAGCATACCACCCAGCACCCCGATACCGATTGCATTTTGAGCGGCAGAACCCGCTCCGGTTGCGATTGCGAGAGGCACGACGCCGAGGATGAAGGCCAGCGACGTCATGATGATCGGACGCAGGCGCAGCTTCGCCGCCTCCAGCGTCGCTTCCATCAGGCTTAGTCCATGCTCCTGTCTTTCCTTGGCGAATTCGACGATCAGAATCGCGTTTTTCGCCGCAAGGCCGATGGTCGTCAGCAGGCCCACCTTGAAGTAGACGTCGTTCGACTGGCCGAAGAAATGCGCCGCGGTCAATGCGCCGAGGACGCCCACCGGCACGGCCATGATGACCGAGAAGGGGATCGACCAGCTTTCATAGAGGGCGGCAAGGCAAAGGAAGACGATCAGCACCGAGAGCGCATAGAGCATCGGCGCCTGCGAGCCGGAAAGGCGTTCCTGATAGGAGATGCCCTGCCACGCCACGGTGTAGCCGCCCGGCAGGCTTGCCGTCAGCCGTTCCATCTCGTCCATGGCGTCACCGGATGCGACGCCTGCACCGGCGGTGCCTTCGAGCGAGATCGCGCCCGTGCCGTTGAAGCGGGCGAGAGACGGCGGAGCATTGATCCATTTCACTTCGCTGAAGGAAGAGAAAGGCACCATCTCGCCGCTGGTATTGCGGGCATACCAGAACTTCAGGTCGTCCGGCTGCATGCGGTAGGGTGCATCACCCTGAACATAAACGGGCTTGAGCTCGCCGTTCAGCGTAAAGTCGTTAACATCCCGGCCGGCAAAGATCGTCGAAAGCATCAGGTTCACGGAGGAAAGATCGACGCCCATGGCTCCCATCTTTTCCTGATCGAGAATGATCTTCATCTGCGTTTCGTTGTCCTGGCTGTCGCTTCTGAGCGAGCTGACCTTCGGATTGCTGGTCGCAAGCGCGATCAGCTCCTTGGACGTGGCGGTCAATGCCTCGGTGCCGTTGCGGCCGCTATCCACGAGATACATCGAGAAACCGCTCGATGTGCCCATGCCCTGAATTGCCGGCGGCAGAAGCGGGAACACCTGAGCATCGCGGAAACCGAAGAAGGTGCCCATCGCACGCTGCACGATGGTGCCGGCGTGTTGGTCGGGTGCCGTTCTCTCGGCGAAATCCTTGAGCTTGGTGAAGACGATGGCGTTGTTCTGGCCCGAACCGCTGAAGCTGAAGCCGAGAACGCCGAAAACCGATTCGACATTGGCGGCTTCCTTTTCACGGAAGTAGCTTTCGACCTGCTTCACCACCTCGTTGGTGCGTTCGATGTTCGAACCGGTCGGCGTCTGGATGATCGTCAGCAGTACGCCCTGATCTTCCTGCGGCAGGAACGAGCTGGGCAGCTTGCTGAAGAACCAGGCGCAGCCGCCGATCACGATCGCGAAAATAATCATCACGCGGAGAGGCCGTTTCAGCAGGTAGCCAATGGAGGAGACGTAACCATCCGTCGTCTTGCCGAAGCCGCGGTTGAACCACGCGCCCGGTCCGCGCTGCTTCTTGTGATGGTCGATCGGCTTCAGCATCGTGGCGCAGAGCGCCGGCGTCAGAACGATGGCGACCACCGCCGAAAGCAGCATGGCCGAAACGATGGTGACCGAGAACTGACGGTAGATGATGCCCGTCGATCCACCGAAGAAGGCCATCGGAATGAACACGGCGGTGAGCACGAGCGCGATGCCGATGATCGCGCCGGTGATTTCACCCATCGACTTTTCGGTCGCCTCGACGGGCGACAAGCCCTCTTCCGACATGATTCGTTCGACGTTTTCGACGACGACGATAGCGTCATCGACGAGAAGGCCGATGGCCAGAACCATGGCGAACATGGTGAGCGTGTTGATGGAATATCCTGTCAGCGCAAGGACGCCGAAGGTGCCGAGAAGTACGACGGGAACCGCGATCATCGGAATGAAGGTGGCTCTGAGGTTTTGCAGGAACACCAGCAGCACGACGAAGACAAGGATGATCGCCTCGATCAGCGTGTGTACCACTTTCTCGATCGACAGCTTCACGAAGGGTGTCGTGTCATAGGGATATTCGATCGAAACACCCTCGGGCAGCGAGCCTTCGACAGCGGAAAGCGCCGACTTTACGCGCGCTGCCGTATCGAGTGCGTTGGCGCCCGTGGCGAGGTTGACCGCGAAACCGGCCGAAGGACGGCCGTTTGAACGGGAATCGCCGCCATAGGTTTCCTGGCCGATTTCAATGCGGGCCACGTCGCTCAGGCGAACGGTTGCGCCGTCCTTCTCGACTTTCAGGATGACCGATTCGAAATCGGCAACGGTGGTGAGCTGGCTCTGCGCCGTCACGGTCACGTTGAGCTGCTGACCTTTGACGGCGGGCACCGCGCCAAGCGAACCGACCGAAACCTGGGTGTTCTGGCTCTCGATGGCGCTGGTCACGTCGGCCGTGGTCAGCTGGTATTTATTGAGCTTGAACGGGTCCAGCCAGATGCGCATCGCATATTCGGAACCGAAGACGTTGATGCTGCCCACGCCTTCGAGGCGCTTGATCTGGTCTTCGACACGCGAGGAGAACACGTCGCCGAGATCGGCGGAGTTGCGCTTGCCGTCGGTTGAGATCAGCGCGCCAACCATCAGAATACTGGATGTGGATCGGCTGACCTGAAGACCTTGTTGCTGCACGGTGTCGGGCAGTTGCGATTGAACAAGTTGCAGCTTGTTCTGCACCTGAACCTGCGCGATGTCCGGCAGGATGGTATTGCCGAAGGTCAGCGTCACTTCGGCGCTGCCCGTCGAGGACGACGAGGTCATATAGGTGAGGTCGTCAAGGCCGGTCATGCCGTCCTCGATAATGGTCGTCACCGATTTTTCGACTGTCTCGGCGCTCGCGCCATTATAGGTCGCGCTGACGCGTACCGTCGTCGGTGCGATATCGGGATATTGCGAAATGGAGAGCGTCCAGATCGCAAGGGCGCCGCCCAGCATGATGACGATGGCGATAACCCATGCAAACACGGGGCGCCGGATGAAGAAATGGGCCATGGCAGTCCTGCCTTACCTTTTACGAGCTTCGACCGAGGGTTTCGTGCTCATGCTTATTTCGAGGGGGCGGCGGCAGGCTGAGCTTGCTGCGGCAGAACGACGATACCGCGATCGTCGATGGTCACTTCAACCGGTGCGACCGTCGCACCGTCGGCAATCCACTGGAAACCGTCGACGATGAGCTTGTCGCCATCCTTGACGTTCTCCGTCACCAGCCAGGCATTGCCCGACTGCTGGCTGGACGGGAAAGTGCGGGTTTCCACCTTGTTTTCCGCCGTCACGAATTTCGCTGTCAGTTCGCCATTGGCGTTCCGGCTCGCGGCGCGCTGCGGAATGCGGAAGCCTTTTTCCTTGCCGATGGTCAGCGTGGCGCGGACATAGGTGCCGGGAAGCAGAAGATCGTCCGGGTTTTCGAAGAGGGCGCGGATGGAGAAGGTGCCCGTGGTTTCGCTCACGGCCATGTCCGACATGTCGATCTTGCCGTCATGCTTGTATTCCGTGCCGTCTTCCAGCGTCAGGTGAATGCCGGTCTCCTTCGTGTCGCCGCCGAGCTGGCCCGACGAGATCGCCTTTTTCAGACGCAGAAGATTGATGCTGGATTCCATCAGATCGATATAGATCGGATCGATGCGGCGCAGCGTCGTCAAAGCCGTTGTCTGGTTGGCCGTCACCACGTTGCCGATACTGAAAGCGGTTGCGCTGGTGATGCCGTCGAAGGGGGCGCGGACCTTGGTGAGATCGAGGTTGATTTCCGCCGTTTCCAGCGCCGCCTTGGTCTGGGCCACATCGGCTTGCGCCTGCAGCAGCGTCACCTTGGCGTTTTCATATTCGATCTGCGTCGCGCCGCTGTTGACCAGCCGCTCGTAACGGGCAAGGTTCGCCTGGGCGCTCGGAATGCTTGCTTCCGCCTTCGCCACGTTTGCCTTGGCCTGCGCTACTTCCGCCAGATAGGTATTGTCCTCGATCTGGTAGAGAATATCACCCTGTTTGACCTCGCTGCCTTCCTTGAAGGGAATTTCGCGGATGATGCCGGTGACGCGCGGGCGGATTTCCGCTGTCTGGAACGCGCTGGCGCGGCCGGGCAGAACGGTGGTCAACGGATATTCGCTGGTCTTCATCAGGATGATGCTGACCGGAGACGGCGGACGCTCGGCGCTCTGGGCGGCGTTCTGGCTGCTCTCGCCGCCGTCGCTGCAGCCCGCCAGAAGCGCGGTCACACACAGAGAAGCAAATAGGGGTAAAATACGTCGGCTCATTGTTCTTCCCTGCGTATCGATCGCATTCAACTATAAGCGCAATGTCGCTCGGCGGATGCGCGTCCGGAAACAGACACGACAGGCGAAGGCCTTGGAAGGACCCGATTCGCTCATTCTGTCCGGACCGCCAAGCGCATAGAAGCGCAGGCTTTTGCGCTTCGCAAGCAATTGCGAGAAGGTGACGTAAATTGGGAATCGTCACTTAGCAAGCGGATTGCGCAATCCCGCATCGATTAAATCGACGAGTTGATCGCAACGTGTTGCTAAATTGCCGATATCTTCCCGGGCAATGAGGACGGGATGAATCACGCTTGTCAGTGCGTGGAGCACGGTTTCCGCCAGGGGAGAAATCTCGGCCGGCGCGTAGATTCGCGCGTCGATACCGTCGCGGATAATGTCAGCGAGCAGGTTGGCGATGACGGCTTTATAATAGTCACCGCACTTCATGTCCTGCTTGGCCGTCATCAGGATCATTTCGAATATGTAGGGATTGTCGTTTAGATCCTGGTGGTGCTGTTCCATCAGGGTGCGGGCGAGATGGCGCAGTCTCGAAAGCGGCGCGTGGCTTTTATCCAGCGGCTGGATGCCCCGCTCGAATGCGCCGATCTGCTCGAAGGCGATCGCATCGACGAGCGCGTTTTTCGAGCTGAAATTCTTGAAGACGTTGGCGGGAGACATGCCGAGCGCCGCGGCGATATCGGCAATCGCCACCGCATTGAAACCACGTTCCCGGAAAAGCTCTTCTGCTTTGGCGAGAATGTCCCGCCGCGTTTCCTCGGCGGAACGGCGAGGCCGGCGCTTGACAGGACGGTCATTCTTCCTGTCGTCCTTTCTCGCCTGTTCGATCGTTTTGCTCACGGTCAGACTCCGGGGAAGAACGGCTCCAGATTCCGGCGTATTCTTGCAAGCGGCGTCTCGCCACTATCGTCGGGAACGAAGCTTTGTCCGGTGATGCGCTCGAAAGCATCAATATAGACCTTCGAAGTCTGCAAGACGAGGTCCTGCGGAATTTCGGGAACGTCATCCTTATAAGGGTCGCAGCGTTCGGCGACCCAGGCCCTCACGAAATCCTTGTCGAAGCTTGCCGGCCGTGTTCCGTTGCGGAAGCTTTCGTCATAACTGTCGGCCATCCAGTAGCGGCTGCTATCGGGCGTGTGGATTTCGTCGGCCAGAATGATTGTGCCATTTTCATCCGTCCCGAATTCATATTTCGTGTCGACGAGAATGAGGCCCTGTTTCGCGGCAATTTCCTGTCCGCGCTTGAACAGCGCCAGCGCGTAACGGGAAAGCGTGTCCCATTGCTCCTGCGTCAGCAGTTTCTTCTCCACGATCTCGGCCGGTGTCAGCGGCTCGTCATGACCGCCATCGAAGGCCTTGCTTGTCGGCGTGATCACCGGTTCGGGCAGAATCTGGTTGTCCTTCATCCCGTCGGGCAGGCTCATGCCGTACATCTGCCGCTCGCCCTTCTTATA
Organism: Agrobacterium sp. 22-221-1; assembly: GCF_053522445.1. NCBI lineage: Bacteria > Pseudomonadati > Pseudomonadota > Alphaproteobacteria > Hyphomicrobiales > Rhizobiaceae > Agrobacterium > Agrobacterium sp. 22-221-1. The sequence goes on from NZ_JBNWCL010000033.1 coordinate 14,226, forward strand.
AAGGGTCAGGATGGACGTGCCGGTGGTGCCGGCAAGATAACCGCGAACCACCACCTCGACCGGCAATATGTCCAGCCGCTTGCCGATGACGACATTGGGGTCGGGATAGCTCACGACGTGGTTCGGACAAATATCCTTCGTTTGTTCGAACCAGTACCGTGCCGTCTGGGTCAATACCTGCCCCTTATAAGGTATGCAGGTGAGGATACGATCAAAGGCGCTAAGGCGATCGGTCGATATGATGATGCGGTTGCCGTCGGGCAGATCGTAGTTTTCCCGCACCTTGCCACGGTAATAATTCGGCAGCTCGGAAATGACGGCTTCATCGAGAATGCGCACGGGCTCTCCAATTCTTGGCTTTATAAAGAGGCGTTAGACGCCTCAAGTCTTCTGAAACTCTCGTCCGTTCCTATTGCATGTTTCCTGGAACAGGGCCAGTCGCGACATGAAGGCCGCCTTTTTCTCCGGTTCCCGTTAAAAACACGAAACTACCTAATAAAATCAATTGTTTGATAAAAATGTCAGTTTTTTGACGAAGGGTGTGTTGACTTGTTTGGTTGGGTGGATTTATAAGTCCGCT
>NZ_JBNWCL010000034.1:0-14458 GCF_053522445.1 Agrobacterium sp. 22-221-1
CGAAAAAACGGCCGCCTGCCTGCATCAGCCGGGTTTGCGATGCCCGGCTGATGCATCCAGTAAACCACAAATCCTCCACACAAGCCCGAGGATGACGTCGAGGGAGGGATGACCCACCCCCGACCATTTTTCACGCGCAGTCCGCAGATCAGATCTGCCGAACGGTGATCTCTTCTTCCACATCCACGGCCAGCGGGTTCTTCAGCGGCAGGCCGAAACCGGCGGCTTCGATCTCGAAGACGTCGCCCGCTTCGGGCTTGATGCCCTCTGCGAAGGAGAGCGTCGCGGTGCCGAACATGTGCACATGCACGTCGCCGGGCGCGCGGAACAGGCCGTATTTGAAGTGGTGATATTCGAGGTTCGCAAAGGTGTGGGACATGTTGTCCTCACCCGAAACGAACGGCTTTTCGAAGATGACCTTATCGCCGCGGCGGATGCGCGAGGTGCCGCGAATATCGGACGGCGGGGCGCCGACGCGGATTTCCGGGCCGAAGCTTGCCGGGCGCAGCTTGGAATGGGCGAGGTAGAGATAGTTGATCCGCTCTGTGACGTGATCGGAAAATTCGTTGGAGACGGCAAAGCCGATACGCACCGCTTCGCCCTTGTCGGAGATCACATAGATGCCTGCCATTTCCGGCTCTTCGCCGCCATCGAGCGCGAAGGAGGGAGAGGTGAGAGCCGCACCCGGTGCCGCCGCCACATGGCCGTTGCCCTTGTAAAACCATTCGGGCTGAACGCCCTTTTCACCGGCCTTGGGCTTGCCGTTTTCGAGACCCATGCGGAACATCTTCATGGAGTCCGTCAGGCTTTCTTCCGCCGCTTCCGCGGTCTTCTTGTGCATGCTGTCGCGGGTCGCGGCGGAACCCAGATGGGTAAGGCCCGTGCCGGTCAGATGCAGATGCGCGGGGTCGGGATGGGTGATCGGCGGCAGGAAACGGCCTTCGGCATAGGCCTTTTCGAGATCGACGGCATCGCCGAGACCATGGGCGGAAATGACATCGGCAAGGCTCTTGCCGCCATTGGCGGCTTCCATGGCGAGCGCATAAACCGACGCCGCACCCTTGACGGCCTGCGCCTGCCCGCCTTCTTCGCGAACGGCTACGGTGATCTTGCCACTGGCATCCTTGATCTGTGAAATAAGCACGGGATTTCCTTCCTCCGGCGCAACGCGCCTTGTCTCTTCTAAGCGGCGCATAACGCCTGCACCTTATGAAAGTGGCCGGAAACCGGCCACTTTTTTGACTTGCTATGTGGGTTGGGCAATCAGCCCTTGTTCTTGTTGTAAACGTCGAAGAACACGGCGGCGAGCAGCACGAGGCCCTTGACCATCTGCTGGAAGTCGATGCCGAGGCCGACGATCGACATGCCGTTGTTCATGACGCCCATGATGAAGGCGCCGATGACCGCGCCGGTGATCTTGCCAACGCCGCCGGATGCCGAAGCGCCGCCGATGAAGCAGGCCGCGATAACGTCAAGCTCGAAGCCCACACCCGCCTTCGGCGTCGCCGAATTGAGGCGTGTCGCGATGATCATGCCGGCAAGACCGGCCAGCACGCCCATGTTGACGAAGGTGAGGAAGCTCAGGCGTTCGGTGTTGATACCGGAAAGCTTGGTCGCCTTTTCATTGCCGCCCATCGCGTAGATGCGACGGCCGATGGTGGTGCGGCGGGTCACGAAGCTATAAAGCGCAACGAGAACAAGCATCACGATCAGCACGTTGGGCAGGCCGCGATAGGTGGAAAGCTGGTAGCCGAGGAACAGGATCGCGGCCGAAATCAGCAGGTTTTGGGCGATGAAAAAACCGAAAGGCTCGACATCGATACCGTGCTTCACGTTCACGACGCGACGGCGCCATGCGAGATAGAACAGCACGACCGTAATCAGTACCGTCAGGATCATGGACGTGGTGTTGAGACCTTCAATGCCGCCGATATCGGGCAGGAAGCCGGTGCTGATGATCTGAAAATCGGTTGGGAACGGACCGATGTTCTTGCCGCCGAGCACGAACAGCGTCAGGCCGCGGAACACCAGCATGCCCGCCAGCGTCACAATGAACGACGGAATGCGGTGATAGGCGATCCAATAACCCTGTGCAGCACCGATGATACCGCCGATGACGAGACAAATCAGCGCCGCAAGGAACGGGTTCATGCCCCATTGCACGGTCAATATGGCCGCTATCGCGCCGACGAAGGCGACGATGGAACCGACCGATAGGTCGATATGCCCGGCCACGATGACGAGCAGCATGCCCAGCGCCATGATGACGATGAACGAGTTCTGCAGGATGAGGTTGGTCAGGTTCACAGGGCGGAACAGGATGCCGCCGGTGTAGAACTGGAAGAAAACCATGATGGCGACGAGCGCGATCAGCATGCCGTATTCGCGGATATTGGAGCGAATATACGACCCGACCGAGATGACGTTACTTTCTTCGTTTGTTGTGTTTGCCGAACTCATGAGTTCTTCTCCCCTGAGCGCATGATAGCGCGCATGATGCTTTCCTGGCTCGCCTCTCCCTTCGGCAATTCAGCGACGATGCGGCCTTCGTTCATGACGTAGATGCGGTCGCAATTGCCGAGCAGTTCGGGCATTTCCGATGAGATCATCAGAACGCCTTTGCCGTCGGCAGCGAGCTGGTTGATGATGGTGTAGATTTCATATTTCGCGCCGACATCGATACCGCGGGTCGGTTCATCGAGGATCAGCACGTCGGGATTGGAGAACAGCCACTTGGAGAGCACGACCTTCTGCTGGTTGCCGCCCGAAAGATTGACCGTTTCCTGAAAAATCCCCGACGAGCGGATGCGCAGGCGCGTGCGAAAATCGCTCGCCACCTTCATTTCCTTGATGTCGTCGATGATGCTGGCACTCGACACGCCGGCCAGATTGGCAAGCGTGGTATTGTGCAGGATGTTATCGTTAAGCACGAGACCGAGATGCTTGCGGTCTTCCGTGACATAGGCCAGACCGGCATCGATGGCCTTGCGCACGGTGCTGACATCGACCGGCTTGCCGTCGATCAGCACTTCGCCGCTGATCTTGTGGCCATAGGACTTGCCGAACACGCTCATGGCGAATTCGGTGCGCCCGGCACCCATCAGACCGGCAATGCCGACGACTTCGCCCTTGCGCACGGTAACGTTGATATCGTGCAGAACCTGGCGGTCGCGGTGCTGCTGGTGATAGGCGTTCCAGTTCTTCACTTCGAGAATGGTCTCGCCGATCGGCACGTCGCGCGGCGGATAACGATCCTCGAGATCGCGCCCCACCATGTTGCGGATGATGACATCCTCGCTGATTTCTTCCTGATGACAGTCGAGCGTCTTCACCGTCATGCCGTCGCGCAAAACGGTGATCTGGTCGGCCACCTTGCGCACTTCGTTGAGCTTGTGGGTGATGATGATCGAGGTCATGCCCTGCTTGCGGAATTCCATCAGCAGGTTCAGCAGCGCCTCGGAATCGCTTTCGTTAAGCGAAGCCGTCGGCTCATCGAGAATGAGCAGCTTCACGCTCTTCGACAGCGCCTTGGCGATTTCGACGAGCTGCTGCTTGCCCACACCGATATCGGTGATCAGCGTCTCCGGCGATTCCTTCAGGCCCACCTTCTTTAAAAGTTCGCGGGTACGGTTGAAGGTCTGCTGCCAGCTGATGACGCCGCTCGAAGCGACCTCGTTGCCAAGGAAGATGTTTTCCGCAATCGACAGAAGCGGCACGAGCGCCAGCTCCTGGTGAATGATGATGATACCAATATCTTCACTGTCGTTGATGGCGCGAAAATTCCGCACTGCGCCTTCATAGTGGATTTCGCCCTCATAGGTGCCGGCGGGGTAAACACCGGAAAGGACCTTCATCAAGGTCGACTTCCCCGCGCCGTTCTCACCGACGAGTGCGTGGATCTCACCCTCTTTAACCTTGAGGTTGACGTTCTCAAGCGCTTTCACGCCCGGAAACGTCTTGGTGATGTTCCGCATTTCGAGAATGGTATTGGCCATATCGCAATCCAGCGCCCGATTAATTCCGGCGTTTTTATTTTTATGGAAAAACGGGGATGACGCCAAGTCATCCCCGCATGTGTGTCGAGCTTATTTCAGCTGATCTTCCTTGTAGTAACCGCCATCGACGAGAACCTGCTTGTAGTTCTCCTTGGTCACTGCAACCGGCTTCAGCAGGTAGGACGGAACGACCTTGACGCCATTTTCATAGGTCTTGGTGTCGTTTACCTCAGGTTCCTTGCCCTGCAGAACGGCGTTGACCATGTTCACGGTCACCTTGGCGAGTTCGCGGGTGTCCTTGAAGATGGTGGAGTACTGTTCGCCGGCAATGATCGACTTGACGGAAGGAACTTCAGCGTCCTGACCGGAAACGACCGGCAGCGGCTGGTCCTTCGTGCCATAACCAACGCCCTTCAGCGAGGAGATGATGCCGATGGAGAGACCGTCGTAAGGCGACAGAACGGCGTCAACCTTGGCGTCGGTGTAATAAGCCGACAGCAGGTTGTCCATGCGGGCCTGGGCCGTTGCCGGGTCCCAACGCAGCGTACCGACCTTGTCCATGCCGGTCTGGCCGGACTTTACAACCAGCTTGCCGCTGTCGATGTAAGGCTGGAGAACCGACATCGCGCCGTCATAGAAGAAGAAGGCGTTGTTGTCGTCCGGGGAGCCACCGAAGAGCTCGATGTTGAACGGGCCCTTGCCATCCTTCAGGCCGAGCTTGTCGACGATCGAAGTCGCCTGCAGAACGCCAACCTGGAAGTTGTCGAAGGTGGCGTAGTAGCTGACATCGCCGCTGTTGCGGATCAGGCGGTCATAAGCGATGACCTTGATGCCCTGCTCGCCGGCCTGCTTCAGGACGTCCGACAGCGTCGTGCCGTCGATCGATGCGATCACGAGGACCTTGACGCCCTTGGTGACCATGTTTTCGATCTGGGAAAGCTGGTTCGGAATATCGTCATCGGCATATTGCAGGTCGGTCGTGTAACCGGCTTCCTGAAGCTGCTTCACGATGTTGTTGCCGTCGTCGATCCAGCGTGCGGACGACTTGGTCGGCATGGCGATACCAACGGAACCCTTGTCCTGTGCGAAAGCCGGCACTGCGAAAGAAGCAGCACCGATGGCACAAGCTGCCATCAGCGAAATAATGGACTTCATTAACTCTCTCCCTTGAGCCCTTCTCTGGAGCCCGCATGCTGCGGTGCACCATGAAATTCATGCCGTCAGAGGAAGAAGCCGCATTGCGCTCACTCCGATTTCGCAATTGCGAAATGGAACAGCTGCCGCTCCTCCCCGGCATTCCGCAAATTGTTCTGAATCCATATAACTGTCAAATAGAATAAATCAGTTTCCATATATCAATTATGATATATTAAATCGATACAAAAACCGATGAGGGGTATAAAACCACGAATGAACAACCAAAAAGTGTATGAGCAGGCGCAAACAACGGATGCCCTTTTCGTCTTTGAGGACAACCCTTTGCTGCGGGCCGGATTGAAGATGAGCCACCTGCGCATGCTGGTCATGATCGAGGAGCACGGGCAGGTCAGCGCGGCCGCCGCCGCCATGAACATGACGCAGCCGGCCGCCTCGCGCATGCTCTCGGAAATGGAGGCGATCGTCAAATCACCCCTTTGTCAGCGGGCTTCGCGCGGCGTGGTGCTGACGAAATTCGGCGAGGCGCTGGCGCGGCGAGCACGCACCATATTGCTGGAACTGCGCGAGGCGAGCCGCGAACTGAACCAGATGAAATCCGGCAGCGGCGGCTCGGTCTATATCGGCGCCGTCACAGCACCTGCGATCAGCCTCGTGGTTCCCGCCATAAGGCGCGCCATGGACACCTATCCCGGCATCGAAATCAACGTGCAGGTGGAAAGCAGCAACGTGCTGGCCCGCGAACTGCTGGCGGCCCGGCACGATTTCATCATCGGCCGGATACCCGACGATTTCGATCCCGGCCTCTTTTCCATCCATGAAATCGGCATAGAGCGCGCCTGTCTTGTGGTGCGCGAGGGACACCCGCTGCTTCGCGGCGAGCCCGTGACCCTGCAGGATCTCTCCGGTTACGACTGGGTCTTCCAGCCGCCCGGTGCGCTTTTGCGCAGAACCATGGAGGATGTCTTCCTCACCCATGGCGTCGCCATGCCGCGCAACGTCATCAACACGCCATCCGTGGTGCTCACCCTTGCACTCGTCTGCAACACGGATGCCATCGCCCCGATCGCGCAGGACATGGCCGAATTCGTTGCCGGCCAGCAGGCCGATATCGGCCGGACCCGGATATTGCCGACGGATTTCGAGCTCGTCGTAAAGCCATACAGCATCATTACCACCAAGGGCCGTGTTTTGCCGCCCAGCGCCCGCCTGCTTTACGATCTGGTTCTGGATGAAAGCCGCAAGCTGACCGGCCCGTGACCGCGGCAAGCCAGACACCACCTTCATGATCCATAAAGGCCGGATAGTCAGACCGGCGAGGGAAAAGCCGCATGCTCTTCGGACAATCCGTTTTCCAGTCGGTCGTCGACAGGCTGAAACACGAAAAAGAAACGGAAGAGGAAGGCGCGGAGCCGCCACCGCCCGCCGGTCACCGCATTGCCGGTTTCAGCTCGGGCTTCGTTATCGATACACATATTGAAACGCCGCCGCCCGCGAACGGCAATCTCGATGCCTATCTCGCCTTCCTGGCCGACCCCGCGCCACCGCCCGAACCGGAGCCGGAGCCCGAACCGGAACCGATGCCGGCCCATCTCGAAAAGACATCGCTTGCCGATGTTTCGGCGGAACTGGCGATCCACGACACCGACACGGCCGCAACGCTTGCGGAAAAGCGCCGCGCCTTTGCCCGCCTCAATCATCCCGACCGGGTGAAACCGCAGTTCCGGCACAATGCGACGCTGCGCATGACAGCGGCCAATCTCCTGATCGACCAGGCGATACGGATGCTGCGGGCGCGGGAGCATTTCCGGTAAAAGTGCCGGACAGCCTTATCTCGCAAAATACATGAAACGAAAGACAGGAGACGCTTCAGCCCGCATCGTTCTTGTCGGTGGGCGCGCTTTCGGCGGCAGGCTCATCCGCGCCATTTCCGCTTTTGGCGGCATCGCTTGCGGGTTTGAACTTCAGCAGCAATTCATAGGCCGCATAAGCCCCGATGCCGGCAACGATGGTTCCCCAGAAAAACTCGCGATTGACGAATTCGATGACGGCCCATGCGGCGCAAAAGCCGACGATGAGCAACCGGACCCACAGGGGACGATAAAGCGGATGACTCGTATCGATATTCAGCATGGCGTTCCCGTCCCGGGCCTTTCCAGTCGATCGCATGATTGCGGTTCCACACCCAAAGGCGTGAAGATGCTTATGCGTCTTGGCGGTTTCACAGGAAAATTGCAACGCAATTCAGCCCCGCTGCCGATCAGGCTGGCGTGAAAGACCAGCGCAGGAAGACCCTCGCCGGTACCGCAGGCAATGGCAAGACGGAACATCTGCGTCACAGGTCGCACCCTACGGCAGCCCGCGCCTGGATTGCCTCGCTCTCTTCGAAGCTCAGTCGCGCAGGCGTCCGAGCAGCGCCAGAAGCTGATCGCGGGCCTTCTTGCCGCCGATCCTGTCGATCAGCTTTTCCTCACGATCCCGCCAGGTGTTGGAAAGCCGGTCGAGAAGGCTGCTGCCCTCCTCCGTCATGTCGAGAAAATGAACGCGCCTGTCCTCTTCCGATTTGCGGCGGACGAGCAGTCCCTTCTCTTCCATGCTGTCGACGATGGCGACGAAATTGGCGCGCTGTATGCCGAGCGCTTCGGCCACATCGCTCTGCTTGAGACCCGGATTGCCGCCGACGATGACGAGAACGGAAAAATCGGCCGGCCGCAATCCCTGCTCCGCCAGCACATCGGCAAAACCGTTTGCCACGGCAAGTTGCGAGTGCCGCAAATGATAGCTGATCGCAGTCGTCAGCAACCCATAGTCGATAGCCGTGATATGCGCCGCTTCCGCGCTGCCGCTTTCGGCCTTTTCCGTCCGCGGCCCGTTGCTGTGTGCCAATCGCAAAGCCATCCGATCCCCCGCCTGATTCGTTCCTTTACCTTGTCGAAATCATAACCGACAACGTCACGAAACTGTATCCCAAATAAATGTAGATGATACTAATATTGTATAATAATTTGACAGTTAATCGCCGGCAAAGCAAACCCGGACTCCGGATCGCCACCCGGCGAACGAAAAAAGTATGACTATTTACCCGCCAATTTTGAGGGGATAAAATCGCGTCCCGCGCCGTATTTGAAAGGCGTTGCCCTCATCCGACCGCCTCTTCGTGAAAGCGGCAAAACAGCGGCCCGACCCGGCAATAACATACTACTTATAAGGGAAACCCTATTGCGGCAAAAAGACAATACGTCAAACGACGCACCACCCCGCCGCCGCACAAGGGGCCCACGACCGCCCCAAAACAGGCCCCGCGCCCCACCCCACCCAAAAACAGGCAACGTTTCGCAAATCTCTGATTTTTAGACATTGATGCGAAAACAAAGCTGGGGTATGAACCAACCGCTGCACGCGATTCAAGCGTGACCGCTGCACCCGTAGCTCAGCTGGATAGAGTGTTGGATTCCGATTCCAAAGGTCACAGGTTCGAATCCTGTCGGGTGCGCCATTTCAGTACAGAACTGCGAACCGCAAACGCCGCCGATTCCCCGCTCGAAGCGGCGACGAGGCTTTGAAGCAGGTCCGATTTTTTCCCCATGATGCGAACCTCATCATCGGCGACTTCAACGCGCTGGGCAAAGGCGCGCAGGTGGTCCCGCCGATAGCCGCCTCCTTCGATCCGCAGGCTGCTGCGTGCGGTTTCCGAAAGCGCGTCGATCATGTCTGGCGTAACGGCCCGGTGGCCGGAGCTGTCGAGTGTCGCCCGTATCCGCTCGGCGTCGGCCGCCGCCTGATCGCGGATCGCTTTGAGATTGGCAATCCGGTCCTTCAGTCCCATGTCGTCCAGCGCGGCCACACCCGATTCGATCGCATCGTAGAGCCGACCCAATCGCTGATCCGTCTCGGTGATTCGCCGATTTAAATCAGCCAGGTGTTCGCGCCGGCGTTCGGCTCGCTCCTGCCGGCGATCGAGAAGGCTCGACAGGATCGTCTCCAACCGCTTCGGTTGGAGAAGGCGCTCTTCAAGATGGCGCACGACCAGATGATCGAGCTTATCCATTCGGATCGAACGCCCTTCGCAGCCGACCTTGCCTTGCCGCGCTTTGGTCGAGCAGGTGTAATAGGTGTACTGCCCGCCATTGCCCTTGCCGGTGCGCAGCGTCATTGCACCGCCGCACTTCGCGCAGAAGCAGATGCCGGTGAGCAGCGTCGGACCACTCGTAACTCGTGCGGGCACCAACATCGGATTGCGCGATTTGAGACGCGCCTGAACGGCGTCGAACGTCTCCCTCTCTATCAGCGGCGGCACCGCCATGATCGAGACCTCGTTCTCCGGCTTCTTCTCGCGGTTCTTGAAAGAGCGTGTGTTGAATCGGTGCTCGCCGATATAGGTCGTGCGGGTTAGGATCGCGTGGATTTGCGCCAGGCCCCATTTCCCGCCGTCACGGGTGAACATGCGGCGTTCGTTGAGATAGGTCGCAATGGCCTTGACGCCCTTCGGGCCAGACGTGCCGCCGCCTTCGAGGAACAAGCGGTAAATGAGCCTGACCGTTTCCGCGTGCAGCGGATCGATCTCCAGCTTCTTCTTGATCTTCGATCCACGCTGCTCGGCCGCGACGACGCGATAGCCAATGGGCGGTCGCGCACCGTTCCAGAAACCCTGACGGGCGTTCTCGTTCATGGCGCGCAGGACGTGCTTGGCGTTCTCCTTCGATTGGTACTCGTCGAACAGGGCCATGATCTGCCGCATCATGACGTGCATGGGATCATCGCCCATCTCCTGCGTGATGGAGACGAGCTTGACGCCATTCTTGGCCAGCTTCCTGACATAGAATTCCAGCTCGAAGTGATCGCGGAAGAAGCGCGAGAAACTGTGAACCACGACGACATCGAACGGCGCAGGCTTCGATGTGCCGGCTTCGATCATGCGCTGGAATTCCGGGCGGCGGTCATTGGTGGCGGAAGCTCCAGCCTCCACGAAGGTTTCGACAAGCTGGTATCCACGCGAAGCACAATAGGTTTCACCCTGCTTACGCTGATCCGGGATCGACACGTCATGCTCGGCCTGCCGCGTCGTCGAGACGCGCAGATAGAGCGCCGCGCGCTGCACGATATGCGGACTTTGAATGTTCATGGGCGGCCTCCCTTCGCTTCGCGCCGTTCGAGCAAGGGCAGTTCCAGGGCCACCCGATCGTGCAATACCTTCGGCATGATCTTCCGGCCTTTGCCAGGCTCCATACTGACGAGACCGTAGCCCGCCATGGTCTTGAGGGTTCGAGACAGGCTCGACTTCGCCCGCCCGGTGATCTGCGACAGCTCCTCCAGCGAACCAGGTGCTTGCTCGTCGATGACGCGCAGCAGTTCGCGATTTCCGCTGGAGAGCACCTGCGCGAAAGATTCAGTGGAGGTGAACCACACCTTCGGATCGTCCGCCGCCGACTTTTCCTCGCCGCGCGCGATCCGCATGGTGCGGGCCTTCATCTCGTCGTAGTCGGCAATCCCGACTTTCAAGGTGGTCATAACACGCCTCGCTCCTTCAACACCGCGTCCACCGCCTGCCAGAAGTCGGCCAGTAGCGTGGCCGCGTCCTCCCAGGCGTATGGCTTCACGGTCTGGAGGCGGTGGCGATGGTCCATCGGCTCTCCCCTTCTGCCCCGGCCGACCGGATGGGCGTTGTCAAAGCCGACCAGCCGTTCGCCCGAAGGCCCGTGAAGCGTGAGCGAGTAATCGAGGCCGTGCGGCTTTTCCGGTGAGACCGGAATGCGGGTGACGACGAACTTCACCCAATGACCGCCCTCGGGATCGACAACAAGCGCCTGACCGTCAAGGTCCAGTAGCGTGTCGAGGCTCGGGTCACGATCCTCGCTCATGACTTATTGTTAACATCTGATGTTAACTTGTTCAAGCCCTCATTACCTTCGGCATCAAGGGGGCCGAACAGCCGGTCGAGAACATCGCCGAAATAGCGCTCGAAAATGTCCACCTCGACTTCGGTGACCGGCACACGCTCCGGCCAATCGTCGATGACGGGCAGCTTCTCGACATCGAAAGTGCCAGACCACGGGTTGCGGCGGCATGGCGCGCGCGACGGCGCGAGATCGTCGCCATAATTGTAAAGGTCGTCAGGAAGTGCTTGCGGGGCTGGCCGTTGTGGCCGCCCCCTGCGGGCGCGGAAATCTTGCGCGGACATTGAATCCTCCGTGGTTCGCGATTGAAAACCGAGCGTCAGGAGGCCCGGATTTATGCGAAGCATGGAGGGAGATCGGCGGCCGGTAGCGTGCCGCATTTGCGCTCGCACGCCAGCGGCACCCCCGCATAGAAAGCGGGGGGCCGCGGCGGCGGATCAGCTTGGCGTCCGCCGTGCTTTCACAAAGCCGCGATCGGTGGCGATGAAGCGCTCCAGCATCGGCACGATCAACTTGGCCGGCTCGATCGGTGCGCCACCTTCGGCCAGGAGGCGGCCGTATTCAATCAGGTCGCGATGGAGTGCGGCGGGCAGCTCCAGCGCGATCTTCACGGGTTTGTCGTCGGCGATGGGGCCGAGTTTCAGTTTGGTCATGGTCAGCTCCTATAGGGCTCGAACACGATGTCGCGCGTGACGATGACCCTGACCGGGAAACCGGGCCGGATGGTCAGCGTGGGTGCGACCTGCAACTGTCGTTGGATGATCTGCTGACCGGCCTGGTTAACCGTATCTTGTGCGCCGTCTCGGATGGCGCGGATCAGGCGGTCATTGTCGTCGGTGGCGAGTTCCGCGCCGACGCCGAGCAGGGTCGAGAGCGCAGCGGCCTTGGCGAGGTCCCACCAATGATAATCGACGCCATCCTCAAGGCCGGCGTACCCTTGCGTGTCGGCGCCGGGCTGGCGCTCGAGAACGATCGAGCGGCCATTCGGCATGATGAGCCGGTTCCAGACAAGCAGCACGCGGCGCTTTCCGAACTGCACGTTGTTGTCATACTGGCCGATCAGGCGCGTGCCCTGCGGCACGAGCAGGATACGCCCGGTCGGGCTGTCGTAGATGTTCTCCGTGACCTGCGCAGTGATCTGGCCGGGAAGATTGGAACGTATGCCGGTGATGAGCGCCGCCGAGATGACAGCGCCGGCCTGAAGTACGAAGGGCGACGCCGGCGGCGTGACGCGATCGGGCGTAACCGTGCGCCGATCGGCCGCCGCATTGAGGAAGGCGAGCTGCTTGTCCTGTCCGGTGGCCGACTGGCTCGCTGCACCGGCCAGATCGAGGCCCGCAAGACCGGGCATCGCGCCGGATGGGGTGGCGGCCGTCGAACCCTGCCTCGACTGGAAGAAGACGGTGCTGAGACGGGCGGCCTCCTCCTCGGCGCGGCGGCGCTGTTCGGCCTCGCTGACGCCAGGGGTCGGAACCGCGGGCGTCACGACGGGCTGGCCGGTGGCCTGCGCGCTGAGCATCGGTCGGCCGAGATCGCCGGGCAGCGCCGGCCCGAGAACCGGGCCGGTATAGTCCTTCGGCAATCCTGCGAGCCCATCGGCGGTCTGGCGGTTGTTGGTCGAATAAAGCTCCTCGCCGCCGTCGCCCGGCGCGCGGGTCTGGAGCGCGTAGATCAGCGATCCGCCGATGCCGACCAGGGCAACGGCGGCGACGCCGGCGAGCATCTTGCGGGACAGGCGCGTGACGCGGGGCGCTTCGGCGCGCAGGCGCATGGGCGCGGCGTTGGTTTCTGCTCGGGTTTCTGTGTCACTCACGATTGCGGCCTCCCGTCGGTGCGGACGATCCTGACGGTCTGCTGTTTGTCGCCCGCGCCAAGACGCAGCTCGGCTGCGCCAAACAGGCGATCGACGATCAGGATGTGTTGATAGATGCGGCTATTGACGATCTGGGTCTCGCCATCGGGGCCGATGACGAAGATCGGGGGCATTTCGCCTTGGACGATGCCGCGCGGAAACTCGACATAGACACGGCGGCCGTCGTCATAGACGGCGATGGGTTTCCAGGGCGGATTGCTGCTGCCGGTCAGGCCGTAGCGATAATTGCGAGCAGCCACGGCCGGAATGACCGGCGTTGCCGGAAGTGCCTGGCTGCCGCCGCCCGCCGGTGCCGGATAGGCCCAGGACACGGCGGGCATATAGGGCTTCTCGCCGGAGCGCAACTCGATCATGTAGGTGCGCCGATCAGTGGTGATGACGAGATTGGTGGTGATGTCGGCACGCGAAGGCTTCACCAGCACCAGCACGCGGCGACCGGAGCCAGAGCCGGATTCGGTGTCGCCGATGATCCAGCGGGCGGTATCGCCTGCCGCGATCGGTCCCGCGCCGGTCAGGGCCTCGCCGGGTTCGAGCGCGATGCTGGTGATCTGGCCGGGCGCGGCATAGACCTGATAGAGCGCGCCTTCCGACCAGGGATAGACCTGTATGGCGTTGTAATAGCCCTCCCGGCGCGGCTGCACGCGGGCGGCGGCATTGGCGTTCTCGACGCGGCCGGTCGGAGTGCCGGCGGTCTCGCCGCCGCGCGCCACGGTCCAGGCCGGGGGCACGTTGAGGGGCTTGGGCCGATCATTGGTGACGGCGGCCGGGACAGCCGGCAGCGGCGGTACACTGGCGTCGTAGCTGATCTCCGGCGGGCGATTGGTGGCGCATCCGGCGAGCATGGTGGCAGACAACAAGAGGGCCGGAACGGCGAAGGTGCGGACGGCCGGGCTCATTGGCTCATCTCCTGCGACCAGTTGATGGCGTTGACGTAGATGCCGAGCGGATTGGCTTTCAGCCGTTCGGCGTCGCGCGGCGGCTGAAGTGTGACCGTAAGGATTGCGGTCCACCGCTGGGTCGAGGCGAGCGAGCCATTCTCGAACTGCCGCTCCGTCCAGGCGACGCGGAACGAGTCGGGCGAAGCGCGGATGACGCTGGAGACGTCGACGGCAATCTGCTGCTTGCCGACCTTAGCGAAAGGATCGTTGGTGCGGGCATAGTCGTTGAGCGCGCCCGCGCCACGATCGGTCGTCCATTCATAGGCGCGAAGCCAGTTCTGGCGCACGATGATCGGATCGGCCGGGATGGACCTGACCTGCTCGATGAAGCGGCCGAGATGCCATGCGATTTGCGGATCGGTCGGGCGGAAGTCGGCGACGGCCGGCGCAAGCGTCTGGGCCTGGCCGAGCTTGTCGACCTGCACCACCCAGGGCACGACAGTCCCGCGCGCGGACTGGATGACGAGCGCGCCAGCAAAACCCGCCGAGAGGATCAGCGAACCGAAGTGTTGGTTTCCACGCGGAACTGAGCCGGTTTTTCCACCGAGAAGTGAGCCACCTCTGAGTATGGTTTTCTGATCAGGCTTTGGTCAAGGGGTTGGC
>NZ_JBNWCL010000035.1:0-10910 GCF_053522445.1 Agrobacterium sp. 22-221-1
GCCCGAAAAAACGGCCGCCTGCCTGCATCAGCCGGGTTTGCGATGCCCGGCTGATGCATCCAGTAAACCACAAATCCTCCACACAAGCCCGAGGATGACCCGGCATCCAGCCGCCGCACGTCTGTGCGGCGAAAGAGTCTCTCACGATCAAGGGCTTGATCGTGCTGAACCCCGGATCGGGTCCGGGGTGACGGCCTTAAATCACCCGATATCCGTCGCCGAAATCTTGATGCCGAATCCTTCAAGGCCGACATAATGCCGCTCCCGCGTGGTCATCAGTTTGATGGAACTGATGCCGAGGTCCTTCAAAATCTGCGCGCCGAGGCCGATTTCCAGCCATTCGTTTTCGCGCGAACGGGCCTGCGCATGTGCCTCGTCCGGATCACGCGCCTTGCGACGTCCGGCTACCTGGCCGACGCCGACCGAGCCTTCGCGCAGATAGACGATGACGCCGCGGCCTTCTTCAGCGATCTTCTGCATGTAGTGCCGCACCGGCTGGCGGTCGCCGAACACGTCGTCGGCGACATTTTCCGGGTGCAGGCGCACGGGAATGTCGATGCCGTCGCGGATATCGCCGAAAATCACCGCCATATGCTGCATCGGATCCCAGGGCAGGGAATAGGTCTGTGCCTTGGCGGGTCCGAAGGGCGTTTCGATGGTGAAGGAGGATTCCATCTCCACCAGGGTTTCCTTGCGCTGGCGATAGGCGATGAGATCGGCGACCGAAACGTGCTTCATGCCGTGTTTTTCGGCGAAATCCAGCACCTGCGGTCCGCGCATCACCGTGCCGTCGTCATTCACCAGCTCGCTGATGACGCCGATGGGCGGCAGGCCGGCGAGCCGGCAGAGATCGACCGCCGCTTCGGTATGGCCGGAGCGCATCAGCACGCCGCCCTCGCGGGAGATCAGCGGGAAGATGTGGCCCGGCCGGGTGAAATCGGAAGCGCCAACATTGGGATTGGCAAGGTTGCGCACCGTCAGGGTGCGGTCATCGGCGGAAATGCCGGTCGTGGTGCCGTGCTTGAAGTCGACGCTGACGGTGAAGGCCGTGGTATGCGCGCTGTCATTTTCCGCCACCATGGCGTTGAGGTTCAGCCGCTTGGCTTCCTCGCGCGGCATGGGCGCACAGACGATGCCGGAGGTGTGGCGCACGATCAGCGCCATTTTCTCCGGTGTGCAGTGAACCGCCGAAATGATCAGATCGCCTTCGTTCTCACGATCGTCGTCATCGGTCACGACAACGATTTCACCGGCTTCGAAAGCGCGGATGGCGTCCACGACGCGTTTCTGGTCATAGGCCATGGCGATCCCCTTATTTGAGAGCAACGGCACGTTGCTCTCCGTTTTTGTTTCGGTATCGGATTTTCCGAAAACCGCTTCGCACTTTTCGGTCCTCTACCGGCGGCCGGTCTGGCCGCGATCCCTCAGATAATGGTCGGCAACGGTGCAGGCGATCATCGCTTCGCCGATGGGCACGGCACGGATACCGACGCAGGGGTCATGGCGGCCCTTGGTGCGCACATCCACATTGTTGCCATCGGTATCGATGGAAAGACGCTCCGTCAGAATGGAGGAGGTGGGCTTGATGGCGAAGCGGGCGATGACAGGCTCGCCGGTCGCGATGCCGCCCAGAATGCCGCCGGCATGGTTGGAGAGGAAGATCGGCTTGCCGTCATTGCCCATGCGCATCTCATCGGCATTTTCCTCGCCGGAAAGCTCGGCGGAGGCGAAACCTTCGCCGATCTCCACGCCCTTGACGGCGTTGATCGACATCAGGCTGGAGGCGATATCCTGATCGAGCTTGGCATAGATCGGCGCGCCAATGCCGGCCGGAACCCCTTCCGCCACCACTTCGACGACGGCCCCGATGGAGGAGCCGGCCTTGCGGATGCCGTCGAGATACTCTTCCCATACCGGCACCATGGCGGCATCCGGGCAGAAGAACGGGTTCTGGTCGACCTGATCCCAGTCCCAGTTGTTGCGGTTGATTTTGTGCTTGCCGATCTGCACCAGCGCGCCGCGCACATTGAGGCTCGGCACCACCTTGCGGGCAATCGCACCGGCGGCGACACGCGCCGCCGTCTCACGCGCGGAAGAACGTCCGCCGCCGCGATAGTCGCGAATGCCGTATTTCAGGTCATAGGTGAAATCCGCATGGCCGGGGCGGAAACGCTTGGCGATCTCGCCGTAATCCTTGGAGCGCTGGTCGGTATTTTCGATCAGCATGGAGATCGGCGTGCCGGTGGTTATCATCGTCTCGCCGTCCTCATCCAGCATCACGCCGGAGAGAACCTTGACGATGTCATCCTCGCGGCGCTGGGTCACGAAACGGCTTTGGCCCGGTTTGCGTTTGTCCATCCAGTGCTGCACCTCGGCAAGCGTGAAGCGAATGCCGGGCGGGCAACCGTCCACCACGCAGCCGAGTGCAGGCCCGTGGCTTTCTCCCCAGGTGGTAACGCGGAAAAGATGACCGAAACTGTTATGCGACATATTTTCAAAACCGGAAAACAGGGCGCCTGCGGTGAGCGCCGTTTAAAACAAGCGGATTTGTCTTAGTGGAAAATCCGGGCAAGGCAAAAGCCTTTCTTTCGCTGCGGCGGTATAAGTGCGGGACACGGCGTCCTGGCTGGAGACCCGCATGTCCGTGCCGTCATTCCTGGGGCAGCACGGGGATGAGGGCAACGGGGCGATTCGCGCCGGAGGAAGACGTTTTTCGAAATGACGAAAATGTAAAAGCGCCGTCGTTTTCCACGTTAATCCGGAGTTTTCCAATATTGCCGGGAAATGCGGTGTAAAAATCACTAACGGCTTGAACACGATCCCAAATCCGTTCATCAATTGGGCCGAAAATGTCATGGTTGCGGGCAATTTCCGCCACATTCGAAAGGCAATTCTTCATGCATGTAAGGTTTTCACGCAAATCCACGAAAGCTAGATCGATGCGTATGATGATTGCCGCCCTTCTGGCCACCGCCAACCTCCTGATGCCCATCAACGGCTACGCCCAGAGCGTCGACGTGGAAGGCACGATCAGCAAGATCGATGCGAATGGGCTGAGCATTACGCTTAACGACGGCAAGACCTATCGCGTGCCGGAAGAGTTCAATTTCGAAGGTCTGAAAGCGGGCGTGAAGGTCGTGGTTTTCTACACGGAAGTGGATGGGAAACGCGTGGTCGACGATCTTCAGGTCGTGCAGTAAGCACCAGCCCCTCACGCGAAAACCTCCGTTGTGAAACGAGCGGATGCCTCTTGTTTCTTCTCCCCGAGGGGGAGAAGTCCGCGGCAGCGGGATGGAGGGGGCAAGGGTGCGGTCTATCGCTGGCGTTGCCCCCTCATCCGGCCCTTCGGGCCACCTTCTCCCCGGCGGGGAGAAGAAATACGCGGCGGCCTTTGCGCTAAATATACGGGCTGCTCGAGTAGGACGACGCAGAGGGTTATGCCCTATGATCCCTCACGAAACCCACTCCGCGCTGTTCCTGTCGATCTCGACCTTCAAAATCCGGTCCTGCGGAATTTGCGTCCTTGACGCCTCGTCCTTGTCCATGCCGGAGACCAGCCGGAAGATCGAGCGGATGACGCCGCCATGGCAGACGCATATCGTCGGAACCTCGACGGAGGAAAGCCATGCGCCGATGCGCCAGGAGAGGATTTCATAGCTTTCGGCATCCTGGCCGGGGGGAATGAAATCCCACTTGTTGGCTTTGCGCGCCTTCACCCGGTCCGGGAACTCTTTTTTCAGCTCCGGCAGGGTTTGCCCTTCCCAGTCGCCGAAGGAAACTTCGATCAGGCGATCGTCGGTACGATAGGCCTTCGGATCGAGGCCCATCGCGCCGCGCATCAGTTCCATGGTCTCGCGCGTGCGCCCGAGCGGGCTCGCCACATAGTCGAAATCCGTGGCCTGTTCTCCCAGCAGATGCGCAAGCAGTTTGCCGTTACCGACCGCCTGCTGGCGGCCGAAATCGTTGAGCGGAATGTCTTTCTGGCCCTGAAGCCGGCGTATCGCATTCCAGTCCGTTTGTCCGTGCCGGATCACATAGACGAGCAAGGCGATACCCCGTTCTTACACTTTTCAGGCTCAGTCCTTGACCACCGAAATGTCAGGCGCATCCACCGCCTTCATGCCGATGGTGTGGTAACCGGAATCGACATGGTGGATTTCACCGGTCACGCCGGTCGAAAGGTCGGACAGCAGGTAAAGCGCCGACTTGCCGACTTCTTCGATGGAAACGGTGCGCTTCAGCGGCGCATTGTATTCGTTCCACTTCAGAATATAGCGGAAGTCGCCGATGCCGGAGGCTGCAAGCGTCTTGATCGGGCCGGCGGAAACGGCGTTGACGCGGATGCCGCGATTGCCGAGGTCGACGGCGAGATAACGCACGCTGGCCTCGAGAGCAGCCTTGGCCACGCCCATGACGTTGTAGTTTGGCATGACCTTTTCGGCGCCGTAATAGGTCAGCGTGATGATCGAGCCGCCGTCGTTCATGACCGGCTCGGCGCGCTTGGCAACGGCGGCCAGCGAGAAGACGGAAATGTCCATGGTGCGGTTGAAATTATCGCGGCTGGTATCGAGGTAACGGCCGGTCAGCTCATCCTTGTCGGAAAAGGCGATGGCGTGCACGACGAAGTCGATCTTGCCCCAGTGCTTTTCCAGCCCGGCAAAAACCGCATCGATCGTCTCGAGATCGGTCACATCGCAGTGACCGGCCATGAAGGCGCCCAGTTCCTGCGCCAGCGGCTCGACACGCTTCTTCAGCGCGTCGCCCTGCCAGGTCAGCGCAACTTCCGCGCCCGCGTCGGCACAGGCCTTGGCGATGCCCCAAGCGATGGAACGATTATTGGCGACACCCATGATGAGGCCGCGTTTGCCAGCCATGAGGCCGGATGCCTGAGCCATTTTATGCTCCCTAGTACTTTTGATCGGTCCTGCCTATGGCATAGGCTGCAATCCTGTTCAAGATTGCCAAAGATCATCAACTGTTAGGGAGCGTAACAAAGGGTGCGTTGTCCCGGCTATTCGCAAAACTTTCACAAATAAAGGCCTTCGCGCATGTGCCGCATCAGGTCGGTCACCTTTTCATCCGGCTTTTCCAAGAGAACGATGCGCAATTCGATGACGAGATCGCCCTGTCCGCCCTTGCCGTCGGCGAGGCCCTTGCCGGTAAGCCTCAGCACACGGTCGGAGCCGGACCAGGCCGGAATGGTGATGTTTTCCTCACCGAGCGGTGTCCTGACTTTCGTTTCACACCCCAGAACCGCGTCGCTGAGCGATATCGGCAGCGTCGTGTGAATATCGAAGCCACGAAGGGAAAAGGCGTCGTCACGGGCGGTCAGCAAAGTCACGGCAAGGTCGCCGCGCGCCATGTTGGGAAGCTTCAGACCCTGTCCCTTCAGCCGCACCACGTGTCCGTCGGTCATGCCGGCTTCGAGCTGGAAGCGAACCTCGCGTTCGTCGGCAAGCGACACGGTCACCCACTTGTGTTCCAGCAGATCGGCGACCGTGACGGTGGCCTCCGCAGTGATGTCCGGCGCTTTTTCGGGAGCCGGCTGCTGCGTGCGGAAACGGCGCACGAGAGCGCTGAAAAGATTGGCGGCGAGCGATGCGGGCGCTGTCCTGTCATCGCCGGCTCCGGGCTGTGCGGTCTCGCCGGCGCCCGGCATATCGCTTTTTGCGGCGCCCGCGGCAGCCTTTGCCGCTTCGGCCGCCTGCTGCACCTTGGGATCGTTCTGTGCTTCCGCGCCAAAAATCCGTTCGACGATATCTTCGGCGGTTTCCGCCTTGGCGTCGGTTTTCTGGCCGGTCTGCGCCCGGTTGCGGGCGTCCGCACGGGCCAGTTCCTCCATCAGCTTTTCGGCGGCCTTGGCGCGCTCGGCAGCCTCGCGCGCGGCTTCCCGCTGCTGCATGATGGTTTCGCCGCGCTGCTTCTTTTCGGCCGCCCTGCGGGCCTGATCGTAGAGATCGCGTTTTTTCGGGTCTTTGAGAAGATCGTATGCCTGCCCGATCTCGGCGAATCGCGCCGAGGCGTCGGGATCGTCGCGATTGGCGTCCGGATGGACGGTTTTCGCCTTCGTGCGCCAGGCGGCCTTGATTTCCTCGTGGCGGGCGTCACGTTTTACGCCGAGGATCGAATATGGATCGCGCATGCGAAACACCAGTTACGTTGGCTCAGGCGCTGCCGCCCTTCATGGCGCAATCCTGAAACTAACCCCTCCGAAAAGGGATGCCCGCGATCATTCGCCTGCACGCCCTCGGTTTAATCAACGTCGACTGTTGCAATAAGTTGCTAATCACTCCTTTACGGAGGAAGCGCGCCGCACCCGGGCCGGCTCTATTCCATATTTAAGGGTAAACAGATTATTTCTGCTCGAAGCGGGTCAGCAGCCATTCACCGGTTTCCGACAGGCAGGCCTGTCCCGAATAGCTCGCAACGCCCTCGAAGGAGTGGCGCGTCGTCCTGAAATCGCGGCAGACGAAGCCGCTGGATTTGTCTTCGTGAATGGCGGTGACGACGCCGGCACTGCCGGTGGCGGCATTGGCCCAGGGCAGCGGCTGGTCGGCGAGCTTAGCGAGATCGGCCGACGTCACCGCATTGCGGATCGTCGCATCGTCCGTCTGCGGCGCATTGTTCGGCTGGTTGGGAATGGAGGCCGTGGAAAGCGAGCGGTCGACCTTGTCGCCGCCGAACAGGTCGAGGCTGACGCAGCCGCTCAGCACCACAAGCATTGACACGACGGCGGAAACTTCCGCTACCGACGAAAGGAGGCTCTTTGTTCGACTGTTCGACTTTGCTATGACGGTCACCATCTTTCGCCAGAGATCATCTCTGGGGTCCAAATCAGCTCGGGAGCATTTTAGTCAATATGTCGGAAACGGGGTTAACATCCAGTGACTTCACGGAAGAAAATGAACCGTTCACGCTTTTTGCCGAATGGCTGAAGGATGCGACGGCTTCCGAAATCAACGATCCGAACGCGGTAGCGCTTGCCACCGTGGACGAAAATGGCCTGCCGAATGTGCGCATGGTGCTGCTGAAAGGCGTCGACGACCGCGGCTTTGTTTTCTACACGAATTTCGAAAGCCAGAAGGGCCAGGAGATCCTCGGCCAGAAAAAAGCGGCCATGTGTTTCCACTGGAAAAGCCTGCGGCGACAGGTGCGCCTGCGCGGCGAGGTGGAGATCGTGAGCGACGAGGAGGCGGATATCTATTACGCCTCGCGCCCGCGCGGCAGCCGCATCGGCGCCTGGGCTTCCAAGCAGTCTCGGCCGCTGGAAGGCCGTTTCGCGCTGGAAAAGGCGGTGGCGGAATATACCGCCAGATATGCCATCGGCGATATTCCCCGCCCGTCCTACTGGTCGGGTTTCCGCATCCGGCCGCTCAGCATCGAATTCTGGCACGACCGCAAGTTCCGCCTGCACGACCGCATCGAATTCCGCCGCGAGACGCCTGACGGTGCATGGTCCAAGGTCCGCATGTATCCTTGATTGCGGCGAAGGCGTTCGGGTTGTTGGTGAAATCTCACGCCAAACTCGACGTCATCCTCGGGCTTGACCCGAGGATCCATGGTCGCGCCTGATTGTGGATCCTCGCCTCAAGGGCGAGGATGACGGAGAAGGAAGCACACTGCTGTTGCAGTTGAAGGTAGTCCCTGTCTTCGCCTATTTCAGCAGCGAATCGAACAGCGGCAGTCCGATGACGGCGGAGATGGCGATCAGCCCATAGCAGATGCGCCGGAACGCCGCCTCGTCGGCAAGCCCGTGCAGTCGCGCGCCGGCATAAAGCCCGGCCCCGTAAAAGGGTAGGGCCAGCAGGAAAAAGACGAAGACATCGGTGGTGAACAGGCCGCTGACAAAATAGCTGCCGGTGGAGATCACGGTCGAGATCGCGAAATATAAGATGACATTGGCGCGCACGAAGGCGCCTTTGAGGGCGCCGCCGAGCCAATAGGCGACGACCGGCGGACCGCCCAGTTGCGCAGCCCCCGAAAACAGCCCGGCCAGAAACCCGGTGAAGAGGGTCAGCGGCGTCTTCGGCCGGCCGCTGTAACGCCAGCCGGAAAGCAGAAACAACAGCAGCATCACGACCACGGCCGAGATGATCCAGCGCAGTGTCAGCGGATCGCCGTTGGAAAGCAGCATGGTTCCAAGCGGCACGCCGACAAAGGCGCCGGCCGCCATGATGAAGACTTCGCGCCGGTCCGCCATGCGCCATGCGGGCGGTATCATGCCAAGCGTCAGCACGGCGTCCACCACCAGCAGCACTGCCGAGGCGACACGCGGCCCGACGATGGCGCTTGCGAGCGGGATGAAGATGAGCGCCGCACCGAAACCGGAAAAGCCGCGGGCAAGGCCGGCGAGAAAGGCGGCGCCCGCAAACATGGCGAGCAGCATCGGACTATGAGCGGTGATGAGGGACGAGAAAAAATCGAGGTGGGACATGGGCGATGGCACGGTTGTTCGAATATCTTTTCTCTATCCCGCTTGCATGTACATGTCGCGGAATTTTCAGTTCATGGCTGCGTGACGCCCTGACGGGTCGACGCCGTCAGAGAATCATGATTAGAGTTGTAGCGCATGAACAAAGGATGAACAAATGTTTGCTGACATGATGCCTCGGTTTGAAGAGGCCTCGCAAAAATATGCCGCTGAAAACGGAATATTCCGCGACCCGGACTGGTACATGCTGAAGCTTCAGGAAGAGGTTGGCGAGGTCACACAGGCCTGGAATCGGCTGACAGGACGGGGGCGCATTAAGGGCAGGAGCAAAGAGGAGATGAAGCGGGATCTGGCCGACGAAACCGCCGATCTGCTCGGCCATGTGCTGTTGCTGGCCCATTATAACGGTCTCGATATTGAAGGAGCGATCGAGCGTAAGTGGCGTTTCAAGCCGGGGGCGTGACGATGCGCCGAACGGCGGCTTGATCCTTGCGGTATCTCGCCTCTGGCGATACGGCTAGGAGAGGGCGACGATAAAGAACAGGATCGCAAGAGCGGCAGCCACAGGCGTCATCACCAGCCGCTCCGGGCGGCTTTTCGACATTGCGTTCAATCCAGCGCTCACTGCCAGATAACAGGCGATGATCCAGAGGCCGGGTTCGATCCAGCCGGACGGCCAGATGTCTGCATAACCCGCCTTTTGCAGCGGAAAGGACGCAAAAAAGGCATAAATAAGCGGAGCCGACGCGCTGGCAATCCTTTGCCGGACCGGCAACACCCGGTGCGCACCGCCCCAGGCAAGGCGTCCGAAGGGTGCACCGGCTGCAAGGGCAATCTGGAATAAGGACAGAACCAGCAGTATCAGCGTTACGAGCGACACGGCAAAAGGCGGCATGATCACTCCGGTTATGGATACGCTGACAAGGGCGCTCGGCCAATCTCGGCGTTACAACCGAGATGAGCCTCATCATGAAGCCGGATGGCTAAGGACATATGACGCCTCTCCGCGCTTTCAGCCCGATTCTCATCTCACTCAGGCCTGCGCCTTTTGCAGAAGGCCGGCCACCGCATGAAGGTCGCTTGCAACGGCAATGCACTTCTCCCGCATTTCCTCGGTCGGCGGCGCCACGTCCGGCACCATGATCGTCATCATGCCTGCCGATGTCGCGGAGCGCACGCCTGAATAGGAATCCTCCAGCGCAAGGCAGCGGCCCGGATCGAGGGAAAGCCGTCGGGCTGCGGTGAGATAGGGCATGGGTGCGGGTTTCGGTTCGGTATAGTCGCCGCGTGCGACGATGGTGTCGAAACGTCTGAGAAGATCGTGGGGGCCGAGATGGCGCGTCACCGAATCGTGCCGCGACGAAGTGGCTATGGCGCGGCGGATATCGAGCCGGTCGAGAAGATCGAGAATGTCGATGACGCCCGGCTTCAGCGCCACGCCCTCCGCCATCATCACGCCAAGATGCCGGAGCCAGGCGTCGCGGAAGCTGTCGATGGGAAAATCCGCGCCATAATCGGCAAAGATGGTGCCGGTGATGACGTCCCACGGGCTGCCGCAGACCTTCTGATAGGTCTCGACCTTCATTCCGTGGCCGCCTTCATCCGAGGCAGCCAGAAATGAATCGCGATAGAGCCTCTCGCTCTCGATCAGCAATCCGTCCATGTCGAAAACCACGGCCTGCGGAAGAAAAGGCAGCATGGCTTAACCGAACCGGAAGGGGCGTTCGCCGAGGCTCTCGAACGGGCGGATCAGATAACCGTCCGGATCGGCGACGATGAATTGCCGGTTGCCCACTTCGACCGTGCCGCGCCTGTACCATTTTTCCTCCAGCGGCATGACGAGGTCGATGGAGGATCGCTCCAGCCGGGAGAGAATCGGTTGCAGGGAGGGAACGGCGAGTTGCAGGTTCATGCCGCGGCCGAGTGGAAATTCGAGCGCGGCATTGTCCGTCACGAATGTCCGGGTCGCGCCGATCTGGTCGATCATCAGCTGGGCATCTCCCAGCGCCAGATAGGTGAAACCCTCCTCGAGACGCTCATAGACCACATGAAAACCGATCAGGTCGCAATAAAAGGCGCGGCTTTTCTGCCAGTCGCTGACGGCAAGTTCAGGAACGAGGGCATTTCGTATGATGGTCATGGTCTCCTTTGCCGCGCAGGCCCGGGGTGGGAGGAGGGGCCTGCCATGAGGGATGATCTTACCGTCTTCCCGGCCGCATGCCAGAGGAAACCTCATCATGGCAGCCATGTGCGGGGTTATGGGCTGACAGGGCGGCGAGAGGCTCAGTGCGGTTGCGACTCTTTCTGCCGTCATTCCAGCCTTGAGCCGGAATCCAGCCAGCCCAAGTCCTTGGGCTGAAAAGAGTCGTCCCGCCGCGCCGACGCGCGTCGACTGGCAACTGTATTGGCGGATATTATTCTCAGGGTGTCCTGAATGTGGTTTTATCCCTGAGCATGGCGTTTGCGATGACGAGCAGTT
>NZ_JBNWCL010000036.1:0-9757 GCF_053522445.1 Agrobacterium sp. 22-221-1
ACGAGGAACTTGACCACGACCGCAGACCCGAAACATACCTAACAGGCGGGTCAATTCTCGGTGGAAACGCCGGGTCAGTTCTCAGTGGCAATCAACAGCCTTCTTAACTGTTATCTTCTGGATAAGCCTCGATATATCTATGATACCCGGGATTCCAGCCATAGAGGCGTCCCGCATCATGTAGTCCAGCTTATCGGCATCAAATGGGCCAGAAATCAGTTCGTGGAGAAGGGGTATTTCTTCCGAAACCGACTGGCCCAAAATGCATTTGGACACCTTCTCAACAAATTCTGGAATTCGACCGGCCCAGCTCGAAGTCGGCAGTCTCAATGACACGTGAACATCAAAGATGGACTTCAAAACCGCTTTGAACTCAGACGAGCGCACAATCAAAGCCGCTACAATTTCGCTGAGTTTGGTGTTTTCCCCGAAGTTTCGCCGTTCCCGTTGAAGTTCAAGCAGGGTTCTCGCGTCGATTTCGAGCGCATATTCTGAGACATGGGACAGTACGGGATGGCCCACGTCGTGAAGCAATGCAGCGGTCCTCAGGATCGTCGTAAGGTCGTGGTTTATGATCGCTTGGCCGTACTTCGTTTCAGATGCTTGGTTGATCGCGGTAACAAGTTGGTGAGTCTGGTGGAGAACCCCAAGGGAATGCTCGAATCTGGTATGAGCAGCTGATGGGTAAACCCACTGAGCGACACCAAGCTGTCGAAGATACCGGAGCCGCTGAATCAAAGGACTGTCAACGATAGCAACTTCGAGAGGGGTAAGGGCTATTGTTCCCCACACCCTGTCATGCACTTGCTTGGGTGAGCTATTCTGCCGAGCAATTTCGCCTGCCCTGGACGCGTAGGTGCTGAGGTATCTTGAAGCTACGGCGTTTGCGACTTCCTCTATGGCGCTCATGAAGGCGGCTGTTTAGTGAGCGACTTCGGAAAGATATTTCGCGGCCATACGGCGTAGCGCGGCGTCGGGGATACGACTTTCAGCAAGTGTCTTCACAGCCGTCTCCTCCTGCACATCGATGGTAACGCGCACGAATTTTGGGTTGTGCAAGGCGACGTCCTTGAGGTCCCTCACAGCCAGAATAGCATCCCGCAATGCCGTACTGTCGCCGTGGTAACGATCTGGGGAAATCACGAAATCCGGAACAACACCCAAGTCTTCGGCATGGTCAAGAAGATCGTCATATGCTTTTGCAAACTGCTCATCAAGGCGAGGATCATCAAGCTGGATAGTTTTTTTGCCTTCCAAGCTCAAAGCTGCCAGTAAACCTTGCACAAACTGTTCTGCGCTAATGATTTGCATCACAATCCCCCATTGCCTCTATATCCTGCATGTCCTTCCTGCCTGTGTCACGCACTAAACGGCATAAACCGAGCGCTGCGACAAAATGGCAACGACCACAGTCGCGCATTGTGACTCGGAACGAAAACTCGACGTTTCGAATCTCCGACACAACTTCTGAAATCGATTTAGCACACCAATTTGGTTAAGAAAGGGCACTCGCTCAGCGTTTCAACAGCAAAAACGCCACTTTTTGTGGGATCGTTGCGACGTTGATGTCACGTTGGATGGCGGCGACGCTCAATCGCGATGTGCAATTTGGCAAATCCCCACACCGGGTTCGATGACTGCCTCGAGCAGATCAGGAGAGCCGAAATGCCGACGAAGCACGTCAGGATAGACAAGCAGGCCATCCTCGCAGCCGTGGACTTTCCTCATCTCAGTGATAAAGGCCTTGCGGAATACGATTCCGAAATAGATGTGATCCGGGCTCTGCTCCCATGTTGGGTCAATTGGGCAGCCATTCCTGTCTACAAGCCAAGCGTGCTGCATGGGGATCGGAATTTTGCCGTTGAACGCATAGCCTTCAGCGTAGAAAACATCATCGCGTTCGCTGGCTAGTTTTGCTGCGTTTGCGAAGCAGTGTCTCTTGGGGCCTCGCTCGAGCCAGCTAGGATCATCCGTGGCGGGAGGAAAACGCCGTCCACAGAGCGTGAGTGCTGAGACCGGTCCGAAGACCCGCGCGTTTGCGGCACTTTCACGGAGATCATCGAGCAAGAGCTTTAGCGCCATTTCAGCTTTCGAGCGATGAACGATATTTTCCATTTTTCAAAAATCCCCGAGGCAACGTTCGCAATACGGCCGAAGCAATACGATTAAATGAGTATGGATGTTAAGCAGCAACAAATCTGCACTCGTAACGATGATCCGCCGTTTGAAGTCCGGCATGACAGTTTCCGCAAGCCTGCACGACGATGGTGCGTGACCGGGATAGGCCGGGTCTTCAAAATCCGGACGTAACAAAAAAGCTTGTCGCGGGTCATCTTCCAATCCTGATCTGCCGATTGGGATGGAAATACCTGGAACCCGCATAAAAGTCAGGATTTCCAAGACAAGCTGCGGCTTTGACATATTAGGTCAATTGTCCTAGATGTGTTACATCACTAGGACAATTGACCAAGCATGTCGGTATCATCCACTCGCGAATTGATAGTCGAAAAGGCGGATTCCCTTTTTTACGAAGGCGGGTTCGAGGCCACGTCCTTTGCCGAGATCGCCGCCGCCGTGGGCATATCGCGCGGTAATTTCTATCACCACTTCAAGACCAAGGATGCCATACTGGAGGCCGTGATTGTGCGCCGGATGGAAAGGACGCGGGCCATGCTCGACGGCTGGCAGGCCGAGGGCGAAGGCCCACGCGAGTGCATCATGTCGTTCATTCATATGCTGATCGCCAACCGGGTGAAGATCATTGCCTTCGGCTGTCCGATCGGCACCCTTTCATCCGAACTTGCCAAGCTCGATCACGTCGCGCAGCACCGGGCGGCCGAAATCTTCGGCCTGTTCCGTGACTGGCTTGCCGGGCAGTTCCGGGCACTTGATGCCGGCGACCGGGCCGAGACGCTGGCTCTGCATCTTCTAGCATGGTCGCAGGGGGTGGCGGTCATGGCCACGGCGTTCCGCGACGAGTCTTTCATCCGTAGCGAGGTGGCAGGAATCAAAAACTGGCTGGCGACCTTGCAGGACATTTCCCCATCCAACTGACCAAGGAGCGCCGATGTTTGTCACCTTTCTGAAATTTACCGAGAACCGCGCCGCCGCACCGGATTTCATGGCGGCCCATAACGATTGGATCGCGCAGGGCTTTGCCGATGGTGCGTTTCTCAGCGTCGGCTCGCTTCAGCCCGCAGCCGGGGGCGCGATCCTCGCCAATGGGGAAAGCCGGGCCGATCACGATGCACGTATCGCTGCCGACCCCTTCGTCGCGCAGGGGATCGTGACCGCCGAAACCTACGAGATCGACCCGAAGCGCACTGTTGCCGCGCTGGATTTCGTGAAGTCGCCGGCATGAGCGGAATCGTTCCCGGCCCCGATGGCCGCCCGCGCTGCCGCTGGTGCGCGGCCGTGCCGGAGTTCTTAGCATACCATGACTGTGAATGGGGCTTTCCGGTTGTGGATGACACACGCCTGTTCGAGAAACTTTGCCTTGAGAGTTTTCAATCGGGCTTGAGTTGGCGCACCATCCTCGCCAAGCGCGAGAACTTCCGGGCCGCGTTCGCAGGCTTCGATTTCCGCAAGATGGCGCTGTTTGATGATACTGATGTGGCACGGCTGCTGGCAGATGCCGGTATCATCCGTCATCAAGGCAAGATCGAAGCCGTCATTAACAACGCTCGCCGCGCCTGCGAACTGGTTGAAGCAGAAGGATCACTGGCGGCGTTTGTCTGGCGGTTTGAACCGGACAACGACGATGAGGAGCCCCAAAGCCGCTCGACCTCGCCGGCTTCCGAGAGGCTGTCCAAGGAGTTGCGCAAGCGCGGCTGGAAATTCGTTGGTCCCACCACGGTCTATGCGTTCATGCAGGCGATGGGGCTGGTCAATGACCATGCAGAGGGATGCATCATGCGGGCGGAAGTCGAGCAGGCACGAAAGGGGATGCGTCGCCATTCTTAGTGGCAAAAATCCTGAAATCCGCACTGGCGAGTTTCAGGATTCACGCGGCTTAGCGCGATGCGACAACAGCAATGCCCGCGCCAACCATGATCCCGCCGGCCGTTCGGTTCACCCGGCGAACGACGACCGGCGTCCTGAGCAGCTTGCGCGCCCGGCCGGCGAGGATCACATGCCCGCCGATCACCACCACCTCAACCGTAAGGATCACGGCCGCCAGCGCTGCGACGTGGCCGGGCGTAAGTGACGCGCCGACGACGCTCGGCAGCAGCGCGACATAGAAAAGCGGCATCTTCGGATTGCCGAGGTTGAGCGCAACGCCGGTCGCGAAGATCGCCAGCAGGCCGCGCCGCTCGGCAACGGGTTGCAGCTCGGGCACAGTCGGGGTGGTAGTCCATAGCTTGACGCCCATCCAGATCAGGTAGGCCGCACCCGCATAGCGCAGGATCGTCATGACCACACCCATCTCGGCCGCGACGATCGACAGGCCGAAAGCGGCCAAGGTCAGGAAGATGAGGATGCCGGCGACCGTTCCGGCTCCATAGGCAATGCCGGATGCCGCCCCGTGCGAAATTGTGCGGGCAACGATCGTCATGTTGTCCGGGCCGGGACTGGCGGCGAACACGAAAAAGGCCGCCGCGAAGGCGAGTAAGGTCGAAAAATCCATGGAACCCGCAAAAGTTATGATTGCTCTCGGGGTTTCAGGATACGCGATTTTCTCTCATGAGAAAGGGGACGCTCAGAAAATTAGGACTCGCGACAGACGACCTGCGTTGCCATGGTCAGGTTAGCTCTTTCAATCCGGCGGGTGTCTCGATGAGCGCCCGGTATCGGACCTCGGGGCCTTGGACGATGACGGGCGAATTCTTGATGGCAAGTTCCCGGTAGAGCGCCGCAATGCGGGTCGGGTCCGGATGCTCAAGGGTGAACGAATGAAGGTGGGCATCCAGATCGGGAATAGAGGCGATATAGCTGGTGTCGCCCCGGTGGTCGATGATCGAAGGGACCGCGCCGCCCAAGGGAAGCGAGCCATCCTTTGGGATGGCAAAATCGAAAGTCGGGCTTTCGGCCGGGAGGGGAACCTTGTCGCCCAAGATCGCGCCGTAGGCTGAAACAACGGCGTCCATCGCATCTGTGTTGGCGACCCACCCGCGCAACCGGCGACCTGCATCCCAATCCGATCTAACCTGTTCCTGATTGTCGAGGCCGAACCAGCGGGCCCGATCTGGCTCTATTCCCTGTGGATCGAGCGCCACGATTTCCAGATAAACGGAATTTCCGAGCTGGAGCCGGTGATTGTGGCTCCCCATATATTCGTGGCGCGTCCCGAAAGGCACGTCGAGGCCAAGGCAGCGTTGAACATGCAAGACTCCTTCGGCCAGCGTCGGGGCGATGACGGTGATGTGGTCCAGCTTCAACAAGTGCAGAAACTCCAATGTCGTAAAATTATCGAAACCCGCGACACCTTTCGCGACCAATTCAATGACCGATCAGCTTTTGTCCAAACATGTGCCCAAAAAGGCCGCTACCGCAGCTGAGACACCAGTGGCCCAATAAGGTGCGCCGAAAGCTTGAGCGAGCCACACACTAAGTCCAGCGACGAGGCCGCCAACAAGAGCTGGAATGAGATTTTTCTTCATTTTCCCTCTTCGAGAATGGGCGAATATCCAGAGGCCGCAACAGACAGATACAGATTAAGTCCTGCTTGTAAGCAACTTGATTCCGGCGAAGGTGAAAAATACTCCCAAACCTGCGTCGATCCATCTGCGAGCACGGTCGTAGGCCGTGACAACACGCTTGGTGGAGAAAGCGACGGCATATGCAATATGACCAACAACTGAGAGGATGGTGGTTCCGACTACGATAACGAGAGCGGTTGAGGCAGGCGCAGAGTGCGCGAGGCCAAGCGACATGATTGCGATCCATGTCAATGCGGCCTTTGGATTGGTCATCTGGACGATCACGCCGCGCAGAAAATACGTGCGCAGGCTGCCTCCCGCTATTCCGGCCGGGTCCATGATCGGCTTTGACGAAGCGGCCGAGCGAAAAGCTTTGAAGGCCAGCCAGAGCAGATAGAGACCGCCAATGATTTTGATGACCGTCAGCACGGAGGCATAGGCGGCAATCAATGCGGTTAGGCCGATCGCGGTCATGGAGGCCCACAGGAACGATCCCGCAGAGATGCCGAGCGCTAACGCAATGCCCGCTTTGCGGCTGACAGCCATCGATGTGCCGACGACCGAAAGAATATTTGGGCCGGGACTGAACATCCCGAGTGCAAAGGCACCGAACGCCAAACCGATTTCTGGCAAATGCTCCATATGGACACCTCCAAGCTATTTGTCGCGAAAATCCAATGAAAGCGACACTTGTTTTCCTGGCTTCTGCGATGTCGCAGAATAGGGGGGGTGCGGCAGCCGCAATGTCCGGTTCTGGCGCATTGCTGACAGCCCGGCAGAGAGCGACCGATTTAAATCACTTGAGCTTGATGAGTCCTGCCTTGGTCGGCCGAAATCCGCAACTCTGATAGAATGAACTCAGATGCGGTTCGAAGTCGACATGTAACCAATTCGCTCCGCGCTCTCGCGCTACATTTGTGGCTTCTACCACCATGCGGGCAGCGATACCTCTTCGTCGCATCCGGGGAATAACGCAGGTGTCCAGGATGAAGGCGTGGACACCTCCGTCCCACGCCACATTCACGAAGCCGACGAGGCGATCATCTTCATAAGCCGCAATATGGGCAAGGCTGCGTGACAATATGCAGGAAAAGTCTTTTGGCCCTTCGCTGCCCCAGGCTTCTAACCAAAGCACATTCAGCTCGTCTTGGCGCGGGAACGGATCAATCCGAAGCGTCACCATGTTGCCGCTCTCCAGTTATTGTGCACGCGACGTTTTCGAAGATAGTCATGGTCAGGCAGTTTTGTACACCGCCTCGATCAGGAAGACTATTTCGTCGGAGTTCGCTGCATCGAAGGGTTGCTTGTCCCAACAGACACTGCTTCCTGCCATGAGGATTGCTGCCGCAATTGGCCAAGACACTCATCCGTGTGCTTTGGAATGGTAGTTTGTTTTTAACCACACGATCACTGCATCGGCGTTTTTATCAGGCGGGTCTACAGGGTAAAAAACATGCTTGATCCTGCCATCTTCGATGATCATCGTCAGCCTTTTGAGCAAGGTGAAACCACCCGCTTCAAACGTCGGCAGGCTAAGGGCCTTCGCAAGAGAATGTGAATGATCGGAAAGCAATGGAAAGGGCAAGTGAAGCCGTTCTGCAGCCTCTTTTTGATACTCGGTCGTCTGCGTCGAAAGGCCAAAAAGATGGCTGGCCCCTAATCCCCTCAGCTCAGCGAAATGGTCGCGAAAAGCACAAGATTGAGGTGTGCAGCCTCTAGCCCCGGGTATGGCATCCCATCCGTCAATCGCATTGCCACCCGGCGGGCTGGTGCGTGGGTAGGCATATACTATGGACAGACCCGGTCCTCTAAGGTCGACAGTCGTGCCGTCGGTTGCTGCCAATGTAACATCCGGCATTTCCATCCCTGGCAAATGCTTCGCTGCGCCATCGTCATGTGGGATCAATGATGTCACGAAGTTGTTTCCCATAGCCACGCCAATATCCTCTCGGTCTTCAACGCGAGAAAAGCTAAACGAATTTCACACCGCTGCAATATCTCCTATTGGCGCTCTTGGTCATAAGAAAAATTGGCAGAAGCGGTCATGCAAGACTATGTCCGTGCTTGAAATAAAGGTGGAAAGCGGCATGTCGATTTCAGATTGGCTATGGAAGAAGCAGCCGTTCTGAAGCGAACCGGACTGTCCGGCCCTGGCTAGCCGCCAAGCGCTTCGGGAAGAAGCAACGGTTACGAGCGGTCTGTTCCTGAAAGATGTGCCATGACAAAGTATACCATCAACCGCTATCTTGCGAAATCCGCGAAGAGTTTTCGTACCGGAGAACTGCATGAGACATTTCAGACTTGTTTATCAGAAACATCCTCTCGACCTTTCAGTCGAAGAGCCACGCATCACCTTGCGGGCCTCAAGTGGCTCTTGGCCTGGTCAGGAGCTGGAGGACCACGTCGTACTGGATTTAGAAGTGAAATCTCCGAAATTTTTCTTCGATCCCAACAATGATCCCGAGGATGACGTCTCTCAGTGGTTGAATCCGGGTCTGGATACACAGTGGCTCAAAATTCCGTTGAAGCGCTTTAAGAACCGTGATTTTCGTAGCCTTGAAGAAATCTTGATAGATTTCCAGGGCGAAGGAACTCCAAACGCTTTGACTAGGGAAGATTGGTGGGAAGCTCCCGGCCTCATCACCATTTACAGCGACGAGTTCTTCTCTCGCGCGGAAATCTCCATCCGTCACGATGGTGGCGGCACGTTTTCTGTTCAGCTTTCTGGTACAACCCAGTTCGACACCGCCTTTGACATAGCCTTCAGTGCTCCTCTGACCGTCAAGCTGGTCGGCTATCGCAACTCGGCGACCGCAGACGATCTTTTGGGCTGGTTCGACCGCTTTTTGAGAAAAGACGATTTCACTTTCACGCCGCTGCAACGAGGTGAAGACCTCTATCTCGATGGTGCGGTCAAGTAACCGCCGCGCCAAGCGCGCTGAGCGTTTCCGTTTCCTCAAATACCTTTGATCAGGTGTGGGCCTTACGTCAAATACCTTTGACCATCTACACAACCAGAGATTAAGCGCTTGCGTCATCGACAATTAACGCACGCTGACCTTGCGC
Organism: Agrobacterium sp. 22-221-1; assembly: GCF_053522445.1. NCBI lineage: Bacteria > Pseudomonadati > Pseudomonadota > Alphaproteobacteria > Hyphomicrobiales > Rhizobiaceae > Agrobacterium > Agrobacterium sp. 22-221-1. Next base: position 8,706 of record NZ_JBNWCL010000036.1, read on the forward strand.
CGGACTGGCTGGAAAGCCTTCTCTGTGGGGCGCGTGTGTGCGTGAAGCTTCCAAGGGAAGACGGCTCACGGCTTTCGCTGGGCCCTTAGCTGGCTCGGACTTTCTCAGTTGCCGCGAGATGCCGCCTTTCGATTGAAACACCTGTTCATACAGAAGACGGCCCTCGCACTTGGGATGGGTGTGACATGTGGGTTTGCAACGTGATGATGGTAAACAAAAGCTGTCGAGCCGTCGCGACCCTTGCTACTTCCTTGACCGTCTGCTTGACCTTGCCCTTCTACTACCTCGCGCATTGACAAGATCGTCGCCGACGTCCTCTTGAACTCCGAAACCGCTTCGGGCCCATAAAAATTAACCGTTGGTATTGCGCCGATCTTTAGGCTGCATTCGCGGCGACTTGCTTTGGCCAAATTCTGTCGTCGATCGAGTGAAACGGTGCCGTCTTTTTAAAGACCGCGAAAAGGTCGTTTCGAAAACCTTTTATGGCTTCCTGGTTCGCGTCGCTTTTCAGCCAGGCCTTGATGACCAAGTCATAGAATTCCTTGTGCTTGTTGAAGTGCACTTTGCTGTATTGCCGCTGCAGGCCATGGGTAGATTCCTGTCGCTCTTTCGCCTGCGCAATCTTGGTGGCGATGGCGTCGAAATCTTGCAGAACGTCGGCCGCAGTCACCTTGGAATATCCGAAGTCTTGCACCTCGAGCCAGAACGACTTGTAAATGAGGTCGGAAATCAGGTTTCGCAGGAATTCAGAGAATACTCGGTCCGGCGGTGCGCCACCAGGCAAAGCGATGATGTGATGTTTGAGGTCCTTGTTTTGGTCGCCGTCGAGGATGCAGATGGCACGCATCGAAGACTGGTTTACCTTGAGATCGCAGAAAAGGCTTTTCAGTGCGTCGGAGCCGATGCTCGCATCGACGAAATGCAGGAGGTTTTTCGCCGCGGCAAAGCCGGTATGTTGGTTTCCACGCGGAACTGAGCCGGTTAGGCGCATAATTTCCATTGAGAATTGAGCCATGTGAACCTTCCCCCAACGCGGTGAGCGACGGGGGCAA
>NZ_JBNWCL010000037.1:0-8970 GCF_053522445.1 Agrobacterium sp. 22-221-1
TGATCTGTTCGTCTGTAAAACGATTGCGCTTCATTCCCTGGTCCTCTCAATGGGCCAGAGCTTACTTCAAAATGGATTATTTCAACGGGGCAAGGTCAGTCCGCCCGAACAAAAAGCAGATTACGCGCGAAATATATGAAACGAAGGTCGATCGCTGGATCAAATTATGGCCCGAGCTCGCAATCGTCGGCTGGGATCAATAAATGTGGCAAGCAGGCTTCCACACAGCCTGTCCGATTAAAGCAACACTTGTTTTTCCGGCTTTTGCTGTGCCTGAGGGTAAATAATTTTGAGACGCCCGCAATCTCTGCTGCTAAGCAGACGATGACCGCTGGTGCGCTTGGTCGCAAAATTGTAAACGGCAGGCCGTCAGCACTGCGACGCTTTCGCTTCGGTGGCATTTGCTACATAATTCCACGATTACCCTCCAGAGCGCATCCATGGAAACTTCTCTCTATCAACCTGTGAAAGCCTTTCTCGAAAAGGCTGGCTATGTGGTCAAAGGAGAGGTCGGCAGTTGCGATCTCGTCGGTCTAAGTGAAGATGATCCGCCCGTCGTCGTGATTTGCGAACTGAAACTCGCTTTCAATCTCGAGCTGATACTTCAAGCGGTTGATCGGGGATCGATCTCTGATGAAGTCTGGATCGCAGCGAAAATGTCTGTCCGAGGGAAAGGACGCGATACCGATAAGCGTTACCGAGACCTTTGTCGTCGCCTGGGGATTGGAATGCTTGGGGTATCGGAAGGCGGTGATGTCAACATCATCGTGAGTTCGGTTTCTCCAATGCCACGAACAAATCCCAAACGGCGGTCGCGACTTATACGCGAACATCAGAAACGCAAAGGTGATCCAGTGCTTGGTGGCAGCATGCGTACACCACTCATGACGGCGTACCGCCAGCAAGCACTTGGATGTGCGAAAGCCTTGGCCCAAGGACCACTACGCGTCCGCGATGTGAAGCTGGGCTTCCCCGATGCGGGCAAAATACTACTCTCAAATGTATATGGCTGGTTTGAGAGGCTTGACCGAGGGGTCTATGGTTTGAGCGACGCGGGCCGCGAAGCATTGATGCGCTGGCCTATATGAGTGACAGATTAATCGCCGTTGGCGCGATCAGAGCCTGCCCCTCTACTACGCAAATCTTTGGGTGGTCGGTATATTCCGGGGAAATGGGCGACCTAACCAAACCGATAGGCCACCCGAACTACTTTCATCAACATCCATCATCAACCATTGGCATGGCTGATGATCTTCAAGGCGGTCCGGCGAATTGCATTTCCCAGCAACCTCTGTGCCCTTAACAAAGAATATTGATCATCTTTGGTCGAGGTCGACAGCGAGAGACAAGACGATCACCGTCCCTGCCGTGCAAGTTTCGGTGACGAGCGTAATGGAGGGAACTCCAATACGCTCTGTCAAAATGTTGACCAAACGCACGCGCCATCAAACGAAACGGAAGTCATCCGCACCGAGTTGAGCCCATGCAACGTTCTGGATCAGGATGGAGTTTTCCGCATCGTAGAAGATTTTCGTGTCCGTACCGACCTGGCTCGTCTTTGCGACAAGGTCCTGCCAGCTTGCAAACAAACCATGCTCGAACTCGATGATGTCCTGGCCCTTGGTAAAGTCCTGAATCGTATCGTGGCCGAAACCGAGGTTGAAAATAAACGTGTCGCTGCCAGTTCCGCCATTGAGCACGTCGTTCCCGTCAGAGCCATTGAGGACATCATTTCCGTCTTGGCCGCTCAGGAAGTCGTTGCCTGCACCGCCAATGAGAAAATCATTCCCCTGCCCGGCGTGTATCGTATCGTTTCCAGTGCCACCTAACAAAATATCGTCAAGGAATCCACCGACTATGATGTCGTTTCCAGCACCGCCGTCGATATATCCTGCGGCATTCGGATTGCCAGTGATCGTGTCATTCCCGCTATTGGATATTAACGCCTCAAAGTTTCCTGTTGCGAGCGAGATATTCACATCTCCCGTCGAGGTCACAATACCAGTGTCGTAGCCGGAACCTCCGTCGATGGCTTGCGGCAGCAATGTTCCGCCGGATTTTCCATAGCTCGCAGCATCGAAGTAAATCGTATCGTCACCTGCACCTCCATGCAGAATGTCCGCCTCTCCCGCTCGCCCGTCGATAATGTCATTGCCGTTGCCTCCGATGAGGTAGTCGACGGCTTGCTTCATATTTGAGCCGACAAGCGAAACGGAGCGATCACCGAGTGCCGTCACCCAATTGCCAGCAACGCCACCGCTTACACGTTGCCCGCCATCGAAACCAACATATCCGTCGGCGTCGAGCATCAGGGCAGGATAACCACGGACGTAGGTTCGAGCATCATTCACCGAAATCGCTTCATAGGTTTTCCAATGACCGGAGGAGGGAATAGGACCGTTAAGAAAAACGTGCGTTGTAACAGTATAAACCCAGATTTCATCCCAAGTCCCGAATATCGTTACCGGTATCTTGTCCGCCTCGAAATACGTTTTCTGCGTCTTGTCTGTTGCGATATAACTGAAGCCATATTTGCTATCCAGGCGAACATCTTCATAATGACGCGATTCTATACTCCGATTGCTCGAGATATCAGCCTGCGTCCGCAGAAGCCGATTATCGTTGCCGTTGAGTACGGCCTCCGCATTCATTCCGGCTATGACGGTGTTGGACATACCGTTTATCGTCGCAGAGCCGCTTTTAGCGAGTAATATTGTGCTGTTGTTCGCCCATAATTTATTCGCCTGGCCACTTATGGATATAGTGGAGTTACTAATGCTCGGCCTTACAAAATCATATTGCGAGCCATCTCCGTTGAACAACACCACTGCGGCAAGGGGATGATTCGACAAGGATATGGAATTGTCATCGCCATCTATTTTAATTTGTATCCCATTTTTACTGCTATTTAAAATAAACTTAGATTCCCCATTCGCGCTTTCCCAAGAAAATTCTTCAAATAGCTGAGATATATCTTCTCCAAACCTCCACAATTGGGTGGTCTTTGATCCATCAGCTAGTGTCAACGAAATTTCAGTACTAAAGCCATCTGGAACTGATCCGATTTGCATGGCATTATCGGAGATGACTTCTGTAGTGTATAGATATTGAATGATATCTGTGCTTTTAGATTTTCCATCCTTGAGTAGTGTGGTGGTTATCGAAGATAATGGCTGATTGTCTGGTAGGTTAACGTAGTCTATCTTGCTCGTTGTTGAGCCGCTGATGGAGGACGTGTGCGTCTCCACATTACCAAGGCCATCCGGCGAGCTGTTGCTTGTCGTTATTGTCGTCACCTTACCGTCGGCTCTTACATTTTTTTGCCAGCTCTGTAGAAGGGACCCATCAGTCGAGAATGTTTGATATAGCGTCCTGGAGGCACCGCTAGCATCATGCGTAGTACTCTCGACATGGTCAAAATATCCCAGCCCTGCGGAGTCTCGCTGCAAGACAGATGATCTTCCATCGGCGGACGTGGTAATGATTGTTTTTTCACGGACAGAACCGTCACTGTTGGTTTCTACGATTGTCCTGACAACGCTTCCATCCGCCCTCGTAACGGAGATGTCTCGCTCTATGCGATCAGTAACACCGTCCCCGTTGATATCCATGTAGTCGGTCATGGTTTGGCCATCTCTGCTGGTGACCGATATTTGGCGGTCGGTAAGAACCCCCGAATGATTGAAATTTTCGACTGTGACGGTCTCTGTTCCATCAACCGCAATTCTGGTTTCGGCAGTTTGGCTAACCGTATTCGCCAGCAAATTATGGTGCGTTACCTCTACTACGCGCCCATCAGCGCTCGTGTACGTCGTGGTTTTAAAAAACAGGTCTTCACGTGTTTCAAGCTTGGAGCCATCCGCATTTTGAAGTGTATGCACCGCTTCGCTGTCAGTTTCCCCGTTTAAGCCAAGGCTCACCTTTGTTTTTGTCAGGCCATCTGCGGTCGTGGACACGACTGTATCGTAAAAAGGATTGTCCTTGATCGTCTGCGTCGTGCTGCCGTCACTGTTCAGGACGGTTACGTCAGTCACACTCTCCTCAAATGTGCCATCACCATCCTTGTCCCATCGTTTGGAAATGGACAGGCCATCATCACTGGTCGATTCTTCATATCGAGCTTCAAGTGAACCGTCCGCCTTGAAGTACGACGTCACCTGGGTGCGTGTTCCATCGGCACCAACGGTCAGTGTTTCGGTTTTGCTCTGATCGAAAATTCCATCGCCATTATTGTCCCAATTATACATGGTTGTCGTGGCATCGGCGCTTGTCGTCACAACGGTCCGGTCAGCGAGCGCGCCACTCGCAGTGAAATTGCTGACAGTGTGCGTCCGACTGCCATCGGAATTCAATGCTGTGACATCGATTTGCGTCTGATCGACTGAACCGTTCCCGTCAGTATCCCACTGTCTGGTTATGGCGAGAGCGTCGTCGCTTGTCGTGGTCGTGAGCCGACGTTCAAGGCCTCCAGCCGCGTTAAAATCAGACGTGGTGACCACGGTGTTTCCGGCTGCATCGTGGACGGATGTCTGTGTCCGATCAACGTGCCCGTCGCCGTTTTTATCAGTGGTGACAGTCGTTGTCCGCTCGTCCGGACTGACCTTTGTGACAACCCGTTCCTGCAAAGCACCAAGACTGTCGAAAACAGAAACTGTCTCAGTGCTTTCACCACTCGCGCTCAAAACCGATGTTTTCGTTTGGGTGAGGTCAAAGCCGCCGGTGCCGTTTGTGTCCCACTGTGTTGTCTCCACCTGGGCATTTACCGACGTTGTAACCACGACCTTTTCACGCAGGCTGCCATCCCCATTGAAGCTGGAGCGCGTTTCGGTCTGACTGCCGTCCTGGTTAGAAACAATCGAGAGAGTTTCGGTCAGATCAATAGTTCCATCACCGTCCGTGTCCCGCTCAAGGGTCATTGATCGGCCATCGGAACCCGTGGTGCTGACGGCCTTATCTCGCAAGCTACCGTCACTATTGTAGTCTATCACCGTTGTTACGACATCGCCGTTGGCTGCGGTGTGGGTCACGCTCCGCTGATCTGTAATGGTATCGCCATCAAGATCATATACGACGGTCTCATTGCCATTGGCGCTGGTGGTCTTGACGGTCTTTTCCTTCAAAGAGCCGTCACGATGAAACTCCGAGATGGTATGCGTCTGGCTGCCGTCAGCATTGTGAACAGTCAATTCAGTCCGAGTGTTGTCGATCCTTCCCGCTCCCGTTTTATCAACGGTGGTGGCCTGCGAGAGTTCGTTGCCATTGGTGGTCGTGACGCTCTGTTGCTTGATTGTGCCGTCGCCATTCCAATGCGTGATCGTCTGGGTCTTGCTACCGCCAATTTTCAGAACAGTCGTGTCGGTAATTTTTTCATCAACAACACCATCGCCGTCGCGATCATATTCCACGACACGAACAAGCCCGTTTCCGCTGACGGTTGTTACCAATCGGGAACTTGTCGAGCCATTCGGGTGGAATTCAGTTACGGTGGTCGTCTTGCCGCCATCGCCATTCAGGACGACACTTGTGCTCTGCTTTTGATCGTAAACGCCATCCCCGTTTGCATCCCTCTGGACGACGGTATTCAGATTGTCATCTGAGCGTGTGGTGATCGTACGATCTTTCAGTGACCCGTCAGGATTATAACCGGACACGGTTTCAATGAAGCTGCCGTCGCTCGCGGTCACTCGCTCGATCTGGCGATCAAGGTGGCCATCGCCGTTTGCATCAAATCGGGATATCGAACTCAACCGGTCAGCACTGAGCGCCGAAATAACCGTCGCGCGCACGGAACCATCAGCATGATATTCGATCACAGCCTGTGTTTGACTGCCGTCAGGGTTGAGAACGGTAGTCTCGTTCGTCGAGCGGCTGACGGTCCCGGAACCGGCATTGTGCCACTGGGTATTTTTCTCCAGCCCGTCTGCACTAGCTGTAACGATCATTTTGTCGAGCAAAACGCCAGAGGCGCTGTATTGGCTCGTCGTGACTGTGGAACTCCCATCGGAATTTGTGGACGTCTGGCGTATTTGCGTCCGATCCGTGGTTCCAGCAGCATTACCGGCATAAAGAATCGTCGTTGTCAGGCCATCGGCGCTCGTGATGGTCGTCGTTCTGGTTTTGAGAGAACCGTCCGGATTGAACACGCTCGCGACATTCTGCGATTCCCCGGTTGCCAGAACAGAAACCGATTCTACGAAGTCCAGGTCGCCATCTCCATCGGTATCGAAAGCATCCGATCTCGTTTTTCCGTCGGCGCTCCAGTTCGAAATCGATGTGGCACGGAGGCTGGCATCGGCATTCGATTCCACGATCGTTTTCGTTCGCCCGCCGTCTGCGTTCACCACGGTGATTTCTTCCGTGACGAGATCGAAAACGCCGTTTCCGTCAAAATCGGCTTTGACGGTCTTGCTCAAGCCGTCCGCGCTGAGAGTGGTGACAAGGCCACTGCGCAACGACCCGTCGCCATTGAGATTATTTTGGGTTGTTATCGAGCTTCCATCGGCAGCGACAACTATTCCAGAATTCTGCTTGCTCTCGGCGACGCCATTACCGTCCTTGTCCGTCAGTATTTCTTTCGAGCGTCCGCCAGCGCTCGTCGTCGTCACCACACGTTGGGTTATGGTTCCATTGCCTGATTGGGTAAGGACTTCCTCAGTCTTGCTTCCATTCCCATTCAGAGTGACGGCACGATTTTCGATGACGTCGAAAATGCCATCGCCATTCAAATCGGATTTTACGCTTGAAGCGGTTCCGCCTGCATTCGAGAAGACTGAAATCGCCTCCTTTTGAGAGCCGTCCTGGTTGAGATATCTTATCGTAGTAATGGTGCTGTTGTCTGATCCGACAATACGCGTTTCAACCTGATCTACGCTGCCGTTACCATCCAGATCGCGCGTGATTGTGATATTTTTTTTGTCCGCGCTCGTTGAGGTAGCTTCCCTGCTCAGCAAGCGGCCGTCTGGCGCGTAGTTGGAAATCGTTTGCGTGCGATCTCCAGCGCTGTTTATCGCGGTGACTTCTGTTTGGCGGGTATCGGGTACACCATCCCCACCAATGTCATACTCCAGGGACTTCGTCAGGCCATCGGCGCTCGTGATCAGTGTCGATTTGTAAGCAACACTCCCATCGGGATGGAAGGCGGACGTCAAAATTGATGTCGAACCATCGGGGTTGACGACAGTCTCCCTGTCAACGATGTAGCCTTGGCCATCATAAACAAACTGGACGTCGGCCATAGTACCGGTCGTACCGTCGGTCCGGGTGTATCCTCCCTGACCCAGTACGACTGAACCATCTCCCAAGACCGTGCGATTATTGTCGGTCGACAGATCAATGGACGCGATCCCCAGTTGGTCAAAGGTCTGGAGTTGCTGCGTGCCGTCGGGATTCGAAACAAGTATCTTGAATTCGGACCAGCGCGCGTCGCCCGCATCAAGCTTGCCGTTTCCGTTCGTATCGAAAACGTTCGCCAGAGCCTCGGTGTTCGATTTTGCCGTTGGGTCCCAAGACGTAAAGATAAAAGCTTCCGGAGAATTCACGTCTCCCGACCCCTGTTGGTCGAGTACCAGCACGCCGTTGCCGCTTCCTGCCCAGGCGGTTTTATGCTGTAGCCCGTCTCCCTCCATGTTCAAATAGGTATTCGACGAACCAACCGAAGTTATATTGAGGCCGTTGCCGGTCAAATCGAGAACGACAGGGTCAAACCAGGATTCCACAATATATACTCGGGGTGCAGCTGGCTCTCCCTTGAGGATGATCGGTTTTAATACGGTTGAGTTTTCGTAGGGCACCCCCTCTGGAGACGTGGAAGCGGGCTTTGGCTCCGAATCACCACTCTCATCATCCCACATCGATTCAATCGACTGGAAGAAGTCCCCGACAGAATATCGACCGGCGGCATCCGTGACCGCGTTCCGCAAATCTGAGGCAAAGTTTGCCGTAAATTCATAGAGATCGTCTGACGCATTGGGGTAGTGTTCGTTGACTGTGTCGTAGAGAGCTTCAGCTGCCGCAGAACCAACATACCCGGCCACGACAACGGCGGCGACCCCTGTGAGCGTCGGGGCTGCTATAACGCCCACAACGGCGCTGGCAAATAGCCCGCCGGCAATATTCGCCGCACCGCTTAGATCGCGATCAGTGGCTCCTGTCGCAACGGAAACAACTACATCTTCAATAGCTCTGAAAGAAAGCGCCAGCTTTCCAGCCGCCGTGCCTTTAATGCCTCCCTTCAGGGCATTGTCTAACAACCCACTGGATATCCCTACATAGGCAGAGTAGCCGCTGGCTACCGCGTCTGGGGCACTGTGAAATGGCTTGGTGAGATTATCAAATGTTCGTCGTGTAAAATCATCAAAAAAAGTTGCCATATCACCACCCCCTACTTAGAAAAATCCATATCTGTGACGAAGAATTACAAACGCACCAAATCCTGTGATGAGGAACAGCGCTACGTTGAAGAGAAGAAAAGAAAAATATTTGAACGGTTTTTCTGCAGCTCTATACGAGCCGATTCCGGTTTTTATTTCCCCGGAAAAAGTGGATTTCATTAAGTAAGGCACGTAATAAAAGAAACAAAAATACAAACAGGCAGATAATAAGGCGTCCAAAAAAAATCGTTCGCTTAGGATATATTCCTTAATATTCAAGAACACTTTGTCCACCTAGTGATATATTATCGCCGACACTACTATCATCAGCAACCAGCAGAACCTCTGACCCGCCCGTCCCAGTATTGTTTCAACCAACTGAGAACGGGGCACCAAAAATCTTAAATCCGGTTTTCTCGCAGGTTTCAATAGAAAGTTGTGTTTTTTTCTCATGTTTTATTATCATTGAGAATTCAGAGACTTGGAAAACTCATCCCCCTAGATGTTGGTTTCCACGCGGAACTGAGCCGGTTAGGCGCATAATTTCCATTGAGAATTGAGCCATGTGAACCTTCCCCCAACGCGGTGAGCGACGGGGGCA
>NZ_JBNWCL010000038.1:0-8209 GCF_053522445.1 Agrobacterium sp. 22-221-1
AGGCCAACCCCTTGACCAAAGCCTGATCAGAAAACCATACTCAGAGGTGGCTCACTTCTCGGTGGAAAAACCGGCTCAGTTCCGCGTGGAAACCAACACCCTAGACTAAGGCAGGAGATATGAAGAGTTGCCGCACGACGAATTTTGCATCGACAAGGACTTCCAACGTTCAGTGACCCTTCACAAGACGGCCTTCACCGACTAGCCGCATTGGTAGAGAATATCGTTGTGTATATCCAAGGAGGTAACGATGTTTCACTGGGTTCATAAATTTCTGGCGGTTTTGGGAATTTCTATCAGCTCAGCCATTGCGGCGGACGGCGACGCAGTGCGGACTTTTCACGACGCTGTCCATGTGGGCAAAGTGGAAACGGTTCGGACGATGCTCGCGACCGAACCTGGCCTGGCGACGTCTAGGGACGAATATGGTTTCCAGCCGGTACACCTCCTCGACATGTATCCCGATGAGAAAGTGCTCGACCTTCTGCTTGCGAATGGAGCAGACATCAATGCCTCGAACGACGAGGGCGTCACCATTCTCCACATTGTCACCGATCCGGATGCTGTCCCGCTACTTGTCGGACGAGGCGCAAATATCGAAGCTCGCGACAAAAGAGGATGGACCCCGTTGATTACGCAGGCAAACAACCAACAGAACGGTCCGGATGTCGTGGCCGCTCTTCTTGCTCATGGCGCTGATCCGAATGCCGAAGGGCACAACGGTGAAACGGCTCTTTCCTTCGCAAGGGAAACGGGTGACGGATCGTTTATCAAGGTCCTGACCGCGAACGGCGCGACGAAGTGACGACAGCTTCAGCTTCGATGCACCGACAAGCTGCCTAGCTGCTTCCACCTTCGTCGGGCACCTAACAGCAACCGCTATGCAGATAATCGATCACCCAATCAGAGCTTCAGGGACAGTCACCAACATACCATCGCGCACTTCTAGCTCGCCTCGTGTAACGAGGACCTCGATACGCCCGCGAATGATCTCCCGCAGTTGCGCGCTTGTCGCCTTAAAGCCGAGGCCACGAGCAACAGCGTTGATTGCCTGTTCCTCCGTGCCGCCAAGACTTTGATTAATGATTGTCTTGAGACCGTGGTCAATCTCCATCGGTGGAAGCAATTCAAGCCGACGGAGGCTAGCAGAGGAAGCCGAGCTGCGGTCGCGCAGTCTGATTTCGGAATCGGGTTCAAGAAGAAACTCACCAGCCCGAACGACTTCTCTGCGGTCGACCAAAAGCCTGATAGCTTGATTAACGTGCGCTTCAATCCGGCCACCTGCGCGCTGCAGGCCCCACGCGGTCCGAATACGGGTGATGACTTCACCGCTATGGACAGGCCCCTCCGTTTTTACCGTACTCTTCACAAGCGAGCCTATCACTGACAAAGGGGCTTCATGCAGTTCCGACGACGTATTGACGTACAAAGAGACTTCTTCGTAGGGAATGTTGACGTCGACGGTCGAACCCACCTCCTGCAGTCCTATTTCAGTAACGTCCGCTCGATCAATTGTAACAACCTCAACAGGCACAGCACGCTTCCTCGCTGCTGGAACGTTACCTCCCGCAATAGCGTCGGCTTTTGCCCGTTCGATTGCTTCGATGAGCCGCTCGAGCTCAGCCTTAGGTCGCTGGAACCAATCAGAACTCCAGATACGATGTATGTTCCAACCGTGATCCTCAAGTACCGACTGACGTAGTCGATCACGCTCGCGGGCCGATCGCGCGCTATGATAGGACACACCGTCGCACTCGATTCCCACAAGGTAGCGACCCGGCACCTGATCATCTGCAACCGCCAAATCGATGAAGAACCCGGCGATCCCGACTTGCGGATGGACCTGATAACCCCTGTCCTGAAGTGCGGCCATGACCTGCTCTTCAAACACACTATCCATCCCGCGATCAGCCCGAGCAGCCATTGATAGCCTTCCCGTGCGCGCATAGTGGAGAAACAGCTTAAATGCGAAGACACCTTTGCCCTTGCCGCGCTCGATATCGATATCCTCGTCCGTAATCGAGGCGTAGACCTCACAGCGCTGCTTTGCACGGCTGATGAGTACGTTGAGCCGCCGTTCGCCACCCTCTGCCCCGAGCGGACCGAACCGCATGCTCATGTAGCCCTGGGCATTTTTTGCGTAGGCCACCGAGATTAGTATGACGTCGCGCTCGTCGCCCTGCACGTTTTCGAGGTTTTTGACGAAGAAGGGTTCCGTAGGGTGCGAGTGAAAGAAGGGTTCCGTTTCCGGATTGAGGCGACGAAGCAGTTCCAGCTGGTCCTGAATTTCTCGACGCTGTTTTATCGAAAACGCAGCCACACCTAGCGATAAATGTGGTGTCTCGAGCGCATGCCTGATGATCGCCTCAGCAACCACTTTTGCCTCAACCTTGTTTACGCTGTCCTCGAACACACCGTCAGGGACATGGTGGAAACGTAGCCCCATACCGGCCTCGGCCGTATAAGGGCTAGGTACGATGAATAGCTTGTTCTCATAAAACTGGCTGTTCGACACTGCGATCAGCGATTGGTGCCGGCTCCGGTAGTGCCAACGCAACATCCGGCTCGGGAGACCTCGAGCAGAGAACAACCCGAGGATGCTTTCGATATCCGATACCTTCGCGCCGTCATCTTCGTCATCTTGCTCCGAACCGTCAGATGTCATTTTTGAGAAGAACATCGTTGGAGGAAGCTGGCGCTCGTCGCCGACGACCACGACCTGTTTCGCACGGGCAACCGCACCCAATGCATCTACGGGCTGTATCTGACTGGCTTCGTCCATCACCAGAAGATCGAACTCGATAACGCCAGGAGGGAGGAACTGAGCAATAGAAAGTGGGCTCATCATAAAGACGGGCTTGAGCGCCTGAATTGCGGGAGACGCCCGCTGCATCAGTTGCCGGATTGGCATATGGTTTCGTCGGCGGGCCATTTCGCCACGCAGAACGCCTACGGGGCCGATACCGCTAACAGACGGCATCTTACGGTGGTGAGCGCGGACAACCTCCAGCTTCGAGTGTTTCATCCGGCCGAGATCAAGGTTTGCAAAATCGGCAACCAGACGATTATGCACTTCCCCGTCGAAGCGCGCGAGTTCCGGCGTCCTTTCGTACTGGTCCCTTAGCAGCGCCTCGTAGTAAGCCATGTCGAAATACGGAATGACGTTCGCCGTCGTCAGACGTCCGTCCTCCAGACGAGCAACGATGTCGGCAACACCGGCCTCCCCAGCCTCCTTTGCTCTACCGTTAAAGGCCGCAAACTTCGAGAGTTGCTCCTCGTGCGCGATCCAATCACCCAGCTTCCGGATCATTTCACTAATCGGCGCATCAGCTACCACGCCAACGCCGAACAGCGTCTCGGTATCCGATTTCAGAATCGCCAGGAGTTCCGTCATCCGATCGAGGAACTCTCTTCCGAGGGCGGACGCTTCTTTGGCATGACTGTAAATCGAAACCGGGTCGTTGATACGAGACGCCAGCTTGCGAATGTCAGCGTTTGAGGTCGACCAAGCATAGATTTGAGAGAGCTTCGGCCAGTTTGACGTAGCTCCTGACCAAAGCGAGCCGAACGCAGCGATGCCAACGGCACCGCTGGTTTCCAGTGTTTGCTTGCAACGCTGCGCAGTCGCGAGGGTCCCGAGGGCTTTCACCCGGGCTGCGGCATCAGTAAGCGGTACATGAAGCAAGTCCGAAAACGCAGCATCCGCATTCGTCAGATCGGTAATTGCAGGCGCGGTCTGGAGCAAAGATATCTCGTCGACGTCCGACGAACCGCCGAAAAAGTCCGCATTACCCGACCCCATATCTGCCCAAAGAGAAAGAAGTGCTCGACGGGTTTCCTCAAGCAAAGCTCGGACTTGCTCACAACGAGACGCCACCGCTGATTTATCTGTCAGCCTACCCGCAATCGCCCGCGCTTCCGATCCCACGCCTCGCAGGCTCCTCATCCAAAGGACCAGGCTCTCAAGTGGACGTGGATCAGATTTTTCGCCGCGCCAGTCGGCTCCAAATGCCGATCGTCCAAGACCGTCACCCTCTCTGATCGTATTGCGGGCATCTTTGCCCTTCTGAAGGAGATCGAGAATACGGACAGTTTCTGCAGGCGGCGTCTCTGGCATCACAGTTTTTAGCAGCGCCTTTGCCCTTCTCCAGTCGCCACTGAGGAATTTGAGGAAGCGATCGCCGTGCATTGCCACGGCCGTGCGGGTGACAATCAAATCCATATCCCAGGCTTGGTCGGCGATTTTCCCCACCAGTTCCGTTCGGATTTTGCGGTAGGTTGCTACCGCCTCAGCGAGATCACCCGCCTGTTCCAATCCTCGCTCCCAAATTGCTGCAACGAACGCGTCTGGGCTGACATCAGGCGCGTCGGCAACGCGTTCACCGATCGTAACCAACCGGGAAATTGATCCAAGAGTCGGTGATGCCTTTACCCCGAGCGTCGTTCCCAGCGACATCGCGGCGCTCAAAAAGCGCGGGATTAACCCATTCAACTGTGCAATCGTCGCAAAGCCTAATTGCGGGAAATCCGAGGGTAGACGCCGGAACATGCCAATTAGCGAAGCCGGGTCAGCACCCCAGGCAGCTTCAACCATCGTTTTATCAACTTCCGCGGCAAGTCGGCTGTATTCAGCTCCGTCTTTTATCAGGCGATCTACGTTGGGTAATGCATCTAACCACACACCATTTCCAAGCGCCTCGTAATCCGCCCCCTCTGGTCTCGTTGCCAGGCGTTCAGCAACCTTTACGCTTGCGGCGAATGCCGTGAAGGTTTTCGAAGGTTCAGTTTCCAACGCGTCCGTGACTGATCTCATCCCGTCGACCACGCGCTCGGAAAAAGCTTTGGCGTCATTTAATCTCACAACCAGTCGTTCGAGATCGAGAGGGGTAATTCCTGTAAGGCCGACGCCATGCCAGGGATGCGCGGAGGGAAGCCCGATATCGTCGATGCGCTGCGCGAGTTCATTTAATAGCGCGACAACCCGCTCACGATAATCAGGTGTCCAGTTGACTGCATCCGAAAGCTCAATGTCCGATGGCGGCATTCCGACCCGCCGCAACCGCGACAGATGCCCAATCACCTGAAACGGCGTCAGACCATACGGTTGATACTTTTCGTGGAGACGCGCGGGGTGATTGTTCAGGCTGTCGCGCGCCTCAACCAAGCTCCTGTTCAGCGCATCCGCAGACTCGCCCCGAGGAGCACCTAGCTCCCAAGTGTGCTGAAGCTCCATCAGAAGAGCCCGCTTGTTCGCCTTGTTTGAATGCAGCTCGAGGCAGGCGTCTCCCACTCCGGCGTTATCGAGACGACGTTTGACAACTTCGAGAGCTGCCATCTTTTCGGCCACGAAGAGGACAGTCTTACCGTCTGCCACCGCAGCGGCGATAATATTTGCAATGGTCTGGGACTTTCCAGTTCCCGGAGGCCCCTGAATAACGAGGTCGCGTCCCCTTCGGACTTCATGGATCGCCGCTGTCTGTGAACTGTCTGCATCGACAATGTGCGTCATCTCACTCGGAGATATATGCGTATCGATGTTTGCGTCCTCGGACAACAGTTCCTCGCTCGTGGTGAAACCGTTTGAAACAAGGGACGTAATAAGTGGGCGATCGGTAAACTTGGCGTTCTGCGGCCAGAGGCTTGGGTCGAGGTCCCTGTACATCAGAAATTTTGCGAACGAAAAGAAGCCAAGCACTATGTCGTCAGGTTGAACAGACCAATTTGGCTTGATCGAGATCGCCGCAGCCACCTGCGCGGCATAGTCGCCAAACGAAAACTGATCGGTTGCGTCGAACGCCGGCATCGTGATCTTGTGGACGCGATCCAGAAAACCTTCGAGTGACAAGTTGGAGGCATAGTCCTCCTGTCGCGCTTTCAGTTTGAAACGCTCGGCTGCACTACCACGCTCCAGCATAACCGGCACAAGAATAAGAGGGGCATATCTGATATTCTCGGCATTGTTCGGATCAATCCATTTCAACGTACCGAGGCCGAGATAGAGGATGTTAACCCCCTGCTCCTCTTCGAGGGTCCGTGCGTCAAAATAGAGATCAAGCAGACGCTTCTGAAGCGCGTTCGGGGTCATCCGCGTCTGTAGTTTCGTATCACCATGCCTTACGAGACGACCGTTCTCATCACGGTCATCGTCCTCTGGTAGCGCGAGCTCGATCAGGTCTTCCGAGCCCTCGCCGCTTTTGAAATCGCGGCCTTTTGCGCCTGCGAGGAAGGTCATCGCTTTGCCTTCGCTCACAAGAATACGGAAGACCTCAGAGGAACGCTCGTCGACGATATCGACGGTCTTCGCGCTTTTTGAGAACCGGGGGACATTCAGCAGGCGATTACGAGCCGAAAAATCAAGCAGTTCGGTTCGCGCCCGCTCGATCTTGGCCTCAACTGAAAGCGAGCTCTGGAAAACCGAATTCTCAGCGTTTTGGTCTGTGTCAGAAATCAAATTTGTCATGGCATGCCCCCTGCTTCCAGTGAGAATGCACAATCAATTTAGAACGTCTAGTAGCAATACCGGAAAGACGATAACAACTTGCAGTATTCCTCTGACTTTTTCACAGCATGTCAGAGGCTGCCGGCGCAAATCTGATATTGAAGGCACCAAGGCGTGATGCCCGAAAAAATGTTATGCAAGCACCTTCGGCCTAGACTACGCTTGAGGTGCGATATCTCCCGGTTTCAGCGGCCCTTCCTTATCCAGGATATCATCTAGGGATTTGCCTCCAGTTTGCCTGAACGACACCTCAAACCTGCCATTGGGAGCAACAATATATTGCGACGACGTCCGTGCCGCTTCAAGTAGACTCGACAGGTCGGCAGATGCCTCATCGATGGTCCAGTTCCGTGACATCGTCCCCTTCCTCCAATTATCGACTATGATATTTTTCAACCCAATTTTTACCAAAAACCGGCACATGCCGATTACGACCCTTGGTGCTTTCACCTACATCCGAGGGTTTCGAAATGGCAGACCTCATTTTTCTGATGGATACGAACATCCTGAGCAATGCCGGTTTGCAACGACCTCCGCCAGGGTTACGTGCCTGGATGAGAGCCATGGGAGCAGATTCACTCGCCATCTCGTTCCCCGCTATAGCAGAGTTGAGACGGGGTGCCCATCTAGCCTCGAGACACGATCCACAAAAAGCAATACGGCTCCACAATTGGATCGATGACATCCTCTCCGTGAACTTCCAGTTCGCCGAACTCACGTTCAAAGCCGCTGATCTCTATGCCGAAATGACGACCGTCGGACCGCTCCGCCATCTCTATGTACCAAGCCCTGAGCAGAAGAAGGAAAAGATCGGACACGATCTTCTGTTCGCGGCCCTGTCGATCACCTATCAGATGCCGATCGCGTCGTTTAACGTGAAAGACTTCGTGCTGATCGACAGGTACTTTCCGTTGCCGGGCGTTTTTCATCCTGTGGAAACTCAGTGGTACGTTCCCTGCAAGTTTATGCCGCCCGTTGACCATAAAGGAATAATGCCACCATCATTGCCCGAGTTCGTATCCGGCGGTTTTGGTTTTATGAGATAGAACAACGCTCTTGTCTCCTAAGGCAGCTCTAATCGTGTCAGCCGACAAACTGCCCTGCTGCAAAAGATCGGCATGAAGATCGAGAAGAGCATTCCTATGTTCTTCGAGCAAGGACTTCGCGCGCCAGAGTTCCATCTGCAGTGTAGCCTCGACGGACTTGTGAAGACCCTTACGGCGATGACGGAATACCGACAATTCACGAGGGCTGTCGCCTGGCTCGACAGACAGTGTCTTGCCGAGCCCCCACTTGATCTCCATCATGGTCGCTAGATCAGTCGCACGGTTGAGGTCTGCCGAGGGATCGCCTCCGGCCCCGTTCCCGTATTCACCAAACAGCAATTCTTCGGCTGCAATGCCGCCAAGCAAGGTGGCAACCTTGTTTCGCAAGTACTCCGACGTCTTCCGACTGAATAGCCGCTCTTCGAACTCGGTGTGCCCCAGAGATTGAGATGATCTGCCGACCTGAATGTTTCTCTGAATGGAAACCGATACCAGTAGGTCAGCCTCGAGCAGAACGCCGAGAATAGCGTGCCCAAGTTCGTGTGCGGCGACACAACGCTGCACCGCTGTTGGTTTCCACGCGGAACTGAGCCGGTTTTTCCACCGAGAAGTGAGCCACCTCTGAGTATGGTTTTCTGATCAGGCTTTGGTCAAGGGGTTGGCC
>NZ_JBNWCL010000039.1:2500-6427 GCF_053522445.1 Agrobacterium sp. 22-221-1
CTGCGAATTGTCTTCTGAAGAAATAAAAGTTTGCATCGTCCTGCTAAGGATTGATGCCTGTTCTGAATACATTGTGAAGAGAAGATATGTCTGGAAGCTTCCAGGTGTTTTAAGCCCTTGTGGTTTGAAGCGTCCGAGCCCAGTCCCAGAGAAACCATGAGATGGCTTAGTCGGCCGGAATTGGCGGAGGGATTGGAGGTAGGAAGGAAAGCTTGTCCGAGGCATTTTTGTTGTTGGAACCTCGGTTCCTCTGATGAAGATGCTGGATTGGTGTTGCCTGACCGCGCATCACCGGATGATATCTCGAGAAGCTGGTCTTAATGGTATGGCTTCGAGGTGCACCGGCGTGCCCTCAAAGAAGACCGTACCGACACGTCGATGTCATCAGGAAATGATCTGATTGTAAAAGGTAATCAGGTTGCCGTTCCTTTGGAACGGCTATGGATGAGCATAGACAATGAGAACGAAGAAGTGAATTAAGGGCATTTGGTGGATGCCTTGGCATGCACAGGCGAAGAAGGACGTGATACGCTGCGAAAAGCCGTGGGGAGCTGCGAATAAGCTTTGATCCATGGATCTCCGAATGGGGCAACCCACCTTAAATGCTTGGAAAATCCAAACCGTCTTCGACGGCTTGGGTTTCCAAGCATTGTGATAAGGTATCTTACTTTCGAATACATAGGGGTAAGAAGCGAACGCAGGGAACTGAAACATCTAAGTACCTGCAGGAAAGGACATCAACCGAGACTCCGCAAGTAGTGGCGAGCGAACGCGGACCAGGCCAGTGGCAATGATGAATAAAGCGGAACGATTTGGAAAAGTCGGCCATAGAGGGTGATAGCCCCTTACGCGTAGAACAGTCATTGTCCTTGAGTAGGGCGGGACACGTGAAATCCTGTCTGAACATGGGGAGACCACTCTCCAAGCCTAAGTACTCGTGCATGACCGATAGCGAACAAGTACCGTGAGGGAAAGGTGAAAAGCACCCCGACGAGGGGAGTGAAATAGAACCTGAAACCGGATGCCTACAAACAGTCGGAGCCCGCAAGGGTGACGGCGTACCTTTTGTATAATGGGTCAACGACTTAGTGTAACTAGCAAGCTTAAGCCGGTAGGTGTAGGCGCAGCGAAAGCGAGTCTGAATAGGGCGATTGAGTTAGTTGCATTAGACCCGAAACCGAGTGATCTAGCCATGAGCAGGCTGAAGGTTGGGTAACACCAACTGGAGGGCCGAACCCATAACTGTTGCAATAGTTCGGGATGACTTGTGGCTAGGGGTGAAAGGCCAATCAAACTCGGAAATAGCTGGTTCTCCGCGAAATCTATTTAGGTAGAGCGTCGACCGAATACCCTCGGGGGTAGAGCACTGGATGGGCTATGGGGACTCACCGTCTTACTGATCCTAACCAAACTCCGAATACCGAGGAGTACTAGTCGGCAGACACACGGCGGGTGCTAACGTCCGTCGTGAAAAGGGCAACAACCCTGACCTCCAGCTAAGGTCCCCAAGTCATGGCTAAGTGGGAAAGGATGTGAGGATCCCAAAACAACCAGGATGTTGGCTTAGAAGCAGCCATCATTTAAAGAAAGCGTAACAGCTCACTGGTCTAAATAAGGGTCTTTGCGCCGAAAATGTAACGGGGCTAAAGCCATGCACCGAAGCTGAGGATTTGCACTTTGTGCAAGTGGTAGCGGAGCGTTCCGTAAGTCTGTGAAGGCGGACCCGTGAGGGCTGCTGGAGATATCGGAAGTGCGAATGTTGACATGAGTAACGATAAAGGGAGTGAGAGACTCCCTCGCCGAAAGACCAAGGGTTCCTGCTTAAAGTTAATCTGAGCAGGGTTAGCCGGCCCCTAAGACGAGGCGGACACGCGTAGTCGATGGGAACCACGTTAATATTCGTGGGCCTGGTGGTAGTGACGGATCTCGTGTGTTGTTCAACCTTATTGGATTGGTTGGGCGGCGAAGAGGTTCCAGGAAATAGCTCCACCGTATAGACCGTACCCGAAACCGACACAGGTGGTCAGGTAGAGTATACCAAGGCGCTTGAGAGAACTATGTTGAAGGAACTCGGCAAATTGCACGCGTAACTTCGGAAGAAGCGTGACCCTTTTGTACGCAAGTATGATGGGGTGGCACAGACCAGGGGGTAGCGACTGTTTATCAAAAACACAGGGCTCTGCGAAGTAGCAATACGACGTATAGGGTCTGACGCCTGCCCGGTGCTGGAAGGTTAAAGGGAGGGGTGCAAGCTCTGAACTGAAGCCCCAGTAAACGGCGGCCGTAACTATAACGGTCCTAAGGTAGCGAAATTCCTTGTCGGGTAAGTTCCGACCTGCACGAATGGCGTAACGACTTCCCCGCTGTCTCCAACATAGACTCAGTGAAATTGAATTCCCCGTGAAGATGCGGGGTTCCTGCGGTCAGACGGAAAGACCCCGTGCACCTTTACTATAGCTTTACACTGGCATTCGCCAAGGCATGTGTAGGATAGGTGGTAGGCTTTGAAGCAGGGACGCCAGTTTCTGTGGAGCCATCCTTGAAATACCACCCTTATCTTCGTGGATGTCTAACCGCGGTCCGTTATCCGGATCCGGGACAGTGTATGGTGGGTAGTTTGACTGGGGCGGTCGCCTCCGAAAGAGTAACGGAGGCGCGCGATGGTTAGCTCAGACCGGTCGGAAATCGGTCGTCGAGTGCAATGGCATAAGCTAGCCTGACTGCGAGACTGACAAGTCGAGCAGAGACGAAAGTCGGTCATAGTGATCCGGTGGTCCCGTGTGGAAGGGCCATCGCTCAACGGATAAAAGGTACGCCGGGGATAACAGGCTGATGACCCCCAAGAGTCCATATCGACGGGGTTGTTTGGCACCTCGATGTCGACTCATCGCATCCTGGGGCTGGAGCAGGTCCCAAGGGTATGGCTGTTCGCCATTTAAAGCGGTACGTGAGTTGGGTTCAGAACGTCGTGAGACAGTTCGGTCCCTATCTGCCGTGGGTGTAGGAATATTGACAGGATCTGTCCCTAGTACGAGAGGACCGGGATGGACGTATCTCTGGTGGATCTGTTGTCCTGCCAAGGGCATAGCAGAGTAGCTATATACGGAATGGATAACCGCTGAAGGCATCTAAGCGGGAAACCAACCTGAAAACGAGTGTTCCCTATCAGAGCCGTGGAAGACGACCACGTTGATAGGACGGGTGTGGAAGCACAGCAATGTGTGAAGCTTACCGTTACTAATAGCTCGATCGACTTCTTCGTTCCCATTGAATATGTTCATCAAGCCAAGCTTGATGACATCATCTTCTGTCCTCACGGGCCAAAGGCCCTGCGGACGGCGCGCGCCATAAGGCGCGACGGACTGGCGTCCTGTATGGGAAACATACGGACAGGTCGCAGAAAGACGTGTTAAATTAAACGAAGCGAAAGCTTCCCAGCTTCTCGAAACAACAGTCATGTGAAAACATGAACTAGGTTGCTTTGGCCACCTGGTCCCTCATATCAGAGACGACCGTATGGCCGATTGGCGTCCCCCGTGAGCGACAAGTGAACGGGATAAGGCGTGCCAATCCAATAAAGAGCAACATATGTTCATGCGTTCCGCATGAACATATGTTGCGTTTTGCCGACCTGGTGGTTATCGCGGGGCGGCTGCACCCGTTCCCATTCCGAACACGGCCGTGAAACGCCCCAGCGCCAATGGTACTTCGTCTCAAGACGCGGGAGAGTAGGTCGCTGCCAGGTCTGCAAAACGCAACACAAAATCTTCTCATTCACAAAAGGGGCAAAAAGCCCAAATCAAAAAGGCCGCAAATGCGGCCTTTATGCTATAATAAAACTATCAACGCGGGGTGGAGCAGCCCGGTAGCTCGTCAGGCTCATAACCTGAAGGCCGCAGGTTCAAATCCTGCCCCCGCAACCACCGA
>NZ_JBNWCL010000040.1:0-4768 GCF_053522445.1 Agrobacterium sp. 22-221-1
ATCATCGCAACCGTGCGAAAGCTCATCACAATCCTCAACGCAATCGCTCGATCAGACCCGGCATTCGCACAGTAGATCCACGGTTGCTTGTCCCGAGGACCTAAACACGTCAAGAAAATCAATGCATTGCAGATCCTCGGGACAAGCCCGAGGATGACGTCGAGTGTTTGAATCGGGAGGTGGCTACCTTATCTAGTCACGTCCAAACGCTCCTGCTAAACGCAGTCACTCCCCGTCCAGCGGTTCCACGCCCTGCGGCTTGCCCGCACGGTCGAGGCGAATCTTCTCGATTCGCTTTTCGGCAGCGTTCAACAGCGTTTCGCAATGCTTCTTCAGGGCTTCGCCGCGCTCATAGATGGCGATGGATTCGTCCAGCGCCACGTCTCCGCGTTCCAGACGTGCGACAATGCTTTCCAGCTCGGCGACGGCTTTTTCGAAGGAATAACCGCTGACATCGGCTGTGTTGGCATTTTCCGTCATGTTCAACCCTTCATCATTCTCAAAATATGCATGGCTGCCGATTCCGCCAGCCCTTCCAGATCATAACCGCCTTCCAGCAGGCTGACGACCCGGTTCGATGTGTATTTATCCGCCATTTCCAGAAGCCGGCCCGTTGCCCAGTCGAAATCCTCGCCCACCAGATTGATCTGCGCCAAGGGATCGCGGTGATGCGCGTCGAAACCGGCGGAGATGAGGATGAGATCGGGCGAAAAATCGGCAATGGCCGGCAACACGCGGGATTTGAAGGCCTCGCGGAAATATTCGCTGCCGGTGTTGGGCGAAAGCGGCGCGTTGACGATATTGTTCTTCACGCCGGTTTCGTTTTTGTCGCCGCTCCACGGGTAAAGCGGCATCTGGTGGGTGGAACAGAACAGCACGGAGGTGTCGTTCCAGAAGATATCCTGCGTGCCGTTGCCGTGATGCACGTCCCAGTCGATGATGGCGACGCGCTCTGCGCCGTGCACCTTCTGCGCATGGCGGGCGGCAATCGCCACATTGTTGAAAAGACAGAAGCCCATGGCCTTTGCGGTTTCCGCATGGTGGCCGGGCGGGCGGGCGGCGACGAAGACATTGTCGGCAGCGCCGGTAAACACGTCATCCACCGCCGCCATGGCCGCACCGATCCCGGTCAGCGCCGCCTGCAGGCTTTTTTGTGAAACGTAAGTATCGGCCTCGACGCGGTTGATCTCGCCATCCTCTTCGGGGATCTGCCGCATGACAGCAAGCAGATGCTCCTCCGGATGCGCCAGCAGCACCGCATCCTCATTCGCCTGCGGCGCTTCTTTGCGTTCCAGCCGCTCGAAATTCGGGTGTTCGAGCGCGATGTTCAGCGACCGCAGGCGGTCCGGCCGCTCGGGGTGGCCGGATGGCGTGATATGCTCCAGGAAGATCGGATGTTCGTATAAACGCGTCGCCATTCTTTTCCTCCCGAAGAAAGTCTGTTCAGGCGCGCTGCGGCAGAAGCGGATAACCGGCCATCACGACGCGGCCGGCAAGGGCCGCGAGCACGGCCTTCAGCGCATCGCCCGGAATGAAGGCGAGCGAACCCATGAAGGCCTTTTCGAAACCGAGCCCGACGACCAGCGCCAGATAGGTGATGCCGAAAGCATAAAGTACGACCACGCCGCCAATCAGGCTCGCGACGAAAAAGCCGATGCCCTGCGTCAGAGCGGACTGGCCGCGATTGACGAGTTTTTCCGAGAGCGTGCCGGTGACGAAAACCGCCGCGATCCAGCCGATCAGGAAGCCGGTGGTCGGCGTGGTGAAGATGGACAGGCCGCCGCGTCCGCCCGACAGCACCGGCAGGCCGATGGCGGCAATCAGGATCGTCAGGAGAACCGCCAGCGTACCGCGTTTCGCGCCCAGCACGACACCGGCCAGCATGACGCCGAGCGACTGCGCGGTGATCGGCACGGGGATGAAACCGAGCGTGATCGGCGGCAGAAGCCCGAGTGCGATGATGATGGCGGAAAACAGCGAAATCAGCACAAGGTCGCGGGTCGTCATGGCTCGGAAACTCCGGATGGTTATCTGGCCGTCAGCTTTGGCCTCTGAAACCGCGCGCGTCAATGGCGTCGGCAATGGCATCGGCATCCTTCAACGTCATAATCACCAGCGGCACGATGATGGTGGCCATCCGCACGGGCAGGCCGCGCGCCCGGTGCGCATCGCGCACCGCATGGTAACGGTTGACGATTTCAGGCACGAAACGCACGACGAGCCCGACCGAGAGCCCGATGTCGGCGGCCTTCACCAGCCCCAACTTCTCGAGAGGGGCGGCGGCAAGCGCAATTTCGTCCATGAATTGCGAGATGCTGACGGTGATGGTGACAGCGGTGGCAAGCAGCGCCAGCGCCGTCAGCCGCAAAAGATTGACACTGGCATCATGGGCCGGAAGCAGGAGATAGCTGAAGGCGGCGACGAGGAAGATGGTCAGCATCACCGGCCGCAGCCGCAGGCCGATATCCTTGAAGGGCAGCCGCGTGGCGCCCAGAATAAGGGCGGCCAGAACCGTCGCGCATGCGAGAACCAGCAGATCGCGGGTGAGGAACAATGCGATGCTGAAACCCATAAGCGTCAGGAGTTTGAGGCGCGGCGAGACGCGGTAGAGCCAGCCAGTGCCTTCGACATGCAGCGATTTCATCGCGATGCCACCTCCAGATAGCGCGCCACCGCTTCTTCGGGTGCGGCGTCGGCGACCAGCGCGCCTTCATGGAAAACCAGCACCCGGTCGAAGCTCGCAACCAGCGGCAGATCGTGGGTGATGACGATCAGCGCCTGTGACAGCGCCGCCATGGTCCCTTCCACGATCGCGCGGTTTTTGAGATCGAGCTGATTGGTCGGCTCGTCGAGAATGAGGAGCTGCGGTTCGGTGACCAGAAGCGCCGCCAGCGCCGCCAGCTGCAATTCGCCGCCGGAAAGCTCATGCGCGCGCCGCTCTTCCAGATGTGCGATGCCGAGCCGGGCAAGGACGGCTTTGACCCTGGCGTCGGTTTCCGCTCTGCCGAGGCCGAGCCGCTTGAGACCGAAGGCGACATCGTCGCGCACGATCGGCAGGATGATCTGGTTCTGCGGATTCTGGAAGATGAAGCCGACCGCCTGCAAGACCGCCTTGGCGTCGCTCACGGTGTCGAGACCGTTCACCGAAACCTTGCCCTCGCTCGGTTTGTTCAGCCCGTTGATCAGCCGGGCAAAGGTGGTCTTGCCGGAACCATTGAGGCCGATCACGCCGATGCGCCGTTCCGTCAATGTCACAGACAGCGGCTGCAGGGCCTGCCGGCCCTCGAAAGCGACACCGGCGGCGTTAAAACGGATTTCCAAGCTTACATCCTCGCGCTCTTTTCCGGTTCTATACCCCGTCATCAACAGAAGTGAAACAAGGAACAAAAAAAGAACATTGCAATCGCGAAAAAGCCGTTCTACCTTCTGTGCCATGGCGATCAAGGTTTCGAACGAAGCGGCAAGGCGGATTTTTCTGGCGCGGCAGGGGCTTTCCTCGCCGCCCGGCAAGGCGCTTTCCAAGAGTGACCTGCTGCAGCTCATCACCGATATCGGTTTCGTGCAGGTGGACAGCATCGGCACGGTGGAGCGCGCCCACCACCAGATTATCTTCTCCCGCAACCAGACCTACAGGCGCGGCCATCTGACCACGCTTTTGGAAAAGGACCGGGCGCTTTTCGAGCACTGGACACATGACGCCTCCATCCTGCCGACGGAATTTTATCCCTATTGGAAACATCGTTTCCGCCGCCGCGAGCCGATCATTCAGGAACGCTGGCGCAAATGGCACGGCGAGGGTTTCGATGCGGCTTTCGGCGAAACGCTGGAGCGGATCGCCGCCACCGGCCCGGTTCTGGCGCGGG
Organism: Agrobacterium sp. 22-221-1; assembly: GCF_053522445.1. Taxonomy (NCBI): domain Bacteria; kingdom Pseudomonadati; phylum Pseudomonadota; class Alphaproteobacteria; order Hyphomicrobiales; family Rhizobiaceae; genus Agrobacterium; species Agrobacterium sp. 22-221-1. The sequence continues at coordinate 3,864 of NZ_JBNWCL010000040.1, forward strand.
AGCTGAAGGAGGAGGGGCACCAGTCCGGCGGCTGGTGGAACTGGCATCCCTCCAAGACCGCACTCGAATATCTCTGGCACACCGGCAAGCTCGCCATATCAGGCCGCGTAAACTTCCAGAAGGTCTATGATCTCGCCGAACGGGTCATTCCCGGCGAGCATCACGAAACCGAGGTGGAACACGCCGAATTTGTCGACTGGGCCTGCCGCGAAGCGCTGAAGCGGCTGGGTTTCGCCACCCATGGCGAAATCGCCGCCTTTTTCGATCTCGTCACCCCGCAGGAGGCGAGGGACTGGGTCAAAAGCCATCGCGATGAACTCTGCGAGGTCTCGTTGCTTTCCAGCGACGGGGACAATGCCCGCCCGTCTTTTGCCTTTGCCGATTTCACCGCCGACCTGACCGACGTGCCGGAACCTTCCGCCCGCGTCCGTGTTCTCAGCCCCTTCGACCCGCTGCTGCGCGACCGAAACCGCACGGAGCGGCTGTTCGGCTTCTATTACCGCATCGAGGTCTTCGTGCCCGAGCCGAAACGGCAATATGGCTATTATGTCTTCCCGCTTCTGGAGGGTGACAGGCTGATCGGCCGCATCGACATGAAGGCGGATCGCAAGCGTGGCACGCTGGATGTGCGCCGCCTGTGGCTGGAGCCGGGCGTACGCGCTTCGGCCGGTCGGCTGGAGAAGCTCGACGCGGAACTGGTGAGGCTGGCGAAGTTTACCGGGGTTGAGAGTGTGAACTATCTGGAGGGCTGGCGGGACTAGAGCCATATTCGCACCAAGTCTGCTTCCGTCATGCCGGTCCCCGGAACAAGCAACCGTGGATCTACTGTGCGAATGCCGGGTCTGATCGAGCGATTGCGTTGAGGATTGTGATGAGCTTTCGCACGGTTGCGATGATGGCGAGTT
>NZ_JBNWCL010000041.1:0-4462 GCF_053522445.1 Agrobacterium sp. 22-221-1
CGGAGGTCCAAAAGCCAGCAGGCGGTCTCTAACGACCAGGATTCCGACGGCCTTCCGCCCGCACTCTACATAGCACAAATCCAATACACAGGATTCCGGATCAAGTCCGGAATGACGGGAGTGAGGTGTTCATGGTGCCAGAAATTTAAACCGGACTGCAATGCCGCGAGGGACAAAGCTGGCAATCGCCTCCTGCCCCGCCCCTTTATGCAAAAACGAAGCACTACTTCGCCGGCTGTCAACCCTCGGCAGTCGCTGCAGCGCAGCAAGCGCAAGTTTCGGACAAGTCGCCGCCGTTAACCATTCGTTAACTTTTGAACGCGGAATCACCGACATGCAGATCGAAAGCAATATTGGCGGATATAACTATCAGGGTCGCATCCGTGACATTGAAAAAGCTGGCAGCGCTCAAAGCGCGCCGGAGGAGCAGGCGGTAAAACGCGGCCCCGGCAACCCCACCGTTTCCAGCACCATTCTTTCCCAGTCGCTGGCCAATGTTCTGTGGGCCGTCGGCAATGGCAGTGCGCCCGCTTATCAGGATACGACCGCGGCTTCCCCCGAGGACAAGGCGGAAGCCGAGGTGGAATGGGTGCGCAGCGCCTATTCGGAATATACCGAATAGGCGATTCCAATCAGACCCTTGCCGGGCTGACTTCCACCGTCACATGCGAGAGTTCATGTATGGCGGCAAGTTTCTGCTTGTAGAAGGCCGGCGCTTTCGGCGCCCGCGAATGGATCGCCACGATGGCGGCGTGATGCCCCGGCCCTACCTGCCAGACATGCAGGTCGGTGATGCGATCCTCTTCCGTCTCAACGCTTTCACGGATTTCCTGCGGCAAATCCTCCGCCGGCGGCAGCGCATCGAGCAGTGTCGTCGCCGTGGAGCGGATCAGGCCCCATGACCAGCGGGCGATGACCAGACCGCCAACGATACCCATCAACGGATCGAGGAACGACCAGCCGTTCCATTTGCCGAGCAGCAGCGCGACGATGGCGAGAACCGAAGTCAGCGCATCCGCCAGCACATGCAGATAGGCCGCGCGCAGATTATTGTCCCGGCCGCCCTTTGCGCCGTGGTCCGCATGGTGACCGGCATGGGAGCCGTGATCGTGATGGGCGTGGCTGCCATGGCCATGATGGGCATGCGAGCCGTGGCCGTGACCATGCCCACGTCCATGATCGTGGTGATGGTCATCCTTCAAAAGCACGGCGCTGAGAAGATTAACGGCAAGGCCGATGATGGCGACGAGGATAGCCTGGTTGAAATCGATTTCAACGGGATTGATGAGGCGCATCGCGCTTTCGACGGCAATCAGCAACGCCACCACCGCCAGTACGATGGCGCTGGCAAAACCCGCCAGATCGCCGAACTTGCCGGTGCCGAAGGTGAAGCGCGGATTGCGCGCCTCGCGGCGGGCATAAAGATAGGCCAGCGCCGAAATCAGCATCGCGCCGGCATGGGTGGACATGTGCCAGCCATCCGCCGTCAGCGCCATGGAGCCATACCAGTGGCCGGCAACGATTTCCGCCACCATCATGGCCGCGGTCAGCGCAATGACCATCCAGACACGCCTTTCATTGCGCTCATGGTTCTGGCCAAGGAAAACATGGTCGTGACCGGCTGCTGCACGGTGTTCGGATGTCGTCGTCATGTCGCTAATCCTGTTCGATTTTACCGGATATAGGTCTTCAGCACCTGGGCCAGCTCTTCCGCCGCCCGCGCCCGCTCGTCTTCATTTTCGGCATGCACCACATGCTCGTGCAGATGCTCCTGCATCACCTCCCCGGTCAGGCCGGAAAGCGCGCCGCGCACCGAAGCGAGCAATTGCAGCACCTCGCCGCAGGGCTTGGCATCATCCAGTGCGCGCTCCACCGCCTCCATCTGCCCTTTCAGGCGGCGGATGCGGGCCAGAAGCTTCTCCTTGTTGCGGATCGTATGGGACATGGGCACCTCATATACTATAGGGGGGTATACTATATGAGCGGGTTTTTCCGTTCAAGCCCCGTGCGACGCAATCCTCGCGAATGTTTCGGCCGTTAAAAATACCCCATGAAACTTAGGGGACTCAGTCATGACGACTATTGCAGCAACCATCAGCAGCTATCATCCCACTCCGATCCGGAGCCTTGAGCCGACAAAGGGCAAGGAAACCCACTCCACCACCGAAGCCCTGCTGGAGCTGACGCGCGCCGCGCATCGCACCATTTCGAGCGTCGAAAGCATCGCCACGGCCGTCGCGCCGGCCGCCGCCAGCGTTTCCACTGGCCTTGCCGCAGCGCTCTGGAACCTCGACAGCGGCGCTTCCACGACGACCGCACCCGCTCTGGACATGGGCGAAATGGCCGCATCGGCACAGCCGGAAACCGCATCCAGCATCGAGAACGATGTCCTCAAGGCGCTCGCCCAGGCGCTCGGTGTGGATGAAGCCGCCTGAAACCCATTGAACGGCAGGCTGAAAAGCCATATCTCTAGAGACTAGAGCATCGCACCCGGAACGGCGGAGCCATCCGTTCTGCCGTCGCTGCGCCCTAGATATGGAGAAAAAGATGCTGTCCATCGGTGAACTGTCCAAACGCACCGGCGTCAAGGTGCCGACTATCCGTTATTACGAGCAGATGGGCCTCATCCGCGAAGCCGACCGTTCGGACGGCAACCAGCGCCGTTACGAAAAGACCGACCTCGAAAGGCTGGCTTTCATCCGCCATGCGCGCGATCTCGGGCTGAACATCGACGCCATCCGCGAACTGATCGCGCTTAGCCAGCACCGGCAGATGCCCTGCGAAGGCGCGGACCGCATCGCCGCCGAACACCTCGCCCATGTGCGCGAGAAGATCGCCAGTCTGAAGAAGCTGGAACACGAGCTGGAGCGCATCGTCTCCCATTGCCACGGCCATTCCATAGAGGATTGCTACGTCATCCGCGCGCTTTCCAATCACAGCATGTGCGAAGGTGAGCATTGATCGGAAAACCGGGCTTGACAGATTGCGGATTCGGGCGCATTGCATGTCCCATGATCAACGAACGCGCACCCATCTCCTGCTCGTACTTTTGGGCCTACCTCTAAGGGCGGCTCGACAGATCATATTGTCAACAAGCCGCCGTCAGGCGGCTTTGTTGTTTCTCAAGCGTCCTGACGGCACCGATAAGACCAAAGGACCGAAAAATGACCGAAGATAGCTCCCTTACACTGGAAAGACCGCCCGTCGTCATCATTCGTGGCGCACGCAAGACGGATTTGCCCGAGCTCAACGAGATGATCACGCTGCTTGCCTCCTACCACGGCGATGCGGCGGCGATCACGCCGGCGAAACTGGAACGCGACCTGTTCGGCCCGCTGCCCTGGGTGCATGGCCTCGTGGCCGAAGCCGATGGCGCGCTGATCGGTTACGCCCTGCTTCTGCCGCTCTACAGGGCGCAGGAAGGCCGGCGCGGGCTTGAGCTGCATCATCTATTCGTGCGTGACGGGCATCGCGGCCATGGCACCGGCCAGCATCTGGTTTCCCGCGCCCGCGATATCGCCAAGCGTCTCGGCTGCGACTATCTTTCCGTCAGCGCCACGACCGGCAATGTCGCGGCGCATCGTTTCTACGAAAACATGGATTTCGCGCCCCGGCCGGTGACCGGCATGCGCTACATGCAGTCCATCGCCTGATTAAAAACCACGGAGACGGCCATGACACGGATCGCCATTGCGCTGGCGCAGGATTTTGCGGATTGGGAACCGGCGCTGCTTGCTGCGGCAGCCCGCAGCTATCTCGGCGTCGAGATCGTCTACGCCACCCCCGATGGCGGGCCGGTGACGTCGATGGGCGGGCTGACCGTGACGCCTGACACATCCTATGACGCGCTTGATCCGGCCGGCATCGATGCGCTCGTCATTCCCGGCGGCTTGAGCTGGGAAAAGGGGACGGCTGTCGATCTTGGCGGGCTGGTGCACCGGTTTCGCGACAGCGACCGGCTGGTTGCCGGCATCTGCGCGGCGGCAAGCGCGCTCGGCGGCACGGGCGTCCTGAACGATGTCGCCCATACCGGCAATTCGCTGGCATCCCACAAGGCCTATGCCGTCTATAGCGGCGAGGCGCTTTATCGCGACCAGCCGAAAGCGGTCAGCGATGGCGGTATCGTCACCGCCGCCGGCAGCGCGCCGGTCAGTTTCGCTGTGGAAATCCTGAAACACCTCGGCCTCTTTGGTCCGGAAGCCGAGGCGGAACTTCAGGTTTTTGCGGCGGAGCATCGCTGAGGCGGACGCTGATATTGTGGGCCACGTAAGCCCGCCCTCCCTCATTCCTGTGCTTGTCACAGGAATCTAGCCAGCCCAAGTCCTTGGGCTGAAAGGACTCTTCCCGCCGCGCGGACGCGCGACGGCTGGCAACTGTATTGGCGGATATTATTCTCAGGGTGTCCTGAATGTGGTTTTATCCCTGAGCATGGCGTTTGCGATGACGAGCAGTTTGCGGGCGA
>NZ_JBNWCL010000042.1:0-2508 GCF_053522445.1 Agrobacterium sp. 22-221-1
ACGCAGTCCTTCCGATCATGCGTCAGCAGGGTGCTGGACGGATTCTGAACATCGGTTCGGTCGTTGGGCTTATTCCTGGTCCCTTCGGCGCGTATTACACGGCAAGCAAACACGCAATCGAGGGCTATTCCGAATCCCTGGACCATGAGGCGCGACCGTTCGGTATCCGGGTCGCCGTCATCGAGCCATGGGCGACGAAGACCTCCATCGAAGCCAACTCACCGCAGGGCGACCGCCCGGTTGCCGCCTATCGCGAGGTATTCGCCCGCTACCAGGCCGCGTTCAATGCAGCGATGGCGGCTGGCGACACGGCGGAGGATGTCGCAGCGACCATCCTTGCGGCAGCGCAGGCCCGGAAGCCGCGGCTGCGCTACCCCTCTGGCAAGGCTGCCCGACAGACCTCGTTTGCCCGGCGTTTCCTGCCGCGTGCGCTGTTCGATCGCATCCTGCGCAAGCAGTTCAACATCGCCTGAGATTATCCATTCACGTACCGGCCCGCGTGCGGGCAAGGCAGAGCCATCATGACCTACGCATCGATCAAGACTGCATCGACATATCGCTACCGCGATGCTCCCAACCGCTTCATCATGGCAGGCAACATCCGCTTTGCCTATCGCGAGCTTGGCCTGCGCGGCAGCGTTCCGCTGGTTCTTCTCAATCACTGGGGCGCCGTGCTGGATAATTTCGACCCGCGCATTGTCGATGGGCTTGCTGTCTCTCACCATATCATTGCGCTGGACTATCAGGGGATCGGCCTTTCCAGCGGAACGGCGCCAGTCACGATCGATGAAATGGTCCGCGATGTCATCGCCGTCATCAGTGAGCTGGGCTTCACCACAGTTGACCTCATGGGCTTCTCACTTGGCGGCTTCGTGGCCCAGGATATTGTGCTGAAAACGCCCGACCTGGTGCGCAAGCTGATCCTCACCGGCACGGGACCTGCCGGCGGAACGGGTATTGCAAGGGTCGGAGCCGTCTCCTGGCCTTTGATCATCAAGGGCATGCTGACCTTGCAGGACCCCAAGACCTACCTGTTCTTCACGTCGTCAACCAATGGCCGCCGGGCAGCGAAGGACTTTCTGGCACGCCTCAAAGAGCGCCAGATCGATTGCGACGAGGAGCCGACACCACGCGCATTCCTGCGCCAGCTTAGCGCCATCAAGACCTGGGGCCGTCAGACACCGCAGGATCTGGGACGCATCCACATTCCCGTTCTCGTGGCCAACGGGGACAATGACATCATGGTGCCAACATCCAACAGCCGCGATATGGCGCGGCGCATCCCCAACGCCGAACTCGTGATCTACGAGGATGCCAGCCATGGCGGGATATTCCAATACCATGCCCAGTTCGTACCGAAAGCCCTGGCTTTCCTGGCTGCCTGACCTGACACTCGTTTCACACTGGAGAAAACCCGTGAAAGCCTTCGTCGTCGATAAATACAAGAAGAAGGGCGCGCTTCGTCTGGCCGACATGCCCGAACCTCAGATCGGTGCCAATGATGTGCTGGTTCGCATTGAGGCCACAGCGATCAACCTTCTGGATTCCAAGGTGCGCGATGGCGAGTTCAAGCTGTTCCTGCCCTATCGTCCACCCTTCATTCTCGGTCACGATCTGGCCGGAACGGTCTTCCACGTCGGCGCCAATGTGCGGCAGTTCAAGGCGGGCGACGAGGTCTACGCCCGTCCGCGCGATCTCAGGGCAGGCACCTTTGCAGAGTTGATTGCGGTCGATGCCGCAGACCTCGCGCTGAAACCGACAAGCCTCTCCATGGAGGAGGCCGCCTCGATCCCGCTGGTCGGACTGACCGCCTGGCAGGCGCTGGTCGAAGTGGGCAAGGTCAAGCCAGGCCAGAAGGTCTTCATTCAGGCCGGTTCCGGCGGTGTCGGCACGTTTGCCATCCAGCTTGCAAAATATCTTGGCGCCACCGTGGCAACCACCACCAGTGCCGCCAATGCCGAGCTTGTCAAAAGCCTCGGTGCGGATGTGGTCATCGACTACAAGACGCAGGATTTCGAGCAGTTGCTGTCCGGTTACGATCTGGTGCTGAACAGCCAGGATGCCAAGACGCTGGAAAAGTCGGTGAGTGTGCTGAAGCCCGGCGGGAAGCTGATTTCGATCTCTGGACCCCCGGACGTTCCCTTCGCCAAATCCCTGAAACTGAACCTGTTCTTGCGGTTCGTTATGCGGATGCTGAGCCGGGGCATTCTGAAAAAGGCAAAGAGCCGCAGCGTCGACTACTCCTTCCTGTTCATGCGCGCGCAAGGGCAGCAATTGAGCGAGATCGCCAAGCTGATCGACGCCGGCGCCATCCGTCCGGTCGTCGACAAGGTGTTCCCTTTTGCGCAGACGGCTGACGCCTTGGCTTATGTCGAAACCGGGCGTGCCAAGGGGAAGGTTGTTGTTGCCGTTGCACAATGACCGTCTCGCAAGCAGGCAGGTCGTTCTTTTCGAAGGATGATGTCCGCTTCGATGGCTCATGGGACAGGAGTGGACATTCTCCTCGCG
>NZ_JBNWCL010000043.1:0-2496 GCF_053522445.1 Agrobacterium sp. 22-221-1
TGTTGATTGCCACTGAGAACTGACCCGGCGTTTCCACCGAGAATTGACCCGCCTGTTAGGTATGTTTCGGGTCTGCGGTCGTGGTCAAGTTCCTCGTTTTCTCCTTTGTCGTTTTGGTGTCGTGCGCAGAACTGTTCTTGAAGCGGAAGCTGTCGTTTCCGGTTTCAAGGATGTGGCAATGATGCGTGAGCCGGTCCAGCAGCGCGGTGGTCATCTTAGCATCGCCGAAGACGCTGGCCCATTCGCTGAAGCTGAGGTTTGTCGTGATGATGACGCTGGTTCGCTCGTATAGCTTGCTCAGCAGATGGAACAGCATCGCACCGCCTGACGCACTGAACGGCAAGTATCCGAGCTCATCGAGGATGACGAGATCGGAATGAACGAGCCGGTTGGCGATCTGCCCAGACCGTCCTTGCGCCTTCTCCTGTTCCAGCGCGTTGACCAGCTCGACGGTCGAGAAGAACCGAACCCGTTTGTGATGATGCTCGATGGCCTGAACGCCGATTGCCGTCGCGATATGCGTTTTGCCCGTGCCGGGGCCACCGACCAGGACAATGTTGTTGGCGTCGTCGAGGAACTCGCAGCGGTGAAGCTGACGCACGAGCGCCTCGTTGATCTCGCTGCTGGTAAAATCGAAGCCATTCAGATCACGGTATGCGGGAAAGCGTGCCGTCTTGAGCTGATATGCTGTCGATCGCACTTCTCGTTCTGCCGTTTCCGCCTTGAGAAGCTGCGATAGGATTGGAATGGCAGCCTCGAACGCCGGCGATCCTTGCTCCGTCAGTTCGCCGACGGCTTGTGCCATGCCGTGCATCTTCAATTGCCGCAGCATGATGACAATCGCGCCGCTTGCTGGATTATGACGCATGGCGGGCCTCCGTCTTCCTCAGGGCATCGTATCGTTCGACATTTGCCTTCGGCTCGTTGATGAGCGTCAGGGCTTGCGGCGCATCGATGGTCGGCGGCGTGAAGGATTTGCCGTCAACAAGTCGATGCAGCAGGTTCAGGACATGCGTCTTGGTCGGAACCCCTGACTTCAGCGCCATGTCGACCGCCGACAGTACGGCCTGTTCATCGTGTTGAAGGACAAGCGCCAGGATATCGACCATCTCCCGATCGCCGCCCGGCTTCTTCAGCAGGTATTGCTGTAAGGAACGGAATGCCTCGGGGAGTTCGGCGAATGGTGCGCCATTGCGAAGCGCACCTGGCTTGCGCTGCACCACCGCCAGATAGTGCCGCCAGTCGTAAATTGTCTGTCCCGGCCGATCATGAGATCGATCAATGACACGACGATGCTCGCAAACGATCTGACCTTCTGCAGCGACCACAACACGTTCCGGGTAGACCCGTAGGCTGACCGGTCGATTGGCGAAGGACGCCGGGACGCTATAGCGATTGCGTTCCAGATGCACGAGGCAGGTCGGCGAGACGCGCTTGGTGTATTCAACGAACCCATCGAACAGCCGGGTAATAGGCATGAGCGCGGGTACTTCCTCCGCCCAGATGTCGGCGATGGTGCCGCGCATTTGCCCGTGCGGGGTCTGTGCCCAGAACTCCTTGCAGCGCTGCTCGAGCCAGTCGTTGAGAGCATCCAGCGATGGGAAGCGCGGCGTGGGCTGCCATAGACGATGACGTGCGTCCTGCACGTTCTTCTCGACCTGTCCCTTCTCCCAGCCTGAAGCCGGATTGCAGAACTCGGGTTCGAACAGGTAGTGGCTGGCCATTGCCTGGAAGCGGACGTTGACGTCACGCTCTTTGCCGCGGCCGACCTTGTCGATCGCGGTGCGCATGTTGTCGTAGATGCCACGGCCGGGGATGCCTCCGAACACGCGGAATGCATGATTGTGGGCATCGAACAGCATCTCGTGCGTCTGTAGGAGATAGGCCCGTACGATGAAGGCGCGGCTGTAGCTCAGCTTCGTGTGTGCCACCTGAAGCTTGGTTCGCTCATTGCCGATGATCGCCCAGTCCTCCGACCAGTCGAATTGGAAAGCTTCGCCGGGATCGAACGCCAGGGGCACATATGTCCCGCGGCCCGTCGTCTGCAATTCTCTCTGCCGGTCATCACGCCATTCCCGGGCAAATGCGGCCACCCGATTGTAGGAGCCCTCGTAGCCAAGGTTCATCAGGTCGGCATGTAACTGCTTCATCGTCCGCTTCTGTTTGCGGTTCTTCTTGGATTCGGTCTTCAGCCAGGCAGACAACCGATCGGCAAAAGGATCGAGCTTGCTCGGCCGCTCTGGGACCTTGAACTTCGGCTCCACGCCGTCCAGACGCAGGTATTTGCGGATGGTATTCCGGGATAGGCCAGTCCTGCGGCAAATCTCCCGGATCGATAAATGTTCTCGAAAATGCCAGCGTCGGATCACGCTCAATAACGCCATGTCGATCACTCCATAGCCCTCGCTGAAAACATGCGAGGGAAGGTTGGAACATGGGTCAATTCTCAATGGAAATATCACGCCACGCCGGGTCAGTTCTCAGTGGCAATCAACA
>NZ_JBNWCL010000044.1:0-2386 GCF_053522445.1 Agrobacterium sp. 22-221-1
GGACTTTTAAACATCATCCGTCGGATGGCGCTGCGTGAGAAGCAGTCGATCCGCGAGATCAGCCGGCGCACGGGGCTGTCGCGGAATACGATCGCGAAGTATTTGAACGCCGGTACGATCGAGCCAACGTTCACGATACCGGAGCGACCGAGCAAGCTTGATCCTTTTGCCGATAAGCTGGCGGCCTGGCTGAAGACCGAGGCCGGGAGGTCACGCAAACAGCGTCGAACTCTAAAGCAGCTTCATGCCGATCTGGTGGTTCTCGGCTTTACCGGCTCCTATGGTCGGGTTGCCGCCTTCGCCCGTGATTGGCGGGCTGACCGGCAACGTGAGCAGCAGACGACGGGCCGTGGCATATTCGTCCCGCTGTCTTTCCGCCCAGGTGAAGCATTCCAGTTCGATTGGAGTGAGGACTATGCCGTGATCGGCGGCGAGCGCACGAAGTTGCAGGTCGCACATATCAAGCTATCGCACAGTCGGGCTTTTCTGGTCAGGGCCTACCTGCTGCAAACGCACGAGATGCTCTTCGATGCCCATTGGCATGGCTTCCGTGTGTTCGGCGGCGTGCCTGCTCGCGGCATCTACGATAACATGAAGACGGCGGTCGATCGCGTTGGCCGCGGCAAGGAGCGACAGGTCAACATCCGGTTCCTTGCGATGACGAACCACTACGTGTTTGCGCCTGAGTTCTGCAATCCCGCCGCAGGCTGGGAGAAGGGGCAGGTCGAGAAGAACGTCCAGGATGCTAGACCACGGCTGTGGCAACAGATGCCGGACTTCCCTGATTTGCTGTCTTTGAACGTCTGGCTGGAACAGCATTGCCAAGACCTGTGGCAGGAGACACCGCACGGGAGCCTGCCCGGTTCGATCGCGGATGTTTGGGGTGATGAGCAGCCTGCTTTAATGGCATTGCCCGCCATGTTTGACGGCTTCGTCGAGCAGAGCAAGCGGGTCTCGCCGACATGCCTGATCACCTTCGAGCGTAATCGTTACAGCGTGCCAGCATCGTTTGCGAACCGGCCCGTCAGCCTGCGGATTTATCCCGAGAGACTGGTTGTTGCAGCCGAGGGCAATATCCTCTGCGAACATCCGCGGATCATAGAACGCAGCCACGACAAACCACCGCGAACGATTTACGACTGGCGGCATTACCTTGCGGTCATCCAGCGCAAGCCTGGTGCCCTGCGCAATGGTGCGCCTTTCCTGGAATTGCCGCTGGCCTTTCGACAGTTGCAGGCCCAGATGCTGCGTCGCCTGGGCGGCGATCGTGAGATGGCCGATATCCTCGCTCTGGTGCTTCATCACGACGAACAGGTTGTGGTCAGGGCTGTGGAACTGGCTCTGGATCAAGGCGTGCCAACCAAAACACACGTGCTGAATCTGCTGCACATGCTGATTGACGGCAAAACGACCGACGGCCCCGACATCGACACGCCGCAGGCGCTGACCTTGGTGCGTGAACCCAAGGCCAACGTCGAACGTTACGATCGCCTACGTGTCCAGATCATGGGAGGTCGTCATGCGTCATGATCCTGCCAGCGCCGCCGTCGTTATCATGCTGCGTAGCCTGAAGATGTATGGCATGTCTCAAGCGGTCACGGACCTGATCGAGCAAGGTGCTCCGGCCTTCGACGCAGCCGTGCCGATCCTGTCCCAGTTGCTGAAGGCCGAGATGGCTGAGCGTGAGGTCCGGTCCATCGCCTATCACATGAAGGCTGCCCGCTTCCCGGCCTACAAGGACATCTCCGGGTACGACTTCGCCGCCAGCGAGATCAATGAAGCGACGGTGCGCCAGTTGCACCGATGCGAGTTCATCGACGGAGCGCAGAACATTGTCCTCGTCGGCGGACCGGGCACAGGCAAAACACACGTCGCGACCGCTCTCGGCGTCCAGGCTATCGAGCATCACCGCCGAAAGGTCCGCTTCTTCTCAACCATCGAACTGGTCAACGCGCTCGAGCAGGAGAAGGCAAAGGGCAAGGCAGGCCAGATCGCTGAGACGCTGGTTCGTCTCGATCTGCTGATCCTCGATGAACTCGGATACCTTCCGTTCAGTGCCTCGGGCGGAGCGCTGCTCTTCCACTTGCTGAGCAAGCTCTACGAGCGCACCAGCGTCATCATAACCACCAACCTCAGCTTCAGCGAATGGGCCACCGTCTTCGGCGACGCCAAGATGACCACCGCTTTGCTGGACCGCCTGACCCACCGTTGCCACATCCTGGAAACCGGAAACGATAGCTTCCGCTTCAAGGCCAGCTCGGCTGCAGCCGCACAGAAGAGAGGAGAAAAGGCCAACCCCTTGACCAAAGCCTGATCAGAAAACCATACTCAGAGGTGGCTCACTTCTCGGTGGAAAAACCGGCTCAGTTCCGCGTGGAAACCAACA
>NZ_JBNWCL010000045.1:0-1426 GCF_053522445.1 Agrobacterium sp. 22-221-1
CTAGCACTACTTTGGCAGATTAACCGACGGTTAATGATAATCGGCCATCTTTGGCCCCTCAAAAAGGGGTGCGGTGGATGGTGGAGCAGAATATTGCACTGGCGGATTGGCTGAAGCCGTTCGTTGAGAAGCTTGGTCACAAAAAGCGGCGGCAGATGTGCCCGGTATATGTTTCAGGCCTGATCGGACCGGGTGATCGCAAGAGTATCGAGCCGATGGCGGAACGCCTTGCGCCCGATCATTACGACCGTCTGCATCATTTCATCTCGGATGGGATTTGGGACGCCAGTCCGCTTGAGACTGAACTGGCTGTGCAGGCGGACAGAATAGTCGGAGCTTCAGACGCCTTTCTGGTGGTCGACGATACGGGTCTGCCGAAGAAGGGTGATCATTCGGTCGGGGTCGCTCCGCAATATGCTTCGATGCTGGGCAAACGCGCCAATTGCCAGACGTTGGTATCGCTGACGCTGGCACGCGATGAGGTTCCCGTTCCGGTTGGTTTGCGACTGTTCTTGCCGGAAACCTGGACCAGTAACCAGGATCGGATGGTGAAGGCTGGCGTCCCCGAGGAGATGCGTATATCCCGCACCAAGCCGACGATCGCGCTCGACGAGATCGACAGGCTGATCGCGGCGGGGGTGCGGTTTGGCACCGTGCTCGCCGATGCCGGCTATGGTTTATCGGCCGCGTTTCGCCAGGGGCTCAGTGCACGCGGCCTCACATGGGCTGTCGGTATTCCCAAACATCAAAAGGTCTACCCCCATGATGTCGCCCTGATTTTTCCGGTTTCCGGTCATGGCAGACCGCGCAAGCATTCGATCCCCGACACCCTGTCGATGGCAGCCGAAACGATCCTGGAAGCATCCTCCTGGAAGAAGGTCAGTTGGCGTCGCGGCACGAAAGGTCGCCTGACAGCGCGCTTTGCTGCGCTCCGCATTCGGATCGCTGATGGTAGTCCGCAACGTATCCTCGACAAGGGACAGCAGCATATGCCGGGCGAAGAGGCGTGGCTGGTGGGCGAATGGCGCTCGAACGGCGAGCGCAAATACTATCTCTCCAATCTGCCGGCCGAAGCAACGTTAAAGCAGCTGGCAGCTGCCATCAAAGCCCGATGGGTCTGCGAGCAGGCGCATCAACAAATGAAAGAAGAACTCGGCCTCGATCACTTCGAAGGCCGATCATGGCAAGGTCTGCATCGACACGCGCTGATGACAATGATCGCCTATGCCTTCCTGCAACATCAGCGCCTGCACCAGGCCAAGCGGGAAAAAAACCAAGAGGCACGGCCCGCCTGAACCGACACTGCCAGCCATCCGACGCGCGGTCATAAACACCCTCCTGGCAGCGTCAGCCCCAGAACGATGTCCGCACTGCAGAATCCGCTTCAGACCGCCAAAATGCATTCTGCCAAAGTAGTGCTAGGGCG
>NZ_JBNWCL010000046.1:0-1272 GCF_053522445.1 Agrobacterium sp. 22-221-1
TGACCTTGCCCCCAAGTTTTATCCAGTTTTGAGTTCGCTCCAGCGGTTTTGGGTTGCTGTATTCGGGGCGGTAGCGGCGGGGTGCGGTGCGGAGCCATTTCGGCTGCGCAGCACCGCATCACGTCGCGGGTTGATTGTCTGAGCGAACTCGGCGGGTGTCAGCCAGCCGAGGCCAGAGTGTGGGCGGTGATCGTTGTAATCGTAGCGCCAGTTTGAAAGCGCTGATCGAGCATGAGCCAGCGACGAGAAGAGAGTCTCATTCAGGAACTCGTCTCGCAGCCGCCCATTGAAGCTTTCGATGAAGGCGTTCTGGATCGGCTTGCCCGGTGCGATGTAGTGCCATTCCACCTTGGTCCGATCCGTCCATTGCAAGATCGCGTTGCTGGTGAACTCGCTACCATTGTCGCTGACGATCATCTTCGGCTTGCCTCGTCCCTCGATGATCCGGTCCAGCTCACGGGCAACCCGCAGACCGGAAAGCGACGTATCGGCGACGAGAGCCAAGCACTCCCTGGTGCAATCGTCGACCACCGTAAGCACCCGGAACCTGCGACCATCGGTGAGCTGATCCGACACGAAGTCCAATGACCAGCGATCGTTGGCGGCAAGCGGGATCAGCATCGGTGCTCGTGTGCCTATCGCTCGTTTCCGACCGCCGCGCTTGCGCACCGTCAGTTTCTCTTCCCGATAGAGCCGGAAGAGCCGCTTGTGGTTCACAAGGTGACCCTCACGCCTGAGCAGCACATGAAGGCGTCGATATCCAAAGCGGCGACGTTCATGCGCCAGCGCCTTCATCCGCTCGCGAAGGTCATAGTCATCGCTGCGCCTGGTTTCGTAACGGATCGTCATCCGGCAAAAGCCGATGGCTTTACACGCCCGCCGTTCGCTCATCTGGTGGTGATCCATCAGATGCGCGACAGCTT
This sequence comes from Agrobacterium sp. 22-221-1, assembly GCF_053522445.1. Taxonomy (NCBI): domain Bacteria; kingdom Pseudomonadati; phylum Pseudomonadota; class Alphaproteobacteria; order Hyphomicrobiales; family Rhizobiaceae; genus Agrobacterium; species Agrobacterium sp. 22-221-1. The sequence continues at coordinate 924 of NZ_JBNWCL010000046.1, forward strand.
TTCGCCTTGCTGCGGGCGTCACCACTTCTTTCCCAAAAGGTCTTTCAAAGCCGCATTGTCCAGCATCGCATCTGCCAGGAGCCGTTTCAGCTTCGTGTTCTCGTCTTCCAGCGTCTTCAATCGCTTGGCTTCGGATACGTCCATGCCGCCGAACTTGGCTTTCCACTTATAGATGCTGGCATCGCTGACGCCGTGCTTGCGGCAAAGCTCCGAGACCGGCGTGCCAGCCTCGTGCTCCTTCAGAATGCCGATGATCTGTTCGTCTGTAAAACGATTGCGCTTCATTCCCTGGTCCTCTCAATGGGCCAGAGCTTACTTCAAAATGGATTATTTCAACGGGGCAAGGTCA
>NZ_JBNWCL010000047.1:0-1133 GCF_053522445.1 Agrobacterium sp. 22-221-1
GGAATCCTGTGTATTGGATTTGTGCTATGTAGAGTGCGGGCGGAAGGCCGTCGGAATCCTGGTCGTTAGAGACCGCCTGCTGGCTTTTGGACCTCCGCCCGCTCTTGATAATCCCAACCTGAACAGTTGATGGAGGCCGTCACCACGGACCTCGCAGCACAGGATGAGGCTTGCCATGGTACACCCTGTTTACATCGGATGCGACGTCTCAAAGGCACATCTGGATCTTTTCGATGCCGCGACACAAAAAGCCGTCCGTATCGCCAATACCGGCACCGCCATCGATGAATGGCTTGCCACCCTTGATGGACGCAAGGCGCAGGTCATTCTGGAGGCGACCGGACGTTATGACCGGCTGTTGTGCTCGGCGCTCGAGAGGTGGCGGCGGCCCTATTGCCGGGTCAATCCGGCGAGAGCCCGGGACTTTGCAAGAGCCACCGGCCAGCTTGCCAAAACCGATACCATCGATGCGCGACTTTTGGCGCACATGGGCGAAACACTTTCACCACCCGTCACGACACCACCCGACCCGGCCCGCCAGCAGCTGGAAAGCCTGCATACAAGGCGTGATCAGCTTGTTGCCATGCGCCAGCAGGAACGGCTGCGCCTTCATACAGCCGAGCCGTCGGAGCGCGACAGCATCGCGCGCCACCTCGGCTGGCTCGATACGGAAATCACCGCGATCGAACAACAGTGCCAGTTGCATGTGCGGACAAATGTGACGCTGAACGAGCAAAGCATCAGACTTCGCTCGATCCCCGGCATCGGCCAGATCACGGCGTTCACCCTGATGGCCCACATGCCGGAACTGGGCGACAGTTCGCCCGGCGGCATGGCGGCGCTTGCAGGCCTTGCCCCCTTCAATGCCGATAGCGGCATTCACCGCGGCCAGCGCCATATCCGCGGCGGACGAAAGCGTGTGCGCGATGCCCTCTACATGGCGGCGCTGGTGGCCTACCGGTTAAAGTCGCCCTTCGCCCGCATGGTTCAAGCCATGCAGGCCAAAGGCAAACCGTTCAAGGTCATGATCATTGCCATCGCCCGCAAACTGCTCGTCATCGCAAACGCCATGCTCAGGGATAAAACCACATTCAGGACACCCTGAGAATAATATCCGCCAATACAGTTGCCAG
>NZ_JBNWCL010000048.1:0-810 GCF_053522445.1 Agrobacterium sp. 22-221-1
CTATAATAAAACTATCAACGCGGGGTGGAGCAGCCCGGTAGCTCGTCAGGCTCATAACCTGAAGGCCGCAGGTTCAAATCCTGCCCCCGCAACCACCGACACTTGCAAATTCGCCCACTCGGGGTATTTGCGACGAAGCTCCTCCTCATATGAGTCGAGGAGCTTTTTGCGTTTCTGCTCCGTGTCGATCTCGCCGGATGCGATCCGGGCCATCAGATCATTCTGGGCGGCGGTGATGAACTGCTGCTCCATCAGGTCCAGGACCTCCATCGAGGCCATGATGTTGGCGATCGAGCCGTGTACCTGCAAACTGGCCGGTTGATGGCCCGGGGTCTTGCCGATCACGACGGTCTGGATGAGATCACGCACGATCGGCATCAGCCGCTGCTTGGCATGTTCGTCGGCGTTGTTGCGTGCGAGGAAGATCAGCTTGCGGATGCTGATCTCGGTATTGTGAGGATATCGAAGAGGGCATCCGCGGGCATCGCCCGCCCGTGCCGCACAATCTGCGCTGGCGCTTCGCCTTCCACGAGGCAGGGCATGCAGTCGTGCATCATGCTCTCGATCTCGGACCCGTTCGCGGCCTCAGTATCGATTCCGGCGAGGGCGGCTACAATCTCGTCGGCTTCCACGTCTGGGCCACCGATACCCGTGACTGGTACGAAAACATGCTGACCATGCTGATGGCCGGGCGGGCTGCCGAGCAACTGGTTGTTGATTGCCACTGAGAACTGACCCGGCGTGGCGTGATATTTCCATTGAGAATTGACCCATGTTCCAACCTTCCCTCGCATGTTTTCAGCGAGGGCT
>NZ_JBNWCL010000049.1:0-772 GCF_053522445.1 Agrobacterium sp. 22-221-1
GTCGAGGTTCTTGCCGACGGCGCGCATCAGGAAGATGGCGACGATATTGGCGAGGATGACGGCGATGATGCCGCCGGCCGAAGCGCCGCCGACGTCGTAACCCAGAAGTGCGGTGCGATAGATGAGGAAGGCGAGGTTGGTGGAGGCGTAACCCGGGCCGCCATTGGTGGTGACGAGGATTTCCGCATAGACGCCGAGCAGGAAGATCGTCTGGATCAGGATGACCACGGTGATGGCGCGCGACAGATGCGGCAGCGTCAGATAGACGAAGCGGTTGACGAAGTTGGCGCCATCCATCTCGGCGGCTTCCTTCTGCTCGCCATCGAGCGACTGCAGCGCGGTCAAGAGGATCAGCGTCGCGAACGGCAGCCATTGCCAGGCGACGATGATGATGATGGACAAGAGCGGAAACTGCGCGAACCAGTCGACCGGCTGGAAACCGAAGAAGCGGGAAAGATCGGCAAGCACGCCGTAACCGGGATGCATGATCATGTTCTTCCACACCAATGCGGCCACCGGCGGCATGACGAAGAAGGGCGAGATGATCATGATGCGCACGATGCCCTGGCCGAAAATGTCATTGTCGAGCAAAAGCGCAATGGCGATGCCGCCGATGACGGTGATCAGCAGCACGCCGCCGACGATCAGTAGCGTGTTCCAGATCGACTGGAAAAAGGCCGGGTCGGTGTAGAAATACTGGTAATTGAACAGACCGGCGAAGCTGACATTGGCCGGGTTGAGGAGATTGTAGTTCTGGAACGAGAACCACAGG
>NZ_JBNWCL010000050.1:0-719 GCF_053522445.1 Agrobacterium sp. 22-221-1
CATCCAATGTGGCAATATCCTGTGCGATGGTCCGCAGACGCTCCTCGATCAGGTCGCGCACCAGCGGTTCGTCGATGGTGTCGAGCTGGCTGACGAGCCCACTCCTTTCGGCCAGCAGGCGCCGGCGGTGGGCGCTGATCGCATGCATCCTGCGGCAAGCCGGATCAGGCGCGTAGGGTGTGAGGTCACGCCGCACCGCCGCCAGATAACGCGCAATCATGGCCGCATCGATGCGGTCGGTCTTGGCCAGCTGGCCGATGGCGCGGGCAAAGCTGCGCACGCGGGCGGGGGCGACGATATAAACCTCAAGGCCGGCGGCATGAAGACCATCGGCCAGCCTGCTTTCATAGCCGCCCGAGGCTTCGAGGCCGACGGCGACCGGCCCCAGCTCCCAAAGACGCCGGGCAAGCTGCGTGATCTCGTGCGGTGACGAACCGCAACGAAAGCTTTTACCGGCGGGGTGGATATGGATGTCGAAATACTGCTTGGAAACGTCAATGCCGACGACGGCGATATCGTGTATCATGGCCTTGCTCCCAGGCTTGTGGTGCGGGCAAAAGCCCGATCAACCGTTCGGGGTCAAAGGGAGCAGGCAGGGCCTTGCTTGTCCTCGGCTGTCTAAACCAGCCCGAAAAAACGGCCGCCTGCCTGCATCAGCCGGGTTTGCGATGCCCGGCTGATGCATCCAGTAAACCACAAATCCTCCACACAAGCCCGAG
>NZ_JBNWCL010000051.1:0-598 GCF_053522445.1 Agrobacterium sp. 22-221-1
GCCACGCACGAGTTGTTTCTGCGAGAACCAGCCGATGACGAGAATGGGGGCGATCGCCATCATCGAGGCGGCCGAGAGTTTTGCCCAGAACAGCCCCTGTGGGCTTGAGAAGGACGCGATGAAGGCCGTCAGCGGGGCTGCATTGGTGGTCGTCAGCCGGATGGTCCAGAAGGCTTCGTTCCAGGCGAGGATGACGTTCAAAAGCAGCGTCGATGCAATGCCCGGCACCGCCATCGGTGTCAGCACATGGACGATCTCGTTCCACAAGGATGCACCATCCATGCGGGCGGCTTCGAGGATCTCGCCGGGGATTTCCCGAAAGTAAGTGTAGAGCATCCAGATGACGATCGGCAGGTTGATGAAGGTGAGCATGATGGTGAGCCCAATGCGGGTATCGAGCAGGCCGGCATTGCGGAAGATCAGATAGATCGGCACCAGCACGGCGACGGCCGGCATCATCTTGGTGGAGAGCATCCACATCAAAATGTCCTTGGTGCGCTTGGTCGGCGAGAACGCCATGGCCCAGGCGGCGGGAATGGCGATGATCAGCGCGATGATCGTCGAGCCGAGCGACAGCACCACCGAGTTCATGAACGGC